>NZ_JQCQ01000002.1 GCF_001437605.1 Pediococcus argentinicus
TAGTCCAATATTATGGGTTCAGATCAAGTACGCAATCATAGTTATTTTTTTGTTATTACTCATGAAATACCGACTTGTTCAGCACTCTTATTTTTGAAACCTGTTCTCCAAACCAATCCCGTCCATATAACTAAAAATAACCTATGATTGCAAATGCACAATCATAGGTTATTTTCTGTTATTACTCAGGAATTACCCGGTTTGTTTCACACTCTAATTTAAATATATTGAATCAATGTCATTACGATTGGAACAACAACAATGAATAAGATTGTACTTGTTGTAACCAAGTTAGTTGCGTATTCGACATCACCATGTGATTCGTTAGCAAGAATTGGCATAACAGCAAGACCTGGAGCTGAAGCTTGAACAATCAATGTTTGCATTTCCATTGTTGGAAGTGCGTGTCCCATGTGGCTACCAAGAAGAATTAACAATGTAATTACTACTGGAGCTAATACGAAACGACCTAACAAAGCAACGATTGTATCACGGTCAAACTTGATACTCTTCAAACCTGCATCGTGTAAAACGATACCGATGTAAATCAATGACAAAGGTGTTACCAATCCACCGACATAAGTCAATGTGTTTCCTGCCCATGTTGGAACTGGTAAGTTAAGAATCAACCAAACAAGTGAAACTAAGAAACCTAACAATGGAGCTGGTAAAAGCTTCTTCCAGTTAAACTTAGCATTTGATTTAGCACCTTTTTCCTTTGTAGGATCATCATTTGAAATCAAGAATACTCCAAATGCCCATGTTGAAACGGTGTTAGTTACATAGTAAACCAAGAAGTATGGCAAACTCTTCGTACCAAACAATGCCAAGTTAAGTGGCAAACCAATAAAAATTGTGTTGGCGTTAACAACCGTGTTCATAAATAGTCCACGACGGCCAGGACGAATCTTTAATAATTTAACAGTCAACCATGCGACAATATAACCGATAATTACGCCACCAAATGAATAAATCAATCCACTTGAAAGACTAACTAATTTTGGCAAAGTAAGGTTCTTCATAACTGACATGAAGATTGAAGCTGGTAAAGCAACGTTCATGATTAATTTTGAAATACTTCCACTAAAGTTATCATCAAACCATCCTAATCCACGAAGGCCAAAACCTAAAGCCATCATAAGTAAAATTGTGACGATACTTCCTACTGATGTGATAAATGCAGTCATTTTGATTCACTTTCTTTCTCTGTTTTTCTGGTTCAGTTTTGTAGTGCGCATCTTTGTGACAGTGTTCTATTTTTTAGTACTCAGGAACCCATTTAGTATTTGAGATGGCCTTTTCAACGTCATCAATTGGTTCTTGATTTAGTTTTTGGTCTACTGCACTTTGAGCTACGGCTGTGGCTACTGTGTTTGAGAATTGATCTAATTTTGAAACTGGTGGCAATACTGCAGCACCTGGTTTGTCAGCATCAACGATTCCACCTAATGAATGAGCTGCTTTAGAGATCATTTCATCATTTAGAACCTTAGCTGTTGAAGCAATCACACCTAAACCAAGACCTGGGTATACAAGTGCGTTGTTAGCTTGACCGATTTGGTAAGTAACACCTTTGTATTCAACATCAGCAGCTGGAATACCAGTTGCAACAAGTGCTTTACCGTCAGTCCATTTGATCAAATCTTCTGCCTTAGCTTCTGCCAACTTAGTTGGGTTAGAAAGTGGGAAGATGATTGGACGTTCTGTATGGCTAGCCATTTCTTGAACGATTTCTTGTGTAAATGTTCCAGGTTGTGTTGATGTACCAACTAAAACAGTTGGGTGAACAGCTTTAACAACAGCAGCCAAGTTTGTTAATTCATCAGCGTTATCAAATTCGCTACGTGAACGAGCAAATGGTTTTTGTTCTGGTGTCAAAGTATCGTCATCGTCGAATAGCAATCCTTGCTTATCAACCATGTAGAAATGTTTACGTGCTTCTTCTTCAGACATACCTTCTTGAACGAATTCATCAAAGACACGCTTTGTGATTCCAGCACCGGCAGTACCAGCACCAAATGATAGGTAAACTTGATCAGTGAACTTTTGTTTTGAAATGTTAAGTGCACCAAGCATACTTGAAAGAACAATAATTCCTGTTCCTTGGATATCATCATTAAATGTTGTGATTTGATCTTTGTACTTGTTTAAGATGTTAGCAGCATTTCCACGTCCGAAATCTTCAAAATGTAAGTAAAGTTTAGGGAAGAGGTTTTCTGCAGTTTCAACGAACTTATCAACAAAGTTGTAGTAACGGTCGCCAGTTACACGTTCGTGACGGTTTCCAAGATACATCTTGTTGTTAAGAAGACCTTCATTATTTGTACCAGTATCCAAAACAACTGGCATAACTTGGCTAGGGTCGATTCCTGCAGCAGCTGTATAAACCATCAACTTACCAACAGAGATATCAACACCATTTGTACCCCAGTCACCAATACCAAGAATTCCTTCAGCATCAGTAACAACGATCAAACGAATGTCGCGACCATCAGCAGCGTTCTTCAATGCGGCTTCCATCATATCTGGTTCGTCGATTGATAGATAAACAGCGTTTTGTGATTGAATATATAATTCACTGTAGTTTTCGATTGTATCCGCAATAGTTGGATCATACACGATTGGCATGAATTCAACGATATGTTGACTGAATAATTTGTAGAAGAGCACACGGTTTTCATTGAAGATTTCCATCAAGAAAACACGTTTTTCCAAATCATTTTGTTTCATTTGGAATTGTGCATAGGTTTGTTCAACCTGTTGGTCAAGTGTTTGAACGAATGGTGGAAGTAAACCTTCAAGGCCTAAATCTTTACGTTCTTGCTTTGTAAATGCAGTTCCTTTGTTTAAGAAAGGATTGTTTAAAATTGCTACTGGATTTTCACTCATAATATTACCTCCGACTAAACTTAAATTCATGACGTCAGTGTACACGCGGTTTAAAACTATAGTCAAATGTATAAATAGCTATAAATATAATTAATATTTCTTTTATAAATGCCGTAAATACAGTACAATCGAACATAAATATTAACTATCAAAAAATAAGGACAAAAATAAAAATTATGAATATTCGTGAAATTGAGTATTTTCATGACCTCGTGAAGCAAAAGAACTTCTCCTTGGTCGCAAAGAACTTTCAAGTTAGTCAGCCGACGATTACTTTGGCTATTAAACGATTGGAGAAAGAACTTGGCGCAACACTATTTACGCGTGACCCGGGCCGCAACCAACTACGTGTAACAATCAGTGGTCAACAATTCGATGAACACGCCATTTCCATTTTGCATCATCTCAAAGTTGCACAAAATGAAATCAATAACATTAATCAACAGAAAATTGTTTTAGGACTGCCACCCATCATTACTCAGAAGTTTTTTCCCAGTATTGCTGCTAAATTAGAAGACGAAAAATTACTCGAGCAAATCATTCCAATTGAGCGTGGTTCGGCTGAATTAATCAAATTACTGGAAAATGGAACCATTGATATGGCTTTACTGGGTTCTACCAGTCCGATTGACCATGAGCAGTTATACTCACAAGAGTTTGCTAGATCATCATTTAAAATTATCGTTGGTGATAAGTCTCCTTTTGCCAATAAGAAAAAGATCCGCTTCTCCGAATTAAGAAATGAATCTTTCATTACACTGGATGAACAATCAGTTCACGCTAAAGCAATTAAGCAATTTAGTCATATGGCACATTTCCGTCCAAAGATTATCTATCAAAGTAATAACCCTGGAGTTGTTCAAAAGATGGTCGAAAACAATGTGGGAATTGGCTTTATTTCTGAAATTGCCATTTTTCAGCGTGTTCACGTTTTGGACTTAGTTGATGACGACCAACCTGTTTTTCATATTAGTCTGGCTTACCGGAATGATCATTTATTGACGCCAGCACAGCAGGAAATTGTGGAAGTGATTACTGGGTTGGAAGGTGAGCATATGGTTGGGCGTACTGAAAAGCCATAGTTCTATTGCTTTTTGGCCATAACGCATCATCGACAATTACCAGTTCGCTCCATTTCTTTATAGTCATAACGCGCACAACAAACCAGACCACTCCGCTCCACTTCTTTATAGCCATAACGCGTCATCGAAAACAGACTACTCCGTTTAACCTAAAAATCAGCAACAGTGATAAAGACCATCACTATTACTGATTTTTTTGTTAATACTCATAGTCTCCCATTTTCGAGGACGCTCACCTAATTACCATCACCGACACTGGTGAATACTTGGCCATATAGGAAGCTTGGGAACCGAAGTAGCGGGCTACTCCTGTTCTTGAAGATGAGCCGATTACTAGAAGATCAGGTTCTACTTCTGGAATAACACTTTTGACAATTGTTTCTCCAGCGTCACCTTCTGCAATGTAGGTTTTAACTTTTTTAATACCGAATTCTTGTGCAACTTTCGCATATTCTTTTAAATGCTTTTCCATATCTTCGCGTTTGGAAGAAACATAGTCTTTATTCAAAGCTTGATAGATATTGATTTCATCTTCTTCAAGCACTGATACTAAATCAAGTTCAGCATTATCTTGTTTAGCACGATTCATCGCAAATCGAAATGCCATTTGAGCATCAGGAGAATCATCAACACCTACTAAGATTTTAGAAAATTGTTTTGGATTCAGTTCTGCTGCAGCCACGGTTACTCCCCCTTTTCTTCTTTCTGGTATGGTTGGTTCTTGTCATCTGTCCGAACTAGTAGAACATCACAGTCAGCAGCTCTAATTGCATAGTCAGCAACTGATCCAATCATTGCTCGTTGAAAAGCGTTCAAACCAGTAGCACCCATCATAATTAAATCTGAGCCAAATTTCTTTGGTGCGTCGATTGCAACAATGGATTTAGGCTCGCCAGATTCTACTTCAGTACTTACATCATCAAAGTTGTATTTGGTTTTAATCTGATCTTTTAAATCATCAACGTATTCTTTGGCACGCTGAAGCGAAATGGCAACATAATCCATATTGGAACCCATGTGACCATAAATATCTAGGAAACGAGTTGATTGGATTACAGTAATAATGTCTAAATGAGCGTTATTGCGTTGGGCAACAGCAATTGCCTTTTTTAAAGCAAGTTCCCCATTAGTCGAACCATCGACCGGTACCAAAATTTTTTTATATTGAAGCATAACGTTCACACCTTCCGCATCTTATTAATTTTATTATAGTAGACTTTTAAAGATAGCGCTACCAAAAGACCGTCTCAAAATACATTTATATCAACTTATATCTATGGTTCGTTAATAAAGCTGATTGGAAGTGCTACTATTGAATTACGACACTAAATGAGGAATGAAATTTAATGCAAAATCACTTAAAGACCTGGGATCCGACCCGCTTAAAAATTATCGGAAATGCTTTAATTATCGGAATCATCATTGGCTTTATCGTTAGTATGTTTCGCTTCACCATTGAAAAATCACTAACTGGAGTTAAATCCATCTACGGATTGGCACATCAAAATAGCTGGTGGTTGGTTGCCATTGCAATTGGTGGATTAATTATTGCTTTAATTGCTGGATGGATGGTTAAAACTACACCCGCCATATCTGGATCAGGAATACCCCAGGTTGAAGGACAATTAGCTGGTGAATACTCTGCCAAATGGTGGTCTGTTCTATGGAAGAAATTTATTGGTGGTATTTTGGCGATTGGATCCGGACTAATGCTCGGTCGAGAAGGTCCATCAATCCAGTTAGGAGCTTCAGTCGGTCAAGGATATGCTAGTATCATGGGTCATCGTGGAACAGACCAACGCGTTTCGATTGCTGGCGGTGCCGCAGCTGGTTTGTCAGCTGCTTTCAACGCTCCGATTGCTAGTACATTATTCGTTTTAGAAGAAATCTATCATAACTTTTCGCCAGTAGTTTGGTTAAGTGCTTTAACCAGCGCGGTCTCCGCTAATTTCATATCACTGAACTTTTTCGGATTAAAGCCGGTACTAGCAATTAAATATGCTCATGCTCTTCCTTTAAGTCTTTACGGTCATCTAATTATTATTGGTGTTATTCTGGGAATCTTGGGTCGTTTATATCAAATCGTTCTACTGAAATCGAGTGTTTGGTATCAAAAAATCAAATTTTTACCTCATTGGTTAAATGGAATCATTCCGTTACTTTTAATCATCCCAATCGGATATTACCTACCAAGCACACTTGGTGGTGGGAATCATTTAATCACAAGTTTGACCAGCATCTCTCCATCTCTGATCGCTTTAATGGCTATCCTAGTTGTACGATTTGTGTTTTCCATTATGGCTTACGGCTCCGGACTACCGGGTGGGATTTTCTTACCAATTCTAACTTTAGGTGCTTTGATTGGAGCCGTCTATGTAATGGCACTCCATCAAATCGGTTTAATGCCTCTAGTTTTTCTACCTAATTTTATTATTTACGCCATGGCTGGTTATTTTGCTGGAATTGGAAAAGCTCCCTTCACTGCTATCTTATTAATCACTGAAATGGTCGGCTCTCTCAGTCACTTAATGCCATTGGCTGTCGTTTCATTAATCGCATATCTGACAGTTGACCTATTACACGGTGCGCCAATTTATGAATCACTATTACACCGACTAGTTCCCGAGCTTTTGGAACAACCTTCCGGTAAACAGGATCGAATTGAAGTTCCAGTTTTAGAGGGGTCTTCTCTCGTGGATCACGCTGTCCGCGAATTTAGTTGGCCTGCCAATAGTCTTCTTATTTCCATTCGACATGGTGAAAATGAGATTATCCCAAATGGCGATTCAATTATCAAAGTCGGCGATACCTTAATCGTTACAACTCAACACGACAATCGTGCATTTGTTCGCCATCAGCTTTCTGAAATGGCTCAAAATATCAGTTATAAAACCAACAAAAAAATGGAATCACAGTAAAAATTGCTGTGATTCCATTTTTAATTATGCTTTTCTTCTAAAAATCTTTTTACGAAGTTCTTCTACTAGTACTAATGGAATTGGAATACATACAAGGAATATCCATTCTTGAAGTCCTAGTGGGGCTGTATTAAACAATCCTTGTAGGAATGGAACGTAGATTAAAAGTGCCAAGAGACAGATTTCAAATGCGATTCCGAATAGTACTCGATGATTACTGAAAATACCAATCTTGAATAACGAAGTATCCTTGGTACGACAGTTAAGTGCAGCACCAATTTGACAGAAGACAATCGCAGCTAATGTCATTGTTGTAGCTTCCCGGTAGTTCATCCCTGTGGCAGCCAAGGCACCTGCAGGCCAACCGGTATTGACGTGGTTGACAAAGAAGTATGCGCCAGATGAAATTACTGAAGCGACTAATCCGTACCAAGCGAAGGCCTTCCAAATAATCGACTTATTCAATAAGTGAGCTTTTCGGTCACGTGGTGGTTGTTTCATAATACCAAGCTCGCTCTTTTCAGCACCTAATCCAAGGGCTGGAAACATGTCGGTTCCTAAATCAACAGTTAAGATTTGCATAACTGTTAGTGGTAGTGTAATTAATCCACGTGAGAATAAGAACAAAACTGATGGAGCAGCTTCAGACACGTTACTATTCAATATATATAGAAGGAATTTCTGAATATTACTGTAAACTGTACGACCTTCTTCAATGGCTGCAACTATAGAAGAAAAGTTATCATCAGTCAAAATCATATCGGCAGCATCTTTGGCAACGTCAGTTCCGGTAACACCCATCGCGACACCGATATCAGCCTTCTTCAAGGCTGGAGCATCATTAACACCATCACCAGTTGAAGCAACAACATGTCCTAATTTTTGAAGTGTTGTCACAACTCGGTACTTCTGTTCTGGTGCTACTCGGGCAAAGATAATTTCACCTTCGAGAGCTTTGATTAACTCATCATCACTCATAGCTGTTAACTCATCACCAGTTACGACACGTGCTTGATTGCTAGTAATACCAATCCTAACGGCAATACTCTTGGCAGTCAAAGCACCATCTCCGGTTACCATGATAACTTTGATATTGGCATCATGACATTTTTGAATTGCTTCGTAAATTTCAGGACGTGGAGGGTCAGCCATCACCGTTAATCCAACGAAAGTTAAATGCTTTTCGGTATTTTCAATCGTCCAGTCTTTTACATCATTTGGCATCGATGCATCATCATTCTCAACCACCCGATATGCAACGGCTAGTGAACGAAGTCCATCCTTCGCGTAACCAGCATCTGCATCTAGAACTTTTTTCTTATCATCATCAGTGATTGGTCGTTCTTTACCATCATCTAAAATGGAGTCAGCAATATCTAAAATTCCATCAAGTGAACCCTTCACACAAACACTCCGATGTTTTTCATCTAATTGATGAATCGTGGTCATCCTTTTCCGATCTGAATCGAAAGGTAGTTCAGTCAAACGAGGTGATACTTTTGATTCTTCATCAACATTCATTCCGGCTTTTTCAGCTAAGATAACTAACGAAGCTTCTGTTGGTGTACCAACAATTTTAGGCTTATCTCCCGCTTTATCCGGTTGTTCCACCTTTGTATCGTTATTCAATGCTGAAATTCGGAGCAACATTTCCAAATCAGCATCATTATGATAATCAACTTTTTGATTATTTAATTGCACTTCACCATTATTAACATAGCCTTCACCAGTAACTTGATATTCCTGTTTGGCAGTCCACAAATGGTTAATTGTCATTTGATTTTGGGTTAAGGTTCCGGTTTTATCCGAACAGATAACAGTGGTTTCACCCAGTGTTTCAACACTGTTAAGTTCCTTAACGAGCGCATGTTTCTTAGCCATTCGCGTAACACCCTGTGCGAGAGATAACGTTACAGTTGGCAATAATCCTTCAGGAATAAAGGCTACGATCATTCCTAATGCAAAAATAAATGATTTAGCAACCGGATATTTAACGAAGAAAATTGCGGCAATGAAGAATGCCACTCCAATTCCAATCGCAATCCATGATAATTGATGAGTTAGACGATTCAACTCTTTTTGAAGTGGACTCGTAGTTGTTTTCTGAGTTTGAGTTAATTTAGCAATCTTACCAAATTCAGTCTGCATTCCAGTTGCAACCGCTACTGCAGTGGCAGTTCCACTACCAGCAATCGTTCCCGCATAAACCATATTTGCTTCAGCAAAACGACCATCACCATGTTCATATTCCGGCTTCTTAGAAACTTGAACAGATTCACCAGTTAACGATGATTCATCAACTTGAAATGAGGTTGCTTCAATAATCCGTGCATCAGCGGAAATACTATTTCCAGCTTGAATAATGAAAACATCACCAGGAACTAAGTCTTCAGCGTTAATTTGCTGTGACTTACCGTCTCGAATAACTTGCGTATAAGAAGGCAGCATCTTCAGCAATGAATCCGTTGCTTTTTGAGCAGCATGTTCCTGCCAATAACTAAATAATCCATTAATAATATTAACGGCCCAGATTGCAATTCCAAGTTCTACCATTTGGGCAAAGATTGCAATAAATCCACTGACCCAGAGTAACAAAGCCATTAAGCTCGTAAAGTTCTTTAAGAATACTTTCCACTGTGGTTCTTTTTGTCCGCGCTGGATTGTATTTTTACCAACTTCTTGAAGCTTCTTGTTAGCTTCACTAGCTGTTAAACCATCCTTTGAAGTTTCAAATTCTTGATAAACATCTTCAATCGATTCCTGTGCAATTTTACTTGCATCAATCTTTGCTTTATTTTGCATGATTGTCATCTCTTATTCTTTCTTTTACAGAGCTATATATATCGCTATATATGGCTATATTATAATCCTTTTAAATTAAGAAAGAGTGATTAATAAATTAGAATTTGTATGGTTTAATGCACAATAAAAAGGCCACTATTTTCATAGCGACCCTTAAGTAATTCAATTTATTCTAATCTAAATCAACACTATTTGGAAAATGTGCTAAACGAGTACTATCTTCGCCCAATTCTTCTTCAATCCGGAGAAGTTGGTTGTACTTTTCAACACGTTCTGAACGAGCTGGAGCACCGGCTTTTAGTTCAGCTGAGTTAGTTGCAACTGTGAAGTCAGCAACGAATGTATCACCAGTTTCGCCAGAACGATGAGAAATCATGGTTGTATAACCATTCTTACGAGCTAAACGAATTGTTTCCAATGTTTCGCTGACCGTTCCGATTTGGTTGAGCTTGATTAAAATAGAGTTTGCTAAACCATTCTTAATGGCTTTACGAACTAATTCAGGGTTCGTGCAAACTGGATCATCAGCAACGATTTGAACTTTATCACCCATCTTAGCAGTGAACTTCTCAAAGTTTTCCCAATCGTCTTCACTGTATGGGTCTTCGATTGAAATAATTTCTGGAAATTCTTTCAAAAGTCCTTCGTAATATTCACCCATTTCATCAGGAGTCTTGTGTGTGCCTTCAAAATCGTACATCTTAGTTTCAGTATTGTAGAAATATGAAGCGGCGGCATCAAATGCAATCGCAATTTCTTTACCAGGAGTGTATCCGGCTTTTTCAATCGCTTCATGCAACATCTTCAAAGCTTCTTCAGATGATTTCAAATCAGGAGCAAATCCACCTTCATCACCTAAACCAGATTGATAACCAGCATCTTCAATAACTTTCTTTAAAACGTGATAAGTATTAGCAATCTTTTCAAATCCATCACGGAAACTAGTTCTTTCAACAGGAGTAATCATAAATTCTTGCATGTCGATTCCGTTATCAGCATGTTCACCACCATTGATAACGTTATGGAATGTTTGTGGTAATTCCAAATCGGTTCCACCTAAGTAACGATACAAAGGAACCTTTTGATAGTTAGCTGCAGCACGCGCAGTAGCCATTGAAATACCTAAAATAGCGTTGGCACCTAGTTTGCCTTTATTCTTTGTACCATCCAAATCTATCATTACTTGATCAACGTGACCTTGATTAAATGGATCTAAGCCATGGAGAGCAGTATTAATCGCGCTGTTAACGTGTTCAACTGCTTTGCTAACACCCTTGCCTTGTAAACGAGTTCCGCCATCACGCAGTTCAACAGCTTCTAGTTCACCTGTTGATGCACCTGATGGAACTTCGGCACGACCTAACGTACCATCTGATAAGATAACATCCGCTTCAACGGTTGGGTTACCTCGTGAATCAAAGACCTCTCGTGCTTTAACTTTTTCGATATATACTGACATACAATTCCCTCCTATTATTTTCCAAATAAAAAAGATGACACCTGCCCCGCAAAAGGACAGGTGTCATCAATCTTAATCAGATATTTACAGCGAACACCATCGCTGTCTTGCTTATTCTTTTGTACACACAGATAATAACGCTATCATTTTAAAAATGCAACTATGGTCTAGTCCGTTTTTGCAAATTTTCCCCAAAGTTGGTTAACAGGGCTGACACTTACGAATGCATTAGGATCAATTGAAGTCACAACACCTTTCAAACTGTTCAATTCATATTTAGAAACTACTGTAATAATCACTTTAACAGGATCACCAGTGTACAAACCGGTTCCATCCATGACCGTTGCACCACGACTGGTTTTAGAAAGATATTTCGATAGATCATCAAGATGCTTCGAGAAAATAGTGACCGTGACTTTCTGTTGTTGAATATAGACGTAATCCATAATCAATCCATTAATGAAAATCCCAATCAAACTATATAAAGCTGCTGGCCAACCAAATAGAATCCCAGCAATCATTAAGATCGTGCCATTGATAATTAAATTAATCGGTCCAATATTCTTACCCATTCGCGTTCCAATAATGGAGAGAATAATATCTGTTCCACCAGTCGAAAATCCATAGCGGAAACATAGCCCAACTCCAGCCCCAATTAACGCTCCACCAAAGATTACAGCGGCTAATTTTTCATCTAAAATTTGATGAACTGGAATGAATTTTAAAAACACAGCATTTGCAACAACACTGACAATGCTCAGTAAGGTAAATCGTTTGCTGATACTAAACCAGGCCAGAATCAAAAGTGGCAAATTAAGTACAACCACCAAAATCGAAATACTGATATTCACATGTAGCAGGCCACCAATTGCGGATATTAGCTGCGCCATTCCGGTCACTCCTGAAGAGTACGTTCCCGCTGGTATCAGAAATAAGTTAATGGCAATTGCAGCGCTGAATCCATAAATCATCGCCACGATAATTTGGTTTGGTAAAGTTGCTTTAGCAAATCTATTCATTGGCTTTCCGTCCTTTTTGTCTTAGATATTCAGCATACAATAGATAGCACCAATTTTGAACTAACTTTCATTAACAAACTAAAAAGAAGTTGGAAATAAGCTTCCAACTTCTTTTGATTTAACATTCTATTTAAGATCTTCCCCATTTGAATGAATAACCTTCTTGTACCATTCAAAGGAATCCTTGCGAATTCGTTTCTTAGATCCGTTACCATCATCATCTTGATCAACATAGATAAATCCGTAACGTTTGGACATTTCAGATGTTCCAGCACTGATTAAATCGATTGGTCCCCACATTGTGTAACCCATCAAATCAACACCGTCTTTAACAGCTTCTTTCATCTGTTCCACATGAGCTCTGAGATAGTCAATGCGGTAGCTATCATGAACGTGACCATCTTCTTCAAGCTTATCAACCGCTCCGAGTCCATTTTCAACAACAAACAAAGGTACTTGATAACGATCCCAAAGTTCGTTCAATGTAATCCGAAGTCCGATTGGATCAATTTGCCATCCCCAGTCACTTGTTTCCAAGTAAGGATTAGGTTCGCCTTCTGTAATGTTACCAACCGTTTCGTTGTCACTCTTAACGGCACCAGTCACATTTGACATGTAGTAACTGAAGCTTAAGTAATCAACGGTTCCTTCTTTAATAATCTTTTCATCATCGGGTTCCATTTTGATAACAATGTTATTTTCAGCAAAGTAACGGTTCATAAAGTCTGGATATTCGCCACGGACTTGAACATCATCAAAGAACAAGTTTTGTTGATCCACAAACTGTGCAGCACGCACATCAACTGGGTTAGATGTCTTAGGATATGAAACGCCACGAGCTAACATACTACCAATCTTGAAATCAGGGTTGATTGCATGACCCTGCTTAACTGCCATAGCACTAGCAACAAATTGATGGTGCAATGCTTGGTAACGGAGTTGAAGCTGCTCTGATTCTGACATATCGGAATCAACAGAGCCAGTTCCAACAAAGCCACCCCATATAGCGGCGTTAATTTCATTAAATGTCATCCAGTACTTAACTTTGTTTTGATAACGTTTGAAGATTACGTCTGTAAAACGTAAAAAGTCATCAATCACTGAACGGTCAATCCAACCATTTTTCTTAAGTGTTAAGTTCAATGGCATTTCGTAATGAGAAATTGTTACGACTGGTTCGATGTCATACTTAGCTAATTCATCAAATACTTTATCGTAAAATGCTAATCCAGCTTCGTTGGGTTCTGATTCCGTTCCTTCAGGGAAAATACGAGACCAAGCAATCGACATACGATAAGCTTTAAAGCCCATTTCAGCGAAGAGTGCGATATCTTCTTTATAGTTATGGTAGAAATCCACTCCACGACGTTTAGGATAATTTTCAGTTGTCTTATCTTCAATCGCTTTTTCAATACTATCTTTAGAAACTGCACTTAGTGTGATATCAGTACGACTCTTGGCCTTTTCTACGACTTCGGCAGTTGTGAGTCCTTTACCATCAACATCCCAGGCACCTTCAACTTGGTTAGCAGCAGTCGCGCCACCCCATAAAAATCCTTTTGAAAAGCCTTTTGGAAAATATTTTTTATACATTACAGTTCCTCCTAAATTCTTTTGTAAGCGTTCACAACTAATATTGTAGCAAAGAATTTTTATCTAAACCAATGAAACCGGCTATCATTTACAAAAGAAAATATATTTCTTTTTTGAAACAAACTTCGTTTATCATTAAATATTTAGCGCTACTTGGTTATTTTAAGGGTGTGTTTTGTTATAATTGCACTAGCAAATTTCAGTTTCACAGAGAGTAGGGATCACATTGCAAACATTTTATACCGTGGCAGTTTTACTGGTTGGAGTCATATTAACCAACATTATTAAGCCATTTATATCTAAAATACCGGAAGCTTTCATTCTTATTGCAGTCGGTGTAGCACTATCATTCACCTCTTTTTTCAAATCATTTGAATTACGACCTGAATTCTTTCTATTAATGATCATCGTACCCATCATGTTTATCGACGGGCAAAAACAGTCCTTCTCCAAAATCCGACAACGATTTGGAACCATATTCTTCTTATCCGTTATTCTAGCCTTAGCTAGTACCTTGGTGGTTGGCCTCCTAACTAACGTTTTCGAAGCTGGTTGGACTTTACCGCTTGCAATTGCTTTGGCAGCCATCGTCACACCAACTGATGCCGTAGCTGTTAAATCATTGACTGGCGAAACAGATATGCCAGCTGGAGTTGGCGAGGCTTTAGAACTTGAATCACTATTTAATGATGCTACTGGTTTAGTGGTATTAGATTTGGCACTTTCGGTTCTTTCAAAAGGTAAGTTTTCGGTTGTTTACGGTTTAGAGCATTTCGCCTTTGTTGCATTTGGGGGCGTCCTTGTTGGGATTGTCGCAGGATTTTTGATTGTATATCTGCGTGTTAGTTTGAACGTCCATACTAAAAATCCAGAAACAACCGTTATTCCAATCAGTTTATTAACACCATTTTTAGTTTATTTACTAGCAGAAAAATTCGGTGTGTCGGGGATCTTGGCTGTTGTGGCAACCGGAATTGTTCACAACTGGGAAGCAAGTCGTTTACGTCTTACTTCAACTCGTGTTCAACTAACATCGACCACGATTTGGACAACCATTTCAAATGTTCTAAATAGTGTTGTATTTTTAATTCTTGGTATTTCTCTTCCAACCGTTTGGAAAGAAATGCAAGTTATCGGTACAACCGGAATGTTCCCAATTTTAGGTGTCAGCATCATGATTTATCTAGCAATGCTCGCTATTCGCTTCTTCTGGTCAGTTCGCCAGTCTCCAAATACCGACGATAATTTCCTAGGAGCCCACGATCCAGCTCAACATCGCTTCCTGGCAAGTGTCTTTGCTATAAGTGGAGTGCATGGAACAGTGACACTAGCGATGGCATTCTCCCTTCCAAATCGAATCGCAGGACATGCCTTTCCATTTCGTGAGGAACTAATCATTATTGCCACACTGGTTATTCTGATTAGTATGATTGTCAGTGCTATTGTGTTACCAATGATTCTGCCACCGAAAGTTACGACTTATTCATTAGAAGATATTGATCACATTCGAAACAAAATGGTCGATTACGCTACTCTTCAAGTTCGCGATACAATCGACGATCACGATGTACGTGAAGCATTAACCGAACAGCTACAGTCACAAAAAGGTAGTTTCGTAAATCAAGTTGGCAATATTGAAGAATATCAAAAGTTACTTTATGAAACTAAAGACTTCATTTTGACTTATATTCACGGCCCTTCGATTGCTGATAAATACAGTGCTGATGTAGTTAACATTTATGAAAAGATCATTAATCGATACGATATTCCATCTTTTGACCAACGTGGTCATTTTGTAAAACGTATGCACTTCTTAACGCACAAATACAACGAAAAAGTTCATAACCAATACAGACATGCAATGTGGCACATTAAAAATGGACAAATCACACCGCATCAACGAAAAGTTGCGCGAAAAGCTTGGATTGCAAAGCAACCAACTGACGTCCTTAAGAAACGACAAGATGTCAGGGATGCACTTTTGGAGCTTAACACAGAAGTAATCAACGCTTCTGATCAATACATTGATGACGTATTACGCGACCGTTTAATGCACAAACATAGTGACAACGAACATATCAACTTAGTTCGCCAAACTGTGAACAAATACTTCACTCAAATTCGCCATGATTACAACAAAGAAACTATTTACGTTGATGGTGATTACTACATTCAAGCCTTTCAACAGGAATATAACTTTGTACAACGTGGTGTAAACAACGGTCATGTTTCATCAGCTATGGCAGCCGTTTTGTATGATGAAATTAACCAGGCCCAAACTTTACAATTGCAGCGGGTGCAACAAGTATTGGCTATTACAGCTTAATATTGTTTCTGGATGTACTAAATATTTAGATTTACTTTCTACTGCAGCTAAAAGAACCAACCCATAACTATTGCTGGAACGTAGTGGACTAATTCCAAGCCAAAGTTCGGTCTTGAAACTTAGCCTTATTCTAAGTGGTAAACCACTAAGAATAATTTCACTACTTAGCATAGTTATGGGTTGGTTCTTTTTTCTTCGTCAGTACAACTGATTATAAATAATTTAATACCAATCATTGTCAAGACTTGTATTAAACTTTTTTGCTGGACATAATGGTAATTGCTGTTAGGCTACTATACCAATGACAGCAAAGGGGGTGAATCCCTTGCAAATTTTTTTAGTTCTTCTACAATTTGAGTTGAATTTAATAACTCAACTCATCTCAATTTATTTTGCATGGTGGATTAATAATCGACTTTAATGCAAAATAAAAAAGCTCTGGTAGTGGCTGCTACCGGGGCTTTTATTATAGAGAGGTTATCCCTTGCTCTATTCTTCTACAACAACATTATATCACGATTACTTATTTTTGTGATCCATTATTCATTTCCAGAAATACTAACCGTATAAATAAAAAAACGAATTTTAATTATGCTCAGTAGTGAAATTATTCTTAGTGGTTTACCACTTAGAATAAGGTTAACTTTCAAGACCGCACTTTGGCTTGAAATTAACCCACTACGTTCCAGCAATAATTAAATTCGGTTTTTTACTCTATCAACAAATAGAATATTTTAAAACTTAAACTTCATGACGTTCAAATGGATCATCACTAATACCTTCAGCAACAATCTTCTTAGACCATTCCTTAGCAGAGAATAATGAATGATCACGGTAGTTACCACAACTGTAAATGTCAGTTCCAGGAACATCTTTCCATTCAATCTTGTTTGCAATATCATCCAAAGCACCCTTCAATGCTTTAGCAACTTCAGTGGTTGTATGTTCGCCCCACATAATCAAATGGAAACCTGTACGACAACCAAATGGTGAACAATCGATAACGCCGTCCATACGGTCACGAAGTAAACCTGCTAGTAAATGTTCAATTGTATGTAATCCAGCGGTGGGAATTGCATTTTCGTTTGGTTGAACTAAACGTAAATCAAAGTTGGAAATCTTGTCGCCTTGTTTACCTTCTTCAACTGTAATCAAACGAACGTATGGTGCTTTAACCTTTGTGTGGTCTAATTCAAAACTTTCAACTTTTGCCATGTTAAATTACCCCTTTTTTATTTAATCTAATGTTAATAATAGTCCTTTTCAAAACCTGTTTCAAAGAACTTAAGATAAATATTTACTACCTTCACGAACCGCTAATTTACTCAAGTTATGATTATCGATAAAATCAGCAACCCATTTTGGATTAGTTTTACTGAAGTCTCTCAATGCCCATCCAATCGCTTTTTGAATAAAGAATTCATCCGTATCTAAATCATCCTCAATCATTCGAGAAAGATAATTTGTATCCATCTTATCTTTGTATCCCAATTGTAAATTTAATCCAACGCGACGCTGCCAAAAGCTCGGATTATTCACAAATTGTCTGCTAATAATTTCAAAGTCTGTTCATGAATGTGCTGCAACCATGCTAATTGGTTTACGTAAAGCATCTACGCTATCCCACCAGGATTTTTGATCAATTAATCCATAAATGTTTTCTAAGTCAGCTGCCGACAATCTCTTTTCATTTTTTAACAATAAATCAATTGCCACATACTGATACTCACGTTCTGGCTGATTATAATAGGCATATATTTCACTAAATAAAAGTGATAAATCCCACTCTTTGCTCACTTGGAGTAGGTCTTTCTCCGCCGATTTTCGTTCTGGTGTTTTAACACCTAAAAACGAAAACTTATTCTTCATATATTTTGCCATCGGTGCGGCATTATCACTATTTTTAACTAGAAATCGTTGCATATTATTTACCTACTAATTCAAAAACTTCACAAATTACTGGAACACTTTCATTAAAAGTCCTATTTACTTCTCGATATTCGTCGGTAAAGAACTCAACATGTGCTTGGTGCCAATACTCATAGGAACGGTCTCCTTCGCCTTCGTGATAAGCATGTTCAACCATCACTTGTTTAAAGGGAACCGTCTCTACTACTTTAGTTTGAGTAACACACACAGGTTGCCCGCTTCCATCTAAAATAATATTGTAATCTCCAACTTGCGGTATTTCTTCGTCAGGCTCATACAACTCAGCTGCGGAAGTTGTTGCTGTTTTAAAACCATTTGCCACTAAATTAGCCAGCTCGTCTTCCATCACTTTACCAGCACCAAAACTATATGCGTCTACTTTAGCATTGGCATCGATTTGATGTTGTTTAATAAAATCCTGCCAATACGATTGAATCTGTGAATTATCCATCACTAACCTCCGTATACTTCTGCAAAACGGCCATTCCACATATCCTTAAAATAGTCGCGCATCTGTAGTGCAGTCATGTATTTAGAATCTTCTGTTGTATGCATATCGTATCCGATTCTAATTTTATATCCACGGTCAAAAGCAACTCTGATTGTTGTATCTACACAGTAATCAGATTGCGCACCACAAATTTCTAAATCGGTAACTTCTAAATCATCCAAAACCTTTTGAAGTTCTGTATGATAAAAAGAATCTGGATGAATTTTAGCAACCACCGTTGCATCTTCAGGTACATCAAGTTCAGGTGCAAATTGCCACGCAGTAGTATTGGGAACCAGTTCTTCATCTTGATGTTGCACATAAATAATTGGCAATCCTTTGGAGCGAAAATCTTTAATACGTTGGTTAACTCGTTGTACAACACCATCGAAATCAGCCATGTGGCTCAGACCATTTTGTAAATCAATAATTACTAAGGCTTGCTTGCTCATCTAGACGACCTCCCGATAGGATTTCAGATTCTGGAATCATTTTTTCAGTTTTACTCAATAAGAATTGTCCGATCAAAATAAACATAGCACCCTGAACACTAACTGCAATCCAATCACTCAAACCCGGTTTACTCATCATTTCAGTTCCAGAAGCCATCATAGCTAAAGCATCTGTAAAGAGATGGAAAACCATGGTAAATAATAACGAACGAGTAAACAGATAGGCTGATGCAGCAAAAACTCCAAATGAGAAGGCAAAGATAATTTGTTCTAAGGTTGCTAGGAAATTTTGTCCGCCCAAAGCGTTACTTAAATGCCAAACTCCAAAGATAGCCGCACTAATAAATACTGATAATTTAACTTGGAATTTATTATTTCGAAATGCATATAATAACAAGCTTAAAATTGAAAAACGATACAACCATTCTTCCGCAATTCCAGGCTCTAAGCCAGACAGGAACATGTACAAACTAGGTTTCTTCATATGGAAATCGTATGCTGTTAAGAAGTTTTTCCAGCTGTCACCAGACGCAAAAGCGTTATAAGTTACAAACCAAATCGAGAAAAGAACTAGTAATGTGAAAATAATCCAATGTGGTTTAATCCTAAATTTAAATGATGGTAATCGATATCCCCAAAGAGCCATCAAAACGCCAACTGTAATCACAAAGCTTAACGCTCCCCAAACTCCAGTACTAATTAGGTCTTTTAGAAAGCTGCTTTCACTAGCTTTATTAACTCCTGTGGTTACAAAACTCATTCCGACAGTCTCAGCAAAAATTACTTCTGTAAGTAAAATAATTCGACCCACAATAGAACTAACATCCTTGGTGAATACAACCATCACAGGAACAAAGGCTACTAGTAACACTAGCATCCCCAAAACTGTCAGTACATTAACGTTTATGCCTAAATAGTGATACAACATCCAAGTAATGGCTTGGAGTGTCAGCGGAATCAGAAACATTTGTATGATTGTTTGAAAATAGCTATTAACTCGTAACGCTCTCTGCCAACCGGTCTTCGGTTTTCTTGGAACGGCTTGTCGACTTAAAAATGGTAACAGGCCTAGCAATCCTTCGATTATCCATAGCATTATGACAAAGACGGCAATAACAATCGATCCTAAGAGTCCCATCTTACTTAAAATTGGATAAACAATTCCAATAATCACCATGACTCCTAATTGAATTAAATACCAATTTTTCAAATACTTTTGATGCTGCTTTAAATATTCTGACATCATGCATCCCCCACAATCTATTATGATTTTGATTATACATTAAAGTTGGATGAGATAGATTAAAAACAGTCATTTCACAACATTAATTTTATGGTACACTTTAGAAAAAATGAGGAGGTTTAGACCTTGAATAAATCTCGAATGGAAGCATTTACTGATGCCATCATAGCAATTGTCGCTACGATTATGGTATTGGAAATTCACGCACCACACAATTTTACATTTGAAAGTTTTAAGAATCAGGTTCCATCACTAATCGCCTACATAATTAGTTTTCTACAAATTATGGTTTCTTGGTACAACTACCATTTACTATTTAAACGAGCTAAGAGAGTTGATTTTCTAGTTTATTTAACTAACATGATTTGGCTCCTAATGTTATCCGGAATGCCATTTGTAACGGCTTGGGTTGGTGAATATCCTACTCATTGGCAACCAGAACTTGCTTACCTAACGATTATGTCACTTTGGACCGGAATGTACTCTGTGACATCATTTGCGTTACAGCGGGATAATCGTGGCCAAGCAATTAATGTCGACCCAGAAAACAATTTTGAAAGAGGTATTCGCTACGGTTGTCTCATTGTATCCTTTATAGTACTACCATTCTGGCCACCAATTGCTCTAGCTCTAACATACTTCTTGTTCATAGAATCTATCATCACTTGTTTCAGAACAGAGGATCGTTGGACTCAAGCTTCATAATCGAAAAAAGATCGCGAATAATATAATCGCGGTCTTTTAATTTAGTCTTTAATTGTTAAAAATGAATCAACTGGTGTTCGTTTCGTGTAAATTTGATTGATTGCTTCATCTGTTTTGGCGTAACCAAGGGCAATACCCATCGCAATCATTTGATTATCACCAATTTTGAATTCTTTCCGAATCATATTAGGAAACTTGACCAATTCATAAGCTGGAATCGATTGAATTCCGTGATCAGTAGCTGAAAGCATTAGCGTTTGTCCAAAAGCGCCTAAATCATACAACGACCAACCTGCTGCATCCTTTGGTAAAACTAAGTAAACAATCGCGCTGGCATTAAATAGCTGATGTTGACTCTTGGAGAACTTCATACTGGCAGCCATGTTATTACCTAATTCTTGCAAGACTTGATTGGACCACTGCTGCATATTTTGTTGTGCTACTGGAGCCCATTCCCCGCGATGAATTGTATCAATATCAGAGTTGCCACCTCGACCGGCATTATCCCATTCTGCATGTTGTTGCTTAATTCTAGCTAGCATGCCACCTTTAGCAATGAAAACCTGCCATGGCTGTGAGTTAGCCCACGAAGGAGCTCTACTTGCATCAGTAACTATCTCTTTCAAATCTGCATCACTAATTTCACGATCAGAGAAATCTCGCATTGATTGGCGTTCGTAAATTGCATCTTTTAGTTCCATAGTAAATTACTTCCTTTTCACTTTTTAAATTTATTATTTAATTCAAACCTTTTAAATTGCAGTCAACTTCGTTTTGCTTTATAAATGGACTATTGAATAATTATGCTTACTTATAGTAAATGACTGGGCAACTTTTGAAAACATACAATCTTAACGTTTTGTATGAATGGAGATAAATAAATGGCAAATGCAACAAAACAACAGATTATTGATACATTTTTGGATTTAACATTGAAACAATCCGTGGATAAGATTTCAATTTCAAAATTAATGCAGATTACTCAATTACAACGTGAAACCTTTTACTATTATTTTGACGATAAATACAGTCTGGTTGAAGAGACTTTGCGCTCGCTACTCTTTAATTCTTACGTTAAGATGCTTAAGTCAGAATCACTGGATGAAGCCAATCAGGCTGTCATGAATGGAATCATTAATCATAAAAATTTCTATCAGGACTTACTTTCAGGTCAAAATGAGTATATGTTCAAGAAAATTTATTGTCAGGTGTCTGTCGATGTTATTACTGATTATTTAAAACAGCATTATGCTAATGACATCTCTGATTCTGTGCTGTTTGCCGCTCGTTTCTATGCTTACGCTGTTAATACCATCATTTACGATTGGATTGAAACTGGCATGCAAGAACCAGTTGATAAATTAGTTGCACATTTTCGAACCTCTATTCCAGAAATTTTAGCCCCATACTTCTATACTAAAGAAGGACAAACAATTTAATTAAAAAAGGAGTTTTAACTATGAAAATTTTTATCGTTGGTGCCAGTGGTCGAATCGGTACTAAACTAGCAAATTATCTTGCAGATCAGGGACATACAGTCATTGCTGGCTCACGTCATCCTCAAGCATTTGAATCAGAAAACATTACATCGATTGAATTTGACCTTCATGACTCTGTTGAAAATTTAGCAAAAAAAGTAGGTAAAGTGGACGCAATTTATTTTGTAGCTGGTTCACGAAGTAAGGACTTACTTCAAACTGATGCCTATGGTCCCGTTAAATTAGCGCAAGTAGCAACAGAAAATGGAATTACTCGCTTTATTCTATTAAGTTCAATTTTTGCAACTCAACCTGATCATTGGAACGACGACTTCCTTGCTCAAATTCCAGATTACAATATTGCTAAGTACTTCGCTGACCGTTGGATTATTGACCATTCCAACTTAAACTACACAATTTTACAACCTGGTGCTCTTCTAGAAGAACCAGCTACAAACAAGATAGATGTTTACGTCAAGGAAACTGGTAAGAACTCAATTGACGACGTCGTAACTGTTTTAGGTGAACTTCTTGAACTAAAGAACTCGTATAAAAAGGTTGTTCCTATGCACAGCGGAAGCTTACCAATTAATCAAGCATTAAGCGATATTTAAACTTTTCGTCAATAGCTTGTATTTTTAAAATAGAGTGCTAAACTTTTCTCAATCATATTTGAGGAGGTCTCCACAGTGGGATTAATAATTGGATTTCTAATTCTATTACTACTTGCTCGCCTAGTCGGTAGAACCATTTTCTGGGTATTAGGTGTCGGATTAGTAGTTCTAGCGTTCGTTTTCTTTATCAGAATCGCCTTTTGGATTGCGCTCATTGCACTAGTAATTGGCGGATTTTCAATGTTTGGTAGAGCATAGAGTGTGAAATCAAACTGATTTAGGCTATTAAGATTCAGCAACATAAAATGGATTGCCACTATAAAAAGTAGCAATCCATTTTTTAGTTATTATTAAGCCAACGTTGGTTAGCCTCGGGCGTCATTAGACCAGCCATCAGCATTTCTAAAATAGTTTGAAATGGGAGCTTTTCAACAGACGAAGTTTCTTTTTCTAATTCAACTTCGTAAGATTGAATCGTATCAAAAATAATATTCCGCGACAGTTCAAAGCTATTCGTTCGTAACAGTCCCTCGTCCGCGCATTTTTTCAACAATTCATACATTGCACGATTGCCGGCGGCCTTTTGGTCCATTGCCAAATGACTTTTGAAAACTGGTGTTTTGAGACTAATGCTAATCAACTTCATCTCAGTGGGATACTTTTGTGAAAAACGATAAATCATTTCGATTTGATTAGCAGCTTGTTGCTCAAGACTACCGGAGTAATTCGTTTCTTTTTCAGCAAACTTACCGAGTCGAATAAATGCATCTAAATAAACTTGTTCAATTAAATCCTGTTTACTTTTGAAATAGATGTAAATATTTGACTGGGCAATCCCTACTTTTTTAGCAATCGCACTCGTTGAGATATCAATATTATTATTTTTAACAATCATCTGAGCCGTAACTTGGATGATTTTTTTAGTTTTCTTAGGGTCTTTTATTTTCATAATATCTTGATACTAAAGAATCCCGATTTGGATGTCAATATAACGCATTATTCGTAACTCAGCATAAAGTCTGAATCATGCATGAAGTCCATTTGTTTAGCAAAGACTAATTTGCTAACGATAGCTAGTGCGATTGGTAACACGAAGAATAGAATCGTTATCACAATCACATTGGTACCACCATTTAGGGCAGCCATCGGACCAATCAAGCCGGAGAATCCAAATCCTGCACTCATTGGTGTTCCTTTAACATTGAATATAGCACCTAATGCACCGAGAATTCCGGCGTTAATAATGACGGGAATAAATAATTTAGGTTTTTCGAGCATGTTTGCCATTTGAATCTTGGGAGAGCCAAGAAAATGAGCTAGAGACGTACCTAATGAATTGGCTTGGCTACCGAAAATTGCTAGAGCAAAACCACAAGCTGTAATTCCCAAGTTAGCTGAGCCAGAAGCAATACCACTTAATGAAATCGCTGTGGCAATTCCAACTGAGGAAATCGGAGTTAAAATCAATGCGGCAAAAATCATAGCTAATAAGGTCCCCATCATCACTGGTTGTAATTTGGTGACTGCCATAATACCTTCACCAATTGCTACTGTAATAGCGTGAATAGGTCCTAATGTTAATAGACCCAACCCACCAGCAATAACCAATGTTGGAGCTGGTAAGAGTAAAATAGTGTAGGCCTTCATGCGAGTTCCTAATACTTGAATGATTAGAACGCCAATTGCAATTGTCACCATAATATTAATTACATCACCAGTTCCTTGAACACCGAAACCGCCAGTTGGTAATAACTTCCAGTTTCCAGCACCCATCATAGCCACAATTGCTAAACTGGAACTTTGAATGGGAGTCATTTTGAAAAGCATCGCTACACAAAGTCCGGAAACCACTGGTAGTAAGGTCATAGAAAAATTAGTAAGTGTAATAATCGTATTGGCAAATGGCAAGACACCTTTGAGAGCCAACATTAATTGACCGAGTAGAGCTGATGGTACCAAGGCTACGATAACCCCGATACTGATACCATTTAAGACATTTAACGTAAACTGCTTGGCTGATTGAGTTGGTTTAGTTTCTGTCATAATTTATCCTCCTACAATGTGATCGCTGGGTTTGTCGTGTAATAAGGAGTCCACGTCGTTTAAACTCATGGAAACCATCGAGCTAACTGCTGCATCAGTGTAAAAACCAATATGGGGTGTCATCGTGACGTTTGGCATTGCGAGCAATGTATCAAAGAGACTTAAGTCACGGTCACTATCGCGGAGATCATTTTCAACGACCCCTTCTTCACCTTCAACAGTATCTAAACCGGCTCCAGCAATTTCACCATTTTGTAGGGCAGCTACTAAAGCGTTGGGTTCCACAATTGGTCCACGAGCACAATTGATCAGGAGAGCTGTATTTTTCATCTTGTGTAATGCATCGGCATCAATTAAGTGGTGCGTTGAATCATCTAAAATAGTATGAATTGTGATTACGTCACTTTGTTTTAACAACTCATCAAAACTAACGTATTCCAACGTGTCTGCTAGTTCTGGTCGTTGCACTAAATCATTAGCAATTACTCGAGCTCCTAAGGCTCTAAAAATTCGGGCGGAAGTTCCACCAATCTTACCAGCACCCAAAATTCCAACCGTCATGTTGTGAATTTCAGTAGTCTGGAGTCCTGGCCATGAAAAATCGTGCTCTTTCATCTTTAATCCAGCTTCTTTAATCTTACGTAGAAGTCCCATTGTATACGCTAGAGCTTCTTCTGAAACTGAGCGTGGTGAGTATGCTGGAACGTTTGTGATTGCAATACCATTTTCCTTTGCAGCTTCTAAATTAACGACATTGAAACCCGTCATTCGTAGAGCAATGTGATGAATACCCATTTGAGCTAATTTTTCATAAACTGCTGGATCATTGATTGCTTCGTGTTGTTGAACCGAAATTCCGTCAAATCCTTTTGCTAGTTCAATTGTTTGTGCATCCACAATTTCCTGATTTGTTTCTACTTCAGCATCGTGTTCTTGAGCCCATTTTTGAATAAATTGTTTTTCATCTTCACGTACACTAAACATTAAAATTTTCATTTAAATTTCCTCCGATTATTTATGACTATCAACAAAATGCTGAATTCGTTTAACTGCTTCTTCAAGATTTTCCATACTTGCGGCATAGCTAAGACGTAAGTAACCCTCGCCAGCTGGGAAAGCTGCTCCTGGAATTACAGCAACTTTAGCTTCTTTTGCTAGTTGCATGCCAAATGCAAAACTATCTTGGTCAAACTGAGCCGGAATCTTAGCAAAAATATAGAAAGCTCCATCCGGACTGATAACTGGAAAACCAGCTTTTTCTAGTCCAGCTTTTAAGAAATCACGACGCTTTTGGTATTCCTTCTTCATTTCTAAACCGTCGTCCATCCCATTTTTAAGAGCTTCGATTGCGGCATCTTGAGCATTTGTAGTAGCTGAAGTAACAGTAAATTGATTAACCATCCCAATTTTTTGAATGACTGGTGCCGGTCCGGCTACAAAACCAATTCGCCATCCGGTCATGGCGTGTGATTTAGAAACACCGGTAATTAACAAAGTTTGTTCTGGTAGTAACTCTCCCAAGGAAACGTGTTTGTCGCCATACGTTAGTTCGCTGTAAATTTCATCACTGATCACAAAGATTTCATGTTGTTTGATGATTGCTACTAAAGCTTCAAGCTCGCTTCGAGTATACGTAACTCCCGTAGGATTAGTTGGATAATTCATAATCAACGCTTTGGCGTTTGGATGTTCTTCAAAAGCCTTCGTTAATTTTTCGGATGTAAGTTGGAATCCATCTTTAGACGTATCGATGAAGACAGGCTTAGCACCGTTTAAAATAGCAATCGGAATATAGAGTGGAAAAATTGGAATCGGAATTAAGACTTCGTCGCCTGGATTAATAACCGCCGTGATTGAAGAATAAATCGCACCAGTTGCACCAACTGTCGTTACGATCTGAGTTTCAGGATCAAAGTTGGCACTGTATTTTGATGATAAGAAATTTGCGGCTGCCTTTCTCAATTCAATTTTTCCAGCAGATGCTGTATAGTGGCTTTGATTGTTAGCAATACTTTCTTCGCCAGCAGTTTTAACATGCTCTGGCGTATTGAAATCTGGTTCTCCCAGAGTCAATTTGATGATGTCTGGAATTTGAGAAACATCTGCATCAAATTTTAAAATTGAAGATGGTTTCAATAAATCTAATTGTTTATTCATTTTACTTGCTAAATCCATATGTGGTTCCTCCTAAAGTTTTCGTAAAAAGTATGTAAAAAAGCCGCTTAGTTTAATTGAAAACTAAGCGGCTTTATTCTGACGTTAAAAATTCGTATTAATGGCTTGTCAGATGTCTCGCAGCTTAGTTTCCTAATCTGCAGGCATCCCAAAAGGCTCTTGGTTTCTTACAGATTAGCTCTGAAAAAACCAAAAGTAATATCGGTTATTAAGTTGTTGGCGTTTAATTTTTAACATAAATATCCAGCTCCTTAAAATGACTTGAAATTAGAATATCATTATAAAATTAGAAATGCAACCTCATTTTTTAATTTTCGTAATTCTTTCGTGTGTTTTATAAATAAGATATACTTAAGAAAACCCGTTGAAAGGATGCTACTTATGAAAAAATCATTTGCGTTTATTCTGGCAGCAATTGTGTTATTAACCGTCAGTGGCTGTGGCAATCAAAAACAAACTTCCGAACAAAAAGGTGATATTACATCTGCTCAAGGTGGATCAGATGATAGTTCTAAAGATAGTAAATCAATTGATCTCAAGCCACAAGAAAATGATCTTTGGAATAATGATAAGTCGCGCCAGCTAGAATCATTTATGAAAGACTGGCAAGCAACGATGCATCAAGAATATCAAAACTACTATCCAGGAAAAGATGTTAGTTACTATGGTATTACCTATCCTAGCTCGCTTGGATCAGGAAATATAGCAGTGAATGATCACAAAGTCAGCATGGGTTGGTCCAATGATGGTCTGGGCAAACACGACTTTAACGTTGTGGCCATCTATTCCGACATTGACCATGCTAAAATGGGCGCTCATCTATATTTCTTCGCAATTGCTTCTAATAAGAAACCAATTGTTTTAATTACTGAACAAAATCAAGGTACCCCTGATATGTTGATTCATTTCAATCCAACTAAGAATACTGACTTAGAACAAGGATTTGAAAAGATTGCTAACTCAAATGTTCAATAACCCAAAACGACCGAGAAATTAATTTTCCCGATCGTTTTTATATTTTAAATCACAGTTCATTCAATTTCTGTTCCAACTGATTCAAGTTATCTTCAAATACGTCAAAAGCCTGATCCAGATAATCCGTCTTAGTTACATCAATGCCGGCCTTTTTAACAATATTAATTGGATAATCACTGGCACCAGCTGCCAAAAATTCTTTATATCGATCTAATGCACCCGGCTTCTGATTTAGAATATCGTTAGCAAGGCTAACCGCGATGGCTTTTGAAGTTGCATACTGATAGACGTAATAATCATAGTAGAAGTGTGGAATATAAGCCCAAGTATCTCGATCCCAATCTGGAGCTTCAACTGCAGGTCCATTATATTGTTCAAATAAGCCATTAAACTTATCTGCCATCAAATCAGGAGTTAAAGTTTTGCCTTCAGCGTCTGCTGTATAAATAAAATGTTCGAACTCCGCAAAAGCGGTTTGACGATAAACAGTACCGACAAAATCGCCTAAGATTTGAGTTAATAGATATGCTGATACTTTGGGATCATCGGCATACTGTTTCAACATATAGTCATTAAGAAGACTTTCATTTAAAGTTGACGCAATTTCAGCAATAAAAATTGGGTACTGTGAATACCATGATGGTTGAGCTAGGTCCGTGTAAACACTTTGCAGAGCATGACCTGACTCGTGGACTAAAGTGGAAGTGCTGCTATAAGTGTCACTCCAATTTAACAGAATGTAGGGATGTACTCCATAAACATCATCTTCATAACCGCCACTACGCTTACCTTCATTTTCAGCGGCATCAATCCAGCGATGATCAAATTCATCATCCAAGTGTGCCAAGTAATCAGATCCTAAAGGTTTTAGAGCCTTTTTAGCAATTGCTTTAGCTTCATCAAATGTAAATTTAAGCTTAGTTCCCTTCACTAATGAAACATGGCGATCATAATCATACATATGATTTAGACCAAGCACTTTTTTCCGTAATTCATAATACCGATGCAATAAATCTAAGTGCTTGTGATTAGCTTCTATCAAGCTATCGTAAACACTCTCTGGAACATCATTTTCGCTCATATTCATTTGACGAGCACTATCAAAATGACGAATTCCGGCTAAAATATTTTGGGAATGAACATGATTACGCAATGTTGCCGCAAAAGTGTTTCGCACCCCGTGATATGCCTCGTCCATTTTGCGACTAACAGCTTCACGAACTTTTTGGTCTTCATTAGTTTGTAAGTCAAAGACCCGTTCCTTTGTTAACTCAACCTCTTGTCCATCATCGTTAGTATAAGTACCAAATTTTAAATCTGTATCATCCAACTTAGTTGAAATCTCAGCAGCGTCATCGATTGCTGGTTGCAATTTGGCTAACAATTCTTCTAATTCTGGTGTTAACGTATGACTCTTTTGCGCTTGAATTCGATTTAAATTAAATTCAAATTGTTTTAAATCTGGTTCTGATGCTATAAAGTTCTTTAATTGTTCCTCACTTAAAATCGTGATACTTGGTTCATAGAATGAAATGGCAGCTTCCCAATCATTAACGGATAACATAGCTGTATTGTAAAGTTCATTACCACGAGCATCGCCAGTATCACTATCGTTAACCCGAGCAGCATATCCATAGACTTTTCCAAGTAATTCTTCAGATTCAACCAGCAATTTAGTTGTATCCAAGAGTTCTTTCGCTGAATTTACTACAGTATCTTTGTGTTCAGAAAGTTGTTTACTAAAGTTGTTAAGATTTAAGACACCCTGCTGAAATGCTTGATCATCTGTAAAAATGTCATTTACATTCCATGTCAATTCAACTGGAACATCACTGCGCTTAATTTGTTTTTCAGTCATTTAACTCACCGAACCCTTTTTATATTATTTTTTAGTTTTATAATTAACTTAGTTTTAACTGGGGGGACAATCATGCGTGAATATCATTGGAAATACGGACTATATAATTCTTTATATTTTTTAATCGCTTTTATACTAATAATGCTAGTCAAAGCACTTAAATTACCCGATGAATTATCCATACTATTATTAATAGCATTAGCGATTTTAGCTTTTTTCGTTAATTCTTGGCTTGCTAAGAAAAACCCTAAATTAAATCCATCGAACTACCATTCCAGACCAGTAATAACCATATCATTAACACTATTACTAGTAGTTATCGCAATTATTGGGATAAATTTTTCATTACCAGATAACTTTGTTACTTTTTGGGTCTTTACTACAGTTATCCAATTTATCTTTGGTGTTTTTTCGAACTACTGGATTCCAGAAAAAGGCTAAAAATAGAAATGAGGTACTAATATGCAGAACTTGCAATGGCAATACGCACTAATTAATTTGCTAGGATCCATAGTTACCGGAGGCTTGGTATTAATCACTCTGTGGCTAAACTTATCCTTTATTTTACTGATTGTAATAATAAGTATTTTGGCATTACTTTATTTTTGGATTCAAAAATACAAGCCTACTTTAGCGTCTAAAAACTACCAATATTCGTCACTCAGTATGATTTTAAGACTTATTCTAGTAGCATTAATAGCTCTTATGTCGTTTTTTATTGTCAATTATTCAGCTTCTCACAAACCAATATATCTCATACTTCTCTGTACATTCTGGATTATTGGTTGCGTGGGCAAATTCATATCTGACCTATTCATGATTTACCGTGAAGTTTAATCGACTCCACGGTTTTGTTTTGCCAAATTTCGGTTTACTGCTAATCCCAATCCGATTACTATTGCACCGACAACTAGAACAATCATTAAAATAACATTCCAACTTAAAGAAGCATGTAAAGATCCTAAAAGAACCGGACTAACCGCTGCCAATAAATATCCAACCGTTTGTACCATACCAGAGACATCAGCAGTTTCAGCGCTAGTTCTAGATGATAAGGTAATTAAACTGACAGAATATGTAAATACGGCAGCTACTGCATACCCCAATAGAACAGCACTTAAAATGGCTATTGGCCAATTTTTACTGATTGAAACTAAACATGCTATACCTAGACCATATCCAGCTGCAATCGACCAAATCAAAGGTGCCCGAGCCGATTTCTTCTCTGATAACACCGGGACAAAGTATGATGCTGGCATCCCCACTAACTGAAAAATACCTAGTAATAGTCCTGCTTCCGAGGTACTGAATCCTTTACTAATAAAAATCGTTGGAATCCAGGTTAATAAACCGTAAAAGACAAATGACTGCATCCCCATAAATAGTGCTAACGTCCAGATTCGGCCCTGTTTCCATACACTGATTGATTCAGGTAACTCTTTGTTAGTTGATTTAGATTTAGGCGTAACGTTATTTGGTAATACAACACGTAGATAAACCGCGGCTATTAAAGCAACCACCGAAAAAATTTGAACAGCTAACTGCCACCCAATCGCATTAGCAATTGGAACAATTACTGCACTCCCAATTGCGGCCCAAATATTCATCGATACGGAATAAATCCCCGTATATCCACGAACATTTTCACTCGCATATTCTACTAAGAATAATGGCAATAAAACATTCAAAACAGTAATTGTGAGTCCTACTAACAGCGTTCCTAAGAACATTAAATCGACTGAGTAAACTCGCAATATATCACCAAGCCCCATTAATACTAATGAAATAAGGATAATCAGTCGCGAGCCAAATATCTTTCCTAATTTACCTGCGAAGGCTGAAAAAAGTCCAAAACACAACAGCGGAATCGTCATTAAAATTCCACTGACTGAACTAGAAAGATGAAATTGATCTTGAATCATTCCCAATAACGGCGGGATGGTTGTAATCATCATTCTCAAATTGGCCCCAATTAGGAACACTAATATTGTAAAAATGGTGCGCTTTTTCATGTAATTATCCTCCTGCGATATCTACTACTAGAATACTACAAGACTACACTTACAACATCGAATTAGTATGAATATCAATACATATCTAAAAAACGCATAGTTGTATTTTGTATACCGTAAAATTATAATTTGATTACAATATGGTTATTAATCTCTAAAATTAAATGAATAATCAGAAAAGTATATTTATAGCGAGGAAATTATCTATGTCTAAAATGACTAATCAAGAACGTCTCTCAAAACAATATGAAAACGACAATCGTCTTGCAATTCGAACGAGACTGCATCAACTGTACAATGTTAATCAACAGCCTCTCTGGGACTGGTTTTTTGAAAATGTAAAATTTCCAAAACATCCACGTATCTTAGAAATTGGTTGTGGCAATGGTTCACTTTGGTTAAATCATTTACAGTTACTGCCAACGGATTCTAGACTAACATTAACTGACTTTTCTTCTGGTATGGTACAAATTGTTCAAGATGAATTTAAACATGATGATAGAATTGAAACTCAGGTTGTAAATGCTGAAGACATCCCGTTCGTTGATAACTCTTTTGATATTGTAATTGCAAACCATACATTACATCATGTTGAAAATATTGATACATCTATAAAAGAAATCAGACGCGTACTTACACCGAATGGAATTTTCTATGCGACTGCAAATGGAACAAATGGCTTAGAAAATTATCTGCACCAAGCCATTCAAAAAATCGATCCTAACAATATGGCATTTAGTGATATTTTGCCATTCAATTTACAGAACGGAGAGCATTACTTAAAAAAGCAATTTAAACATGTTCAAATCACTGATTTTCCTAACTCACTATCAGTTACTAAAACTGCTGATCTCATAGCTTGGATTGATTCCACCCGCGATATGCAATCCGAAATATCTGATGACTTGTTACAAAAACTTACTATTTATTTTAATTCAATACTTCATAAACATGGGACTATTGATATTCCAAAACAAATCGGACTTTTTAATGCTTCAAACGAGTGAAACAATTGCACGACACTAAAAAAAGACTAACCTAAGTTAGTCCTCAACCATTACATTAGACAATTATCAACATGCGGAGACCAGCAACGGCAATTTGTTGGTCTCTTTTGATTTGTTGCCTTTACGTTTCTAATTCTACATCATCCCGTTATCTAATACCAGCTAGGCTTATCGCCATCTGTCCCTGGTTTATTCAATCCAATCGACTCTTTTTCATGCTGATTAGGATCTTGAATTAATTTAGTAACAAAGTCAGCAACACTCTTTCTAGAAACCTCAGTTCCAGTTAATAAGTCTCCTTGACGAGTAACTTCATAATCAACCTCATCTTCGTCACTCAACCAACTAGGACGAATGATAGTGTAGTTAAGATCTGAAGCTTCAATCAAACGCACTGCACCCGTTTCAGTTGCTAAATAACCATCTGGCACTAAAGTTTCTTTATTCCATTCACCAAACTTACCAGGAACTTCATCATCCACCCCTAAGCAGCCAATCCAGATTAATCGATGCAACTCTTTTTGGCGCATTGCTTCAATAATAGAATTTGCCATCTCAGTCTTTAGCCAAGGCCCCAAATTAGCGTAAACAATATCTTGATTATCCATGGCCGATTTTAATTCTACCACTTTAGTTGCGTCACCTTGAACGACAGTCACACGATCATTTTCGGAAATATCAGTTGGCAACTTAGACGGTGTCCGTACAAACACCGTAATTTTATAATCCGTTTCTTTAAGTAGGTTTTGCGTAGTAAAAGTACCCATTCCACCAGTAGCTCCAATAATTAAAACATTAGTCATCATAACCCCCTCCAAAATTGTTATTTCAAAGGAAGTCTAGCTTAGAAAATTGTATATGTCGCTTATAAAGGTTTATTTTCGTGAATTAAATATTTGTATGATAAATAAACCTTTTTAATAGACAATTAAATCTTAAACGAGTAGCATTTCCATCAGAATTTTAAACTACTTCAAAGAAGGCTAATCAATTGTCAGAATCATCTTTAAAAGAACAAGTAAAACAAATGTATCAAATGATACTCGATGCAAAACATCCCACCGTATTAACTGGTGCAGGAATCTCAGTGAGCAGTCACATTCCGGATATGGAAATGATGACAAACGTATTCGGAGTTTTCGAATCTACAACACTTGAAAATCATCCCGATACTTTTTGGTCTGAATTCCATAAAGACTTTGTTGATCCAATTTTCAAATATGGTCCAAATAAATCACATCGCGTCCTAGCAAAGTTAGAACAAAACGGTCATCTAGACGGCATAGTGACAACCAATGTCGATTATCTACATAATATTGCTGGTAATACGAACGTCATGCCTATCTGGAGTGATTTAAATACGAACCACTGTATCAACTGTGGACGGATTTTTGATATTAATCGTCTGAAAGATGCTATTCCTCGGTGTCAAAATTGCAACGGCGTTCTATCACCTGATCCAGTCTTCCGTCATATCGCAACGCTACCAGACGAGGTTCGCCGTGCAAATCAAATCATGCAGAACAGTGATTTAACCATCGTGATTGGTTCCAATGGCTATTACAGTCAAACATCCAATCAACACGTTATTAACATCAATCCTAAACCTAATACATTTGATCAACGTTCCGACTTGATATTACGACACTCATCAGACGCTGTTTTCACCGAGTTAGAGCAGATGCTCTAGTTTATTACCACTATAAAGTGCTAAAATAATCCCCAATCAATCAGATTGGGGATTTTAATATGGAGAAAATTAACAGAATTCAAGCTCAACTTCAGCAACTATCTTTTGATGCCTTACTTATATCAGACGAATTTAATTTGAAATACCTCACTAAATTCGACGGAACTGCAGGAGATGCTCACTTATTAATCACAACTAATGAATCATATTTTTTCACTGATGCCCGTTATGAAACTGATTTAAAAGAATACCTTGATCCACAAATCAAACTTATTATTACTCGTAAATACGTGGATGAAATGGCGCCCCTACTGGAACCAAATCACATCGCTAAACTTGGATTTGAAGATAATCTTCCATATAGAGAGTACGCTCGCCTGAACGAACAACTCAATTTAGAACTAATTCCGACTACTGAATTAGTCGATCGTGCTCGTGCCATTAAATTTAAATCTGAAATTAATGATTTAAAAGAAGCCACAAGACTCTCAATTGAAGGATTTAACTACGTCTTAACCAAAATCAAACCTGGAATCACTGAAATTGAAGTTTCTGATCTTTTGGATCAATGGATGAAAGCCCACGGTTCAGAAGGAGCCTCATTTGAAACTATCGTAGCAAGTGGCGCTAGAGCTGCCCTTCCACACGGATCAGCAACATCCAAAGTCATTCAAAATGGTGAATTAGTTACAATCGACTTTGGATATTTCTACAATGGTTATACTTCCGATATTACAAGAACCATTGCTGTTGGTGAACCAGATAACGAACTGAAAAAAATATACAAAATTGTTCAAGAGGCACAATCAAAAGTTATTGAAGCTATTAAACCAGGAGTATCAGGGAAAAAATTAGATCAAATTGGACGTGACTACATTACTGAACAAGGGTACGGTCCCAAATTTAATCACGGAATGGGTCATGGCATTGGTTTAAATATTCATGAATATCCTCAAAGTTATGGCGTGACACCAAATTACAAAGTTCAAGAAAACGAAGTTATTACGGTGGAACCTGGCATTTACATACCAGATTTAGGTGGAGTCCGCATTGAAGATGATATCCTTGTTACTGCTGATGGTCATTTGAATATTTCGGCTGATTCAGATAGAGATTTGATAGTTTTGTAGCGGTGTTCTGTTTGTTTATAGAGTTATAAAAGTTCTACCAATGATTGGCTGGAACGTAGTGGCCAAATTTCAAGCCACAAATCGGTCTTGAAAGTTCACCTTATTCTAACCGCTTCGCGATAAGAATAATTTCACTACTGAGCCATCATTGGTAGAACTTTTATTGGCAGCGAAAACTTACATGCTTTGAAAACACAGAGGTGACATTTTGAAATATGATACAGAGAATTTTTCAATGGAAATCGATGTTAAAGAAAAAGAACAATTGGAGAAATTATATGCTGATTTAGGCATGGACTTAAATATGGCCGTGAGGCTGTTTTTTGAAGAGAGTTTATCTAAAAATAGTATTCCACTTAACATTAACTTAAAACAAGTACTAAACAATCAAGCAAGAAATGAAGCTCTGTCCCCAAACTTAAAGAGTTTTAGGTCCGCCGATGAATTAATGAACGAATTAGAGCATTAAGTAAAATTGCGTTAATTTAAAAGCAAATGTAGAAAAAAGTCGTTTCCAAGATGGCTAAGTAGTGAAATTATCCTTAGCAATTTATTGCTTAGGATAAGATGAACATTCAAGACCGAACTTCGGCTTGAATTTCATCCACTACGTTCCAGCCAATCTTGGAAACGACTTTTTTCGGAAATAGAACACTAAACCCTATTCCCCATGCTTCTTCCCACGAATCACATGTTCCGCATGTCCCATCGCAGAGTTAATAACTTGCAAAATATGCGGGTCATCCAACTGATAATAGTTGTTCTTCTTAACTCGAGTAGCAGAAACCAACTGTAGCTCTCTCAAGATTTTCAACTGATGTGAAACCACCGACTGTTCCAGTCCAAGTTCCGCACAAATTTCACTAACGTTATAAGGCTTATCCTCGAGTAAATAAAGGATTTTAATCCGAGTTAAATTACTTAAAACTTTTAAGATCTGATGTGTTTCATCAAATAGCTTCTCATCAATAGCCATAGGAATCCTTCTTAGTTCGTATTTTTCTTAATTTTAACAATCTTATGCCAATAAAAAAAGCCATCCCAAAGGACAGCTTTCTTTGTCTATTATTACGCTAATAATAATTTGTTATCTAACAATCATAACAGAGATTGGTGAGTATTTGGCCATGTATGATGCTTGAGAACCAAAATACTTCCGAATTCCCTTTTTAGAAATTGAACCAATCACTAGTAAATCAGCTTTAGAAGCTGGGATTACGTTCTTAACGATTGTTTCACCAGCATCACCTTCGTCGACCATCATATCGACCTTAGTAACGCCTGCTTCAAGTGCGAGCTTACGATATTCGTTGATATGTTCAACAAGTTCGTCACGCTCTCCATGAATATAATCTTTTGTTAGAGCTTGATAGACGTTCATTTCTTCATTTTCGAGAATTGAGGTAATAATTAATGTCGCATCGTTTTGTCTTGCCTGTCGAATGGCGTATCGAAAAGCCAACTGGGCATCAGCTGAGTCATCAACTCCCACCAAAATTCGTTTAAAATCTTCATGTTCACTCATCTTCCTTGCTCCTTTTTTTAGATTAAAGTGTTCCGTCTTGTTCTAATTTTGCTTCATAACGCTTGTTACCACGATAAAGTTCAACCGTTGTCCATACCAAGAGAGCCATAACAGCAGCAATCAAGATATAAGCAATAATATTGGCTGTGTTGGTTTGTGCAGCAGTGATATTATCACCGAAGAAACCAGCAACAGCATCTGGAAGACCTTCCATGTTAAGGAATGTTAATCCAATAACTGATAACCATCCAAGAACTTTAACCCACAAGCTGTTCTTGAAACGTTCACCCATTTCAACTTTACTATTTGTCATCATAAGTAATGGCAACATTGAGAATGGTAAAGCAAAGGCAAGGAATACTTGAGAATTATTCATTAAATCATTTAACGCCGTATGTTCATCAATCGCACTCTTACCACTTGTCATCATAACGCAGATAAGAACAGGGATAACTGAAATCAAACGTGTAATTAAACGACGTAACCAGATAGGCATCTTCATGTGAACGAAACCTTCCATGATAACTTGCCCAGTTAAAGTACCAGTAATAGTTGAGTTTTGACCTGAAGCTAACAAGGCAACAGCAAACAATACTGATAAAATACCTGACTTAGCAACACCAATTAACACACCGTTACTCAATGTTGATGTATCTGATAATGCTTGGAACAAACCAAAGAATGAAGGATCCTTAACAGCGCCAGTCTTAAATACTGCCACACCCATGATTAATAGGAGTGAGTTAACGAAGAACGCAGCTGTTAATTGAATATTTGAGTCCCATGCTGAGAATTTAACTGTTCTTGCAACATCTTCTTCATCATCATGATCGATCTTACGTGTTTGTGAAATAGCTGAATGGAGGTACAAGTTATGAGGCATAACTGTAGCACCAATGATACCAAGTGAACCTTGTAAAGCTGTCATTCCATTTACTGAATGTGAACCGTCAAATGTCTTAGTTGTTGGAACTAATCCAGCAACAACGGCACCCCAGTTAGGATCTGATAAAGCTACTTGATAAACGAATACTAATAAGATAACTAAAATTAAGCATACAACAATTGCTTCAATCTTACGGAATCCAACCTTTGTTAATAACAATAAGAGCAAAACATCAAATACTGTAATAAATACAGCGATAACCAAAGGTATATTGAATAATAGATATAACGCAATTGCGGCACCAATAACTTCAGCGATATCAGTAGCCATGATAGCTAACTCAGTCAAAATCCAAAGTACAATTCCAAGTGATTTACTAGTTCTTGCACGAATTGCTTGAGCTAAATCCATCTGACTCACAATTCCAAGTTTAGCCGCCATATATTGTAGCAACATCGCAATTAAACTTGACATCAAGATAACAGACATTAGTAAGTACTGGAAATTTTGTCCCCCAGTAATTGACGTTGACCAGTTACCTGGATCCATATAACCAACAGCTACTAGAGCACCAGGTCCTGAATACATGAATAAGGTTTTCCAGAAACCCTTTCCCTTTGGAACTTCAACTGTTCCATTAATCTCTTCCAACGACTTACCATTAGCATAATGGATTAAGTGTTGTTTCTTCTTTTTTGCTTGTGAATTTTCCATAATGACTATATGTCCTCCTTTTTCCACAAAACTTATGTTATCATAAATTCCATAGTTGTAAACAATTATTTTGGAACACCAAACTTAAATAGTTCTATTTATAATTTTTGTTTGGTTATCCTAACAAAGGAGGTGTAATCGTTTGCATACCTGTCAGGAATACCTTTTCGCGATTTACCTGCTTTCTAAAAAATACGACTTTGTTCGTATAAGTACCCTTGCAAAATTTTTATCATTAACCGAACCAAGCGTTACTTTGCAAATCAAACAACTTACAAAACAGCGCTTAGTTTTGCATCGACGGTACAGTACAATTCGGTTAACCGAATCTGGTCAACAGATGGCCGAAAACTTTTCAAATCGGTATAACGTTTGGGAAGATTTCTGTGAGTTTGCACTAGATAGTGATTCATTTAACTACCAAGACATTATTGAACTATGTGAGTTGAGTTCACCACGTGTTCTAACCGCCTTGGAAAAATACGTTTCAAAAATATCAAGAAAGGAAGATCAAACTTATGAATCAACCATCGAGTAAGGTTGTATCCAATCAGCGCTTCATCAGTGTTATTTTGTTGAATCTCATCATCACAGTCGGCGAATTATTAGGAGGAATCTTTTCAGGATCACTTTCACTAACGTCCGATGCATTCCATAATTTCAGTGATTCACTATCAGTTTTAATGGGTCTGATTGCTCAACGTTTAGGTCAACGTTCTGAGAATGAACGCGAAACATTTGGATACAAACGTGCCGAAATCATTTCCGCATTTTTAAACAGCTTAGCCTTACTATTAATTTCGTTATTTCTATCATTCAAAGCTGTTGAACATTTATTTCATCCAAGTGCCGTTCATGTTACCGTTATGTTTTGGGTTGCAATAATTAGTTTTATTGGCAACATTATCTCCACTTTCTTATTACATCCAAAAGATGATAGTAGCTTAAATGTTAAAGCAACTTATCTACACTTATTGTCTGACACATTAGCTGCAATGGGCGTTATTATCGGGAGTATCATTATTTATTTCTGGCACCTAACTTGGATTGATCCACTTTTGACAATCTTAATTTCAATTTACTTATTAACTGAAACAATTCCGGTTATCCGCGAATCGTGTGCAATTTTAATGCAAGCTTCGCCCAATTTAGATTACGATCAAATGTCGAAAGATATTAACGAGATTTCTGATGTAACAGGTGTTCATCATATTCACGCTTGGCAAATGGACGAATTTCAAATTGTGCTTTCATTACACGTCACTGTTTCCGACAGTCGTTTAAAAGATAGTGATGAAACTCTACAAAATATCCGCCATTTAATTAACGATAAATATCATGTATCGCATGTCACCATTCAAATCGAACCGGAACATGGGTCTCATGGTAATCACCATCAGATGTTTGTTCAGGAATAGTCAAAATGCTCAACTCCACTAGAAATGGAATTGAGCATTTTTATTTTGAACATATTCAATTACGTCATTTTTTTCGGTTAATTTTGCCCGCTGTTCCGTACTTAAATCTTCGACCATGGTTTTCCATGATACTTGATTATTCTTTTTCATTAACTTCAAAGCGTCAGCATCACGTTGCTTCCGTTCTTTATCTTTAGCAGGATAAGGATCTTGTTGGAAACCATCGAACAATCCCTGCATAGTACTTTTAAACTTGATTTCAGCGCCCCAGCCCCACTCAAGACCAAGTGGATAAGCAAAGGAATTTCCTTGATTGATTCGTGTAAATAAATTGGCTTCTTCGTAGCTACGACCATAACCACATAAAATGCCTGGCACTGAATTATGAGCAAGCTGAGATCCCATTCCAGAACTACAACCAGTAATTACTAAGTCAACTGAACCACTATTTAGCAACATTCCTGATAAAATAGCAGTGTCTAAATAGTTATATTTAGTTTCTTCACTATCAAAAGCGCCAAAATTTAAGAACTCAAAATGATAGGACTCACTCAATTCAGTCAAGACTTTACTTAATGATTCATTTTTAGAACTCTGTGTCGATCCAGTTAGCAGTGCTACTCGCATGGTTGCGACCTTCTTTACAAAATTATTTTATTTTTATAATATTCTTTATCATTTACTATTTTACCCTTATTTTGATGTAGACTATAACTATTCACTAAAAAGGGAGTTTAAAATGAAATCAATTTGGTCTATTTTTAAAAATTATATTATTCCAATTGCCGTTGGATTAGCGATTGCACTATTGATTAAAACGTATGCTTTCTCACTAGTTAAAGTTGACGGAAGCTCAATGTACCCTAACTTGCAAAATACTGAACGTGTTTCAATGATTAAATTTCTAGAACCAAAACGCGACAATGTAGTTGTCTTTAAAGCTTACGGTGTTGACCCTCGAGCAATTGACCCGAAAATTCTTTATGTTAAACGAGTTATTGGTGTTCCTGGTGATACCGTTCAATATACAAAATCTGGCGAACTTCTAGTTAATAACAAGGTTGTTAAACAAGATTTCATCAGCAAAGATGCTCAAAAACAAGGCACCTTGCAACCAATAAATAAAGAAAAGACCGGTTTTGATTTAAAATCACTCTCCAAGGGTTCTGAATGGAATTCCGGTAGCGTAACCACCGTTCCAAAGGGAAAATACTTTGTAATGGGTGATAATCGTGAAGTTTCTAACGATAGTCGATACTGGGGATTCGTTCCCAAAGATAAGATTCAAGGCGTAGTTAAATTACTACCTTGGCAAAATCATCACGAAGAAATTAATCGTTAATTAAAAATAGCACTGATAAACGAATCAAAATGTTTATCAGTGCTATTTTTTATCTTTTTGTAATTCGTACTACAGCCAGTTGTAATCCCTTATGAAACGGAACCCGTTCGTCTTTAGCGATTTTATCAATCCAAAGAACTAGTTTATTTATAAGTTCATACAATAGATATAAAGAGACTGAGCTAATTAGAAATATTGATAAGATACTAAATAATGACATAACGTTTCCTCCATTTCATTTGGTAAAAACATTATATAGATTATATTAGTCTACTCAAAACAATATGCTTATACTTATTTATACATTTTCAATCAGGCCATCCAAAAACGCTTCTGCATCCCCAACATACTTGTATTGCGAGACGTCAAAGATGGGTGCTTTTGGATCGGTATTAACTGATACCACGGTCTTGGCATTTTGAATTCCAACCACATATTGAACAGCACCTGAGATACCAAGATTGATAATCAAATCTGGTGCAACGGTGTTTCCACTTTGTCCAATTTGCTGTTCATGGCTGAATTCTGGTAAGTCAGTCAACGGGCGTGAAACAGCAACAATCGCTCCAATTTTTCCAGCTAATTCATTAGCTTTCTTAATGATTGATTCAGATTGAGCACCACGACCAAGGGCAATGATTCGTTTAGCCGTACCGATGCTACGGGTATTGCTAACTGAACCCTGCTCGTCACTAACTGTTACTCTTGGATCAACATCAACGGTCACTTCGACTTCATTAATTTTGGGCTCAGACGAACCATCAACAACTGCTTCAAATGTGTTAGGACGCACCGTTGCCATTTGTGGCTTGTTCTTAGGACAAGTTATTTCACACATAATGTTGTCACCATAAGATGGCTTGGTAGCAACTAGCAAATCGTCGTCAAATCGTAAGTCCAAACAGTCGGCCGTTAATCCGGTCTTTAGACGTCCTTGTATTCTTGGTGCTAGAGAACGTCCTGTGACTGTTGCTCCAAATAAAATCGTATCTGGCTTTTGTTCTTGTGCTAAATCAACTAATACATTCGTAATCGTTTCATCACTAGCATTCTTTAAATTATCATTTTTAACCAACAAAATTTGATTAGGTCCATACTGTTTAACAGTATTTTCAAAATCTTGATCGTGGTCTTCCAGAATAACTGCAGTAACTTGGCGACCATTAGCAATTTCTTTCGCCTTCGTTATTAATTGGAGGCTACTAGGATCAACCCGATTAAAATGATTTTCCACATAAATCCAAATCTCACTCATTTTCATAACCTCCTATAAAATACTTTTTTCGCTCAATTTTGTTAATAAGTTTTGAGCAGCTTCTTTTGCAGATCCTTCAAGGGTTTCTGTAACTTTAGGTGTTGCTGTTGGTGTATAAACCTTAGTAACAATTGTTGGCGAACCAGCTTGTCCAATTTCGCTATCATCTAGATCTAAATCCTTTTCATCATAAACGACAATATCTTTCTTAAAGCTGAGTTTAATATTTCGAGGTGTTGCATAACGTGGTTCGTTTAATTCAGAACGAACCGTTGCAACTGCTGGTAGATCACCATTTACTCGAACGGTTCCACCATCGAGCATACGTACTGCATCAATTTGGCCATCGCTACTCAAGTTTAATTTTGAAACGTAAGTATACTGTGGTAAATCTAATTTTTCAGCAACAAGCGGACCAACTTGTCCTGTATCAGCATCAACTGCCTGACGACCGAATAAGATTAAATCTGCTCCGCCAATTTTATTAACAGCTGCAGCCAATACAGTAGCTGTTGCTAAAGTATCTGCACCGGCAAATCCACGAGAACTTAAGAGAACACCTTCGTTAGCTCCCATAGCCATTGCTAAACGAAGCGTTTTTTCATAGTCAGGAGGTCCCATTGTCAAAGCAACCACTTCGGCGCCATAACGGTCTTTCAACTCAAGGGCTGCTTCAATGGCATTGACATCAAAAGAATTAATCACACCACTGATTCCGTTTCGTTGTAGATTATGCGTAACCGGATCAATTTTGACATTATTAGTTTCTGGTACTTGTTTTAAACATACAATAATTTTCATTCTGGTATCCTCCTTACTTTTCAAATTCGGCTTTAGCAATTGCTGTCCGCATCTTTTCAACGGTTCCTTCAGCAATTTCCAAAGCTCGTGCATCTCGAATTAAATGTTCAATTGGATACTCACGACTGTAACCATAACCAGCTAGAACTTGGAGTGCGTCATCACCGGCTTTAACAGCTGAACGACTACCAAATGTTTTGGCCATTGCGGCTTCTTCCATGTATGGTTGGCCATTTTGTTTACGAATTGCTGCTTGTTGATAGACTAATTTAGTTAATTCTTTTGAAATTGCAATATTAGCAATTTTTTCTTGGATGACTTGTAAATCAGTTAATGGAGTATCAAGAGCCTTACGTTGTTTAGCGTAATCAGAAGCAATTTTTAGAGCGTGTTCCATAATTCCCGTTAGAACAGCACCCATTAGGATTCGAGCATCATCATGAGCTTGATCTGCAATCTCTAGTCCTTGACCACGTTTACCAATCAAATGGTCTTCGCTAACTTCGATGTTATTCATGACCACTTCACCTACGGGAGTTCCTCGTAGTCCAATGAAATCTTCGCGTTTACCAAATGAAAATCCTGGCATATCTTTATCAATCAAGAAACATGAAAATTCATTCTCACCAGATTTAACTAGGATAATATAAACTTCAGCCAAGCCACCATTTGTAATCATGACTTTATCACCGTTAATAATCCACTTGTTGCCCTCTTTAACGGCCGTGGAACTAATTCCAGTTGGATTAGAGCCACCACTTGGTTCAGTATTTGAGAAGGCAAAAATACGATGATTAGCACTATCTAAGTACTCTTTTTGAATATTTTCATTTCCGTATTTCATAAGTTGGTCGAGCGTCTTATAATGACCCTCCAAAGTTACACCAACACTTGCGTTTCCGTATGCTAAATCATTGATAGTTGTTGCGGTGGCAATTGGATCAAAAGCAGCACCACCATATTCTTCAGGGAGCGTTAACCCCAGAAAACCATTATCAATCAATTTTTGAAATAATCCGTCTGTAAAATCGCCTTTTTGGTCAATTGCCATATCAAATGGTGCGACTTCTTTAGCCGTAAAATCCTTTACCATTTGGTGTAACATTTGTTGTTCAGGCGTAAATGTATTATCAAACATTTCGAATCCTCCTTCATCGCTTTGTGAAACCCCTTACAAGTTTCTATAATACACTATTTTTCGAATGATTTTGAGACCAAATGAAAAGAGTTTTACCAATTTTCATCAGCAAAACTCTGTACCAATTTATTTAATTAGCCAACTCACACGTTCAGCCATTTGTTCCAATAGCTCTGGTCCCTGACTTATGGCTTGATTCAAACTCATTACTTGATCGACAATTGAAAAAATTGAAGTTAATCCAATTGCACGAAAATTATCCAGTGTTCCAATTTGTTGACCGACAAAAGCAATACATGGTTTTTGATATTTCTTCGCCAGCTTTGCCACTTCAACCGGAACCTTACCATGCAAACTTTGCTCATCAATTTGACCTTCACCCGTGATAACTATGTCTGTATTTTGAACCTTGGACTCTAAATCTGCATTCTCTGCCACTAAATGAAATCCACTTTCCACTTTTCCACCCAGTAAACGAAGTGCGAATCCCATTCCGCCCGCAGCACCGTCGCCCGGTTCTTGGCCCTGATTTTTAGGATCTAATACTCGTGCTAATTCTTTCAAGCCCTGATCCACAACTTGAATTTGATTGTCTGACAGTCCCTTTTGTGCACCAAAAACCTGCGTTGCTCCTGAATTACCGGTCAACGGACTAGTAACATCAGATGCCACAATCAATTGAACATCTTCGAGATTAACATGGGATAGGTCGAGGTGTTGGATATTGCTAAGTTGCTGCACATTAGCGGCAACTTCATGACCTAGGTTATCCAAAAATCTTCCACCAAGACCACTAATAAGACCCAAACCTGCATCTACTGTTCCACTGCCACCCAATCCAACAATAATCGTCTGAGCACCAAGATCTACGGCATTTTTAATCAGCTCTCCTGTTCCAACTGAACTAAATTCAGTCGAGTTAATTTGAGAGTATTGATCTTTAAATTGAATACCAGAAGCTGAAGCACACTCAATAACTGCCGTTTTTGAACTTGGAAACCATGCAATTGGAGCAGAAACATTATTATTTAAAACATCGTGCACCTTGAAGGTCTTTCTAATTCCACCAAGTCTGTTGAAAAGAAAACTATCAACAGTTCCTTCTCCACCGTCGGCAATGGCTATTTTCTCGCACTGAATTCCAGCATGTGTAAAGCCACGTTCCACTCGATTAGCTGCTTCAATGCTGGTGATGGAACCTTTGAATGAGTCGATTGCTATTAATGCTTTCATTGATTTATCGCTCCTCACCATTCAGTTCTTCCTGCAACTCAGCAATTCGACCATAAAGTGGTTCCATCTGTTGTTCAACATCTTCAAAGAGTCGAATCAATTTTTGATATACTTCATGATTTTTAGCATTGGGTTTGAATTCTTTGGTAGTTCCAACCATTTTTCGAATGATATCTAAACTTTCAATCTTGCCTAGAGCTTTCCAACCGATAACGGCAGCAGCTAAACATGAACTTTCGAAGCTATCTGGAACAGTCACTGATTGCCCTAGTACATCTGCTAAAATTTGACACCAAACTTCAGACTGAGTAAAACCGCCTGTTGCATGGATTTCATTAACGGCAAGTGACTTTTTAGTTAGGTTGAGGACTTCATTTAAATTAATCACAATGCCTTCCATCACGGCCCGGGCAATATCAGCTTTTGTGTGTGAAAATGTTAAACCAACCAACGAACTCTGTGCATTAGAATTCCACAATGGAGCACGTTCGCCACTCATATAGGAATTGAAAATTAGCCCATGAGCCCCAGCAGGTGTGTTATCAACCAGTTTATTAATTTCTTCAAATGGTAAATGATCGAGTAATTCTTCGCGAGCCCATTGCAAAACCTGCCCTCCGTTATTAACTGGTCCGCCAACAATCCATTTATGTGGGGCAACGTAGTAACAGAAAAGCTTCCCTTCTGGATCCAAATATGGCTCTGTAGTCATCACTCGAACTGCTCCAGAGGTTCCGATAGTCACCGCTGCAACACCTTCTTGATCAGCTCCAACACCTAAATTAGATAGTGCACCATCACTTGCTCCCATAATAATCTTAGTATTTGAATTAAGACCTAATTCATTAACCAAGTCTGAATTTATATTATCAATCACATAATCCGTATCCACCAAATCAGGCAACTGATTTGACTTAACTCCGGCTAATTTCAAAGATTCTGGATTCCAGTTAAATGTATGCAAATTAAACAGACCGGTTGCATTTGCAATCGAGTAGTCCATTTTAAATTCGCCCGTCAGCTTGTAAATAACATATTCTTTAATCCCCGCAATGTAGCCAGTGTTTTCCATCATTGCAGGATATGCATGGCTCAACCAATAAAGTTTAACCAGTGGATTCATCGGATGAATTGGAGTACCGGTCTCTTGATAAATATTCTGAAAATTAGCTTCCTGCTTAAATTGACCAAGTACAACACCTGCTCGATTATCAGCCCAGGTCATAACTCGAGAAATTGGTTTGTGATTTCCATCTAACAAAATCAGGCTGTGCATCGCAGCGGAAAATGAAATTCCGAGTACATGCTCGCTATCAACCGATTTAGTAACGTTTTGAATTGTCTGCAAAATTGCATTTAGAATTTCATCAGGATCTTCTTCAGCTGCTTCAGGAACGTCGTGATACATGGGATAACCTAAATTTGAATATTCCACTACTTTCCCATTTTCATCATACAAAACTGACTTCGTACTGGTTGTTCCAATGTCAGTGCCAATCATATAATCCATTGTTATTACCTCTTTAATAGTCAAAAAGGAGCACTTTTGCGCTCCTTCAGATTACTTATTCAATTCGTCTACTAACTCAGCTTCATTCATAATCTTAACGCCGAGTTCTTCAGCTTTTGTTAACTTACTTCCGGCATCTGCCCCAGCAATTAAAAGATCAGTTTTCTTCGAAATCGAGCCAACCACATTGGCACCTAAATTAGTTAGTTGTTCTTTTAATTCGTTACGTTTAAACTGCTCTAATTTACCAGTAATGGCAATCTTCTTATCGTTAAAGGGATTATCCTCATCAACTGGTGCTGTTTGACCCAAAAATTCCATGTTAACGCCCACTGCTTTTAACTCATCAATCATATTTTGAGCAGATTCACTGGTAAAGAAGACATGTAGATTCTTGGCTAAAGTACCACCAACCGTATTAACAGCTTCAAAATCTTCAACGCTAGTTTCCATCATTGCATCCATCGTTTTGAATTCTTCAGCCAGCGTTCGAGCCATTTTAGTCCCAACACCCTGAATACCTAGGCCATTAACAAGTCGTTCCAGTGAGTTGCTACGACTGGTATCAATCGATTGAAGAAGGTTATTAATTCGTTTCTCTTTGAAACCATCTAATTCGCCTAATTCATTTGGTGTTAATTTATACAAATCGTTGAAATGGTGAATAAAGCCCTTATCAAACAGTTGTTGGATTTGTTTGGGACCTAATCCCATAATATTCATCGCATTCCGTGAGCCAAAGTGTTCTAGACGAGCTACAATTTGCGCTGGGCAGTCTGGATTAATACATCTCAAGGCCACTTCACCGTTCAAATGAACTAGCTCCTGACCACAAGATGGGCAGACTTCTGGAATTGGTAAGTCTTCAATTTCAGATGGTCGTTTATCCAAAACAACTTTAGTGATTTCGGGAATAATATCTCCTGCTTTATGAAGTAAAACTGTATCGCCAATGTGAACATCCTTCGCACGGAGTTGATCCACATTATTTAATGTCGCACGGCTAACAGTTGTTCCTGCTAATTGAACTGGATCCATCACGGCTGTGGGGGTGACAACCCCGGTTCGTCCAACTGTCCATTCGATGTCACGAACAACGGTTGCTTCCTCTTCAGGTGGGAACTTATAAGCAATTTCCCAGCGGGGAACTTTGACTGTATGACCTAACTGACGTTCTAGTTCCAAGTCATTAACCTTCAGAACAATTCCGTCAATTCCGTACGCTAAATCATCCCGTTGACCTTCATACTTCTCAATATAATCCCAAACTTCATCCAACGAAGCACAAACAGCTTGAGTTGGGTTAGTATGGAATCCTAGTTCTTCCATAAACTGAATCGCTTGATGTTGAGTTGTAACATTGACGCTTTCAGGATCAACCAGGGTATAGATAAATGTGTCTAATTTGCGTGCTTTAGTTACTTTTGTGTCTAACTGGCGCAGGCTTCCAGCAGCAGCGTTCCGCGGATTAGCAAAGCTATCTTTTCCAGCAGCAACCTGTTGTTGGTTGAGTGTCGCAAATGCTTCTTTTGGCATATAACATTCACCACGCACTTCTAGCGAAATTGGACGACTCAAAGTCTTAGGAACTGAATCAATCGTAGCTAAATTTTTAGTAATATCCTCACCAATATTACCGTCTCCACGGGTAGAACCTTGAACAAATTTACCATCTTCATAAACAAGTGAAATAGCTAATCCATCAATCTTTAATTCCACGTTGTAATCAACTTGATGACCAACATTTTTTTGAATTCGATTGTCAAATTCAACTAATTCATCCCGCGAAAAAACATCCCCCATGGAAAGCATTGGAATTTCATGCGAAATTTTTGTGAATCCTTCTAAAACTTGTCCACCAACACGCTGTGTGATGGAATCATTCGTAATGATTGCAGGAAAAGCTGCTTCAAGTTCTAATAAATCATTATATTTATCATCATACTCATGATCTTCCACTTCAGGATTATCCTGCGTGTAGTATTCATTACTCCATTTATCGAGAATAACACGAAGTTTCTTTGCCTGGTCGTTTGCCTCTGCTTCAGTCATTTCGGTTACTGGTTTACTTAAAGCCATCTTAATCTCCTACCCTTTTAAATCAACATCGAGTTCCACTGGACAGTGGTCAGAACCAAATATTTCATTGTGAATCTTTGCATCTTGTAAACGATCATCAATTGATTTTGATGTAATAAAATAGTCAATCCGCCAACCAGAATTATTATCACGAGCGTGGAATCGGTAACTCCACCATGAATAAATATCGGATTGGTCTGGATAGAAGTAACGGAATGTATCCGTAAATCCTGAAGCTAATAATTCACTGAATTTAGCCCGTTCTTCATCACTAAAGCCAGCGTTCTTGTGGTTAGTCTTGTCATTTTTCAAATCAATCGGATTATGAGCAACATTTAGGTCACCACAGAACACAACTGGTTTGGTCTCATTTAATTTGTTGATGTAAGCTTGAAAAGCATCTTCCCAACTCATTCGATATTCCAAGCGTTTTAATTTAGCTTGTGAATTAGGTGTATAACAAGTAATCATGTAAAAGTCTTTGTATTCAAGGGTGATCACCCGACCTTCGTGATCATGCTCATCAACGCCAATTCCATATGTAACATTTAGTGGTTTTATTTTTGTAAAAATAGCCGTACCAGAATAGCCCTTTTTATCAGCATAATTCCAGTATTGATGGTAACCTGGTAAATCCATTTCAATTTGGCCAGCTTGTAGCTTGGTTTCCTGCAAACAAAAGATATCGGCATTTAAATCATTAAAAGAATCCATAAATCCATGTGTCACTGCAGCTCGCAGTCCATTTACATTCCAAGAAATTAACTTCATTAGATTACCTCCACTTTTCTATTACTTCTATAATATCTCATTTTAGTATCATTCGGGTCTTTATAACATTAAAAAAGATATCAAGCTACATTACAGCTTGATATCTCTAAAAATTATTTACTAATGCCACGCTCAAAAACACCCATGTATCCCTCAGCATGTTTAATAATATCAGTCATTTGACTCAAATCACCGTCTGGATGTTTTTCCATATACGCCTTAGTCTCTTCACCAATTTGAAGCATAATAGCGGTGAACATTCCTTGAACAACCTCCATATCAACATCTCCACGAATATTAAGTCGTTCTAAGACTGGACCACTCAGCTCCATAGCATTGTTTAAATCAACCCCGACAATTTGATGAACTTGCTCACGATCCTCGTCATTAAAATCGTTCACATCACCATACGCATCAAGCAATACTTTGAACTCATCCGGGAACTTGCTTTGGAGTTGTATTTTATATTTAGTAGCTCGCACAATCATTTCAGTTAAATCCTTGGAGTCTTTCCAAACCGAAAGATCTGCAGTACTCATAATATTATTAACTGCAAATTGTAATGTACTTTTATACAATCCAAATTTACTATCGTAGTATCTAAAAATAATTCCCTTCGAAACTTTTGCCATCTCTGCAATTTGATCAACACGCGTTCGTTGATAGCGATTATTTGCAAATACCTTGAGCGAGTTTTTTAAAATACGCGAAACTTTTTCTGGATCTTTAGGTACTTGTTTAGTTATTTCCATAATTAAACCTCTTAACTTAAATCTCTACGTTGATACCCCCAAATTCCAATTATAATCAAAACTGCCATTATTATCATTAATACACTGAAATATCCGTAATTGACCGCATGGACAGGGACCTTATTAGCCCAACCAAAAGCACTAAACTTCTTCGCCCAATCTGGTAATTTTAACAAACTACCCAAATACATGGAATAGATACCATAGAACACATAAGCCCATGATATCAAGGTGCCTTTAGGCCATATACCAACTAAAAAGGCTGCCATTGCAACAGACGTCAAAATTGCTGGACTGTATGCGATAAACACATGTATATAAGTCTGAAAGTCTAATTTACCATGTGTTAAAACTGCATTTCCCGCAACATAAAGACCCATTAAAGAAGCAAAGAAGCTCAGTTCTCCCGCAATAATTGCTGTGATTAAATAGCTGATAAAAACATGTAATCTGGAAACCTTCTTTGCAAAAATATTTTCTAAATAGCCCTTCGTTTGATCTCCTTTGAGACTATTCATAACCTGAATAGCTGGAATCGCTGCGAGACCAACACAAACTATGGTAATGACTGCCACAAAATTTAGTAAAATCTGGTGATTTGCTGCATTAACTGCAGCTTTTCCAAATACAGTTTGCATCGTTGGATTAGTTTTCAAAATATCACTGATTGTATTAAAAATTGAACCATACGTCGTACCTAAGATAAATAAGCCAACAGTCCAAACAATCATGCTAGTACGATGTAGCTTCATAATTAGACTAATCGGACCGCGCAGTAAGAAACCAGCCTTTGCTCGTCCAGGACGAGTTGCAATCAATCCCGAACCAATATCACGGTGTTGGCTTGTAAATAGTACTAACAACCAAACAACAAAGCTCAAAACAACCAATATAATGACTGGTCTCCAATCATTTTTATGAAATGCTGATATTTTTTCAATCATTCCAAATGGATTAAACCATGTTGTAGATGGACGTTTTAAATCCGTATACATTCGTAAAATATAAAACAATCCAAAAATTCCATAACTAATCGTCGTTGCATTACGAGAATTATCCGCAATCTGTGCGCTGAAGAGTGCTACCATGCCAAAGAACAACCCTACTGCTGCTAATACCATTCCAAGCAGCCAAGCACCATTTGCATTGACTCCTGGCATTCCACTAAATTGAATTCCTAATCCAAACAGCATTCCAACAATAATATTAATGAAGAGTAGTTCGAGGGAAATCGCCATTATATTCGACATACGTCCAATTGAATGCGAAACTAGCAGTTCTGTTAAACCACTGTCTTCTTCACTTCGCGACCCACGAATTGCAAAGTAAATATTCATAATCACCATCATCAAAGCCATGAAAACAATCATTTCAGTACCAAACACATCAGCACTTTGCTTTGCAGGAATATCAAACTTACCAAATAAAGCTACCATTGCAGGTGATTTTAAAGTGTTCTCAATCGCCGAAATTGAACTTGGTGTTCCATAAATTCCTTCAAATTTGAAGGCTACAGAAGCCATTAATCCCGCAAGACAGATAATCCAAGTAATCAGGCTCCAACTATCACGTCGAATCCCAAATCGTGTTAGAAATCCCGTTTTATCAAAATTATTTTTCATGATCACTCACCTCTGATCCACTTTGATCAGAACTTTGTTTGTAATAACGTAAGAATAAATCTTCCAGGGTTGGTGGAGTACTCTGTAATGCCACGATTCCTTTAGTAGTCAAATACTGCATAATATTCTCGATGTTTTCTGAATCGACCGCAAATGTTGCTTTGTTAGAAACTTGTTTACTGCGACTGACATTATGAACCGCCGGATTCTGATCCAAATCGTCGATACTTTCCTTAGTTGTAACTGTTATTTGCGTACGCGTTAAATGACGCATATCGTCTAACGTTCCGGTTTCGATAATTTCACCGTCACGAATAATTCCAATCCGATCACACATACGCTCAACTTCAGATAAAATGTGACTCGAAAGTAAAATGCTCTTCCCAGATTTTTTTAACTGTAAAACTTCTTGTTGGAAGATTTCTTCCATCAAAGGATCCAACCCTGATGTAGGTTCATCAAATATATATAAATCAGCATTCGTTGAAAATGCAGCAACTAGTGCCACTTTTTGGCGATTTCCCTTTGAATATGTCCGAGCCTTTTTCGTGACATCTAAGTCAAACTTAGCAATCAAGTCATCCGTACGTTGGGTATGTTTGTTATCATTCATTTTCAAAAACAAATCGATAATTTCGCCACCAGTTAAATTAGGCCATAGATACACATCCCCTGGCACATACGCAATTCGTTTATGAATTAATACACGATGTGTCCATACATCTTCACCAAAGATGGTCGCCTTACCGGCAGTTCGTTTTAAGATCCCTAATAAAGTCCTAATCGTAGTTGATTTACCAGCTCCGTTCGGTCCAATAAACCCAAAAACTTCTCCCTTATTAACATCAAAAGTAATATTTTTCAAAGCTTTAAATTTGCCAAATGATTTTTGTAAATGATCTAGGTGTAAAACCACATTATTTGTTTTCATAATAATGCCTCCCTTGAATTTACTTAGATTATATTTCTTGTTGACCCGCAAGTCAATGACTGTGCAGTCAATATTAAAAAAAATAAAAAGCGCTGCTTTATATCAGCAGCGTTTTACTTTTAAAGTAGATTTTGAATAGCCGAAGCCAAGTTAACCGCATGGTTCTTATTTCCACCGGCTGACTTGGAGGTTTGATTTACAAACAAAATCACTCCATTACGGTGTCTAGTGAAAAATTGACCCAGTTATTAACATGGTTGTACGCTAATGAACCATACACATTTTTAGTTTTAAAGTAATCACTAACATACATCCCACCAGAATATCCTTTATAAGACACCGTCTTTAAATGGATTAAATAATTGTAATCTGATTTATTCAGAATTTTTCCATTAGATAATCCCTTTTCAAACTTATAATAATCTTCCGGCGTTGTATACATATTTCCAGCTCCCACAATCAGTGACATTAGGGATGGAGAAACAGTTTTACAACTCTTATAATTTCCGTTCGAATAATAATAGTTTTTAGCAGCAACGCGATTCTTAGGAATTTGGTCCCACATATATGTGGATTTAAGTCCCAAAGGCTTTATAATTCGTTCTTTCAAATTAGTTGCATATGACTTACCGGTAATCTTTCTAATAATACCAGCTAACAAAATATAGTTGGAATTACTATAATAAAAAGTCTTACTTCTTAAGCCACGGGCATTAACTCGTTGAATTGCACGATTAACCGCAGTTGCTTCTGATAATTTAGTTCCTGGTTCACGTTCATCATCTGGATCTGCAATTCCTGATGTTTGAGTCATTAAACTTCCAAGTGTAATTGTATTACCGCCTCTTAGTGAGGGTAACCAACGATTAATAGTCGTATATTGTGTAAAACTATTTTTGGTTTTCTGAGACTGTGTAATCAATTGAACAATCATAGCTGCAGTCATTGCTTTTTGAAGTGATGCCCCAGCATATACAGCACTTCCACTGGAATTAGAAACTTTCCCTTTGTGGTCTGCATCACCATTAGCAAAAGAATGCACTTTACCATTTTTAACAACTAAAACTCGACCATTTAAATGATACTGATTCATTAATCTTTGAACGTTATCTTTTTTAGGATCAGACTTTACTGCTAAATTAGCATTTGCAATGATTGGCTGTTTGATTGTGGCAGTTGCCCAAATCCATCCCATGTTCTTGCCATTCCACTTCACTCGTAAATAATCAGCTTTTTTACCAGCAACACGAGCAGTCATATCAACCGTCATCAATTTATTCACATAATTTTTCTGATAGTGAATCGCGGTCGCACGATAATCACCATAATTAGCGTGATCGAAAAATGGATGACTATTGCCCTTTTTAATTTTAACTTTATAGGTATTTTTCTTTACCGTCGTATACTTAGTTGGTAATCCAGTATATCCCTGCCAAATCCAAGCTGATTTGCCATCATTGTTTTTAAAATAGTAATAGTTCTCTTTACCAACTTTCAATTGTTGTTTAACAGATAAATCAGTAAATTGATTAGCTAAATACTTAGATTTGAAATACAGTGGTTTCTGACTTCCAATCGGATTCCCCTCCAAATCCCAAACTTTTTTATTAGAGGACTTGGCTCGGTTCTGCTGTTGCACAACGCGAACCTGATTCATACTCTTCAACTTACCCGAACTTTGCCAATTATGAGAAGCTGTTTGATTACCAGTGTTACTAATTGGCGCCGTACTGACGTGTGGTTGCACTTTCACGTTCATTACTCTTTGATTAAGGTTAGTTTCTGTTTTGGCAGGTGTTGTTACTTCTTGTTCTCCACTTGTGCTAACTGTAGAATTAGTTTTATTCGTTTGTACTACATCTTTAGCTGTATCGGTAGCATCAGCCAAAACATGTGTACTTGAAAATACTAGTCCGGTCAGCAATGTAGCTGTAATCCCCAAAAATTGTTTTTTATTCATTCTTACCCTCCAAAGTTCTATTGTAACGAACATTCGATAGCATTTAAGAGGTATGAGGGATTTGTAATCAAGTTGTAAGTTTTTTAATACTTACGACAAAATAAAAGGATTGGCTAAGCCAATCCTTTAAATAAAACTATTTTACTTACCAAATAGATTCTTAACTGAATCCATGATGCCATCAGCACCGCCACCAAGTAATCCCTTAGCTTGGTCTGCATAGTCACCTAAGTCGTCTTTATGATCTTCGAAGAATTGCTTTGCGTCGTCAAGATTACCGCCACTAACAAGTTCCTTGATCTTATCTAACGCGTCTTGTGCATTCACAATAAATCACCTACCATATCTTTAAAAGTTACATTTATTATAATTCTTTTTTTTTTGATATACTAGTCTTTAATGCGCTTCCATTCCTGTCGAAGAATTCCAAACTTTACTGAATCCCAATATTGATTATTCCAATACCGAACCTGACGAATATGCGCTTCTTCCTGCATTCCTAGTTTGTAACCTAATTTAATCATCCCAGGATTACCAGACCAGGTTGTAAAGCTCAGATGTGGTAAGTCAGTCAGGTCAAATAGATAGGATATCCACTGCTTTAAAGATTCTGTGCCAATTCCTTTAGACCAGTTGTCCTGACTAAAAATGACAATTCCAAAATCAAGCCATCGTTTTAGCTCACCGTCTTCATAATTGGCGCCAACCATTCCGACAATCTTATTATTCACAATTATTAATCGATTAAGAGGATTACCAACATATTTTGCAATGCCAGTCTTTTCTACAAATTCATCGTGTTCCGGCACTGGATCTTTAAAATATGGTCCATTAAACTTCATCCACTCTAGATCTGACTTTCCCCAAGCTGCCTGCCAGTAATCTTCCAGGTTATCAACCGTTATAGGCGCAAGTCTTAATTTCATTTTTTTCGTCCTGTTTGATAAACGTTATACGTTACATATCCAAACGCAAACATTCCAATCACACCAATCCAGAAATGATCAGAAAAGTTTCCACTTATTAATAGTTCAATACTCATTGCTAACAAACCTAATGTTATTAATCCTAAAAATATAATTCCAATAATTCTACCGATACTCATAATGATGTCCTCCGTGTTCTCTTGTTTATATTATATCTTTTTACCAAAGTATTTTATAATCAATTTAAACAATAAGGAGCGTGATAATAATGAAAATCACAGTTAAATTAGATTCAGAAGGATTTTTACCAGATAAATATGGTAAAAATGCACCTACAGAGTATTTAAAGAATGATGGGCCAATACTGTCATTTCCAATTGAGATTGATAATCTACCACAAGATACCCAAGCACTAGCACTAACTTTGATTGACTACGATGCCGTCCCCGTCGCTGGTTTTCCATGGATTCATTGGATTGCTACTGACATCCCTGTTACAAATATCATTCCAGAGGATGCAAGTCGAATCAATAAAAACATTACTCAAGGAAAGAACAGTATGGTCTCCCGCTATATTAATGTTACCGATCCAACCCTGAACACACGCTATGCAGGCCCAAAGCCACCTGAAAATCATGACTACACACTGACTGTCTTTGCATTATCACAGCCAACACATTTATCAGAAGGTTTTTATCTGAATGAATTATTAAAGGCTGTGAAACCAATTACTTTAGACCAACAAAAAATCGAGTTAGCATCTAGAGGATAAACCTCTAAATCTAACTCGATTTTTCTAATATTGTCTGGTTGAACGTAATACTTCAGGTCCACTTTTATAAAGTTGTCACTAACAAGCCAATCAAAATGGCTATCCAAAAAATAATCGAAACAACTAATAAAGCATTAAAAAATTTCGGTTGGACATACCTTAAAGTCAAATTGTTATTTCCTTTTTTTGAATCAACAAGTATTGTCCCAAGCTTTGTAGTCTTAGGGTCAATAGCCTTGCCATTCAAAGTCACTCTACTCTGCTGGTATGCAAAAGCCGGTATTAGCTTTTGCCCTTTTTTATTATCTTTCCACTTAATTTCTAAAACTCCATTTTTATAAGCATGCTTTTCAAAGCCGCTTTCATTATTCAAAATTTCGTCTGAGTATACTTTATATAAATTAACTTTTGTCTGATCAACTGCATGTAATGGTAAATAATCCGGAATTGGTTTTTTGACCAATACTATTGCTTTTTCAGGATTGGTATCCTTATATGCAGCCTTAATTGTTTTAGCTGTCGCTTTAGACCTAACATGCACTAATCCGTCCTTATTAATTGGCATGTTGTCATCATTCCATTTTTGGGCTCTTCCCTGCGTATTAGAATATGCTTCAAAAATCAAAAGACTCGAAAGTATTATCACCGATACCCTAGTCGCCTTTTGAATAGATATACCCTTATTTGACAATTCAGTTAGCGTCACAGCTATCATTGCCAAAAGAATAATTGCTCCCATAGTTATAATTCTAGATGGAAATTGTAGATTGAACGACAATGGTGGTACTTCGACTGCAAGCCTGTTCCAAGGCAATAAATTAGATGAAAGTACTATAAAGACCAATCCAATAATGGTTAAGTCACGTATTTTCCAATCAACATTGTTTATGAACATCCATGAAATCTGAAAGATAATTAAAATACTTAAAACTAATCCCAAACTAGTCGGAGACATCATTCCCGTTCCAATACTCAATGCTGAGCTAGCCATATCAATATTTGAAAAGGGATGTGCAACATTATTTTTTGAAAATACAGTTATCATTGCAACCCAAATATTAGAAGTCAGGACTAGGTATATTAGCACGGATAATCCGGCTTTTAAAAACATTTGAAGCTTCACAGAACTACGAATGAACCCAATAATAAAACATGGGATCAAAAATAAAACTGCAAAGATAGAGCTTAACAGATGAACCTCAGTAATAATTGCCATAACAAAACCTAGCGAAAGTGGATTAATAGGATCATCAGGAGTATCCAGCATTCTGCTCCCTAAAATAGCAATGAATGGTAAAAGCATCGTACCCATAGAGGTAAACTGTGTAATATTTATCCATCCAGCTAACCAAGGTGTAGCCATAAATAACGCAGAAGAAACTAACGAAAAGAATTCATTAGCACCCAACCTTTTGGAAAGCTTGAATAGTCCATATCCCCCAGTAAAGAAGACTAAAAACGAGGTAACTAATTGGAAACGAAACCAGCTCTTTACTATTAACAAGATAAATCCTAGTACATACGCAAAATATGGTCCGTAAAGTGCGTTAACAAGGCGACCAGATTTATCAAAGCCAAAATTAGATTGAAAATAACTAAATTTATTGTATTTAATTTGAGCATAAGCATCAAAAATTCTATTGAAATGGAAACTAGTGTCCCTTCCAAAAATAATACCGTTATTCAATAACAGTGGCAAAATAAAAAATAGTGCGAATAATGAGATTACAAATATTGGCCTAATCACATTTTTCTTTTCCTTTAGCAAATTCATAGTAGCTCCAGTGTTGTTTGATTTTATAGTATAAACAATATATTTATATCATGAATTAGTTAATGATAATTGTCAAAGCAAAAAAGCATGGAGCAATCTAAACTGTTCCATACTCTCTTAGCCAAGTTCGATTTCTTTTTCTGAAACCCAAACAAGTGTGTCATTATATTTAATCTGATAAAACTTCATTCCCACATTTTCGTTTTGAATTGGATCAACAAGAGAAGCCACTTTGAGACATTTTGTATATAAGCCTCCGACTAGATCTAAATTAGCAATCAATGTTTCTGTTCCAGATCCATATACATTTGACCATAATGCGGCACCATCATTAACTTTTCCAGATGTATCTTCCGTTAGCTTTTGCTCTCTAACTTTATACTTAAGATTTTTAAAAATAAAGTTCCAAACTCTATCGGCGGAATCACCGTGCTCCCAACCACAATATTTATTCCAATATTCTTCCAGTTGCTCTTTGTATGTCCAAGTACTGTTTGAACTATCTTTCCAAATATCAAGTTCGTTTATAAGCTCAGCGGTATTCTTAACAATCGGTCCTGGCATTTCCGACTGATAGTCCAGATACAATCCATGAATATATGAATCAAATTTTTCAGGATTCTTTGCCAAGAAAATCATTGGACGTCGTAGATTTGCAAAATCGTTAACTACAGATGAATAGTCTGAAATCAATAAGTCAGACACTAAACAAATATCGTTAATCTGTTGATAGTCTGTTACATCCATAATGTGCTTAAAGCCACTTAGGTCTGGCCTATTCGCGGCCACTCTTGGATGGAAATGAACTAACATAACTGTATCATTAGATAGATGCTTATCAACTTCACTAAAGTCCATAATGTCACTAGCTAAGTACTTATCTGTATATAAAATATCATTATCCATCCAAGTTGGAGCATATAAGATAACTTTGCTAAAGTGACTAATATCCAAGTTATTTTTAATACTGCGGATATAATCTACATTGTTATTGTAGAAAACATCATTGCGTGGTAATCCACTTCTAATCAGTTGATGATTAGACAATCGATACGCATTCTCAAAAATATCAGCACTTTCATCATTGCCAGCAATCATGTAATCCCATTTTCTGGACATTCTTACTTGGTCTCGTTGATACTGATAAATAGTCTGTCCTGGAATAAAGTCGCTGGACAAATCCGTTCCAACAGTTTTTAATGGTGAACCCTGTCCGGTTTGGACCACTTTAGTATGTCTTGGCTTCTTCCAAATAATTGGTAAATCACTATCTGTAATCCAATACATAGCTCTGGCTTTTTTTAAACTACCCCAATAACTATCTTTAATAACATATGGAATATTGTTTCTTCTAAAGAAATCAGCTGTGTCTCTATTAACATTCCAGTACGTTACATACTCACTATCAAGTTCAATGAGCTTTTTGTATAATGCTCGTGGATCACCACTATAACTATTTCCATCATTGCTTTCAAAAATAATTATTTTTTTAGGACTCACTTTGCCTCCTAAAAAGTTTTGAAATGCAATTCTTAAATCAGAGACTCCTAAAAACTTATTTAGCTTAGTTGTCCAAAATTTATTTCTGATAAAATTATCTTGTGAAATTGCATCCGCCTTCAAGAGCGATTCAACCGTTTTTTCTGAAGCCTTACCATCACGACCGTATGAACAGAATCGATCATAAAAATCATTCAGTTTGTTTGCATACCGTGACTTAATATCATCTATGTTTGCAAGTTGTTCTATCAATTCCTCATTTGTAGTTACAACTGGTCCAGGAACAGTGTTTTTATAATCTAAGTAAACTCCTCGGTTTGTGGAATCTTCATACCAATCTAAGTCATAGGCGAAAAATATCATTGGCTTTTTTAAATACCCATAGTCAAACATTACTGAACTATAATCAGTTATCATTAAATCGGAAATCAAATACAAATCTTCAATAGACTGATAAGCCGACATATCTATCGCAAATCCGCTAAATTTGTGTAAATCAATTGCACTGGCGACTAGATGATGCACACGAACCAAAACAATATAGTCATCACCGAATTTATCTCTTAATTTGGATAAATCTAATTCAAAATCCAAAATACCGGCCTGTCGATAAGTTGGCGCGTAGAGGATAATCTTCTTGTCATTTGGAATTCCCATAGAATTCTTTTTGGCCTCGATATAAGCGGCATTATTGTCATTAATTAAAACATCATTTCGAGGGAATCCAACTGATAATATTTTATTTTTGAAATCAAAGGCTTTTTTAGCTGTTTCATCCATATACTCAGACGGTGAAATCAAAAAGTTCCATCTTGAATTTCTCTTTAGAAAATTCTTCTGTGCATTAGCAGAACTATTTCGCATAGAAGGCTCTTCAAATCCCATTTTTTTCATAAATGTTCCATGAAGGGTCTCTACTTCAATTTGTCCGGACCGTTTAACATATTGATTTGGAAAATTAGTATTTTGAATGAAGTATTTTCCTACAGCTAAGTAATACCAATATTTCAAACTATATCGTCTAACTTTAATCGTTTTTTCTGGCAATTCTGTTGTCATATCTTGCATTGGCCACACAAATTTAAAATCTGGGTGCGTATCAGACCAATACTCATAAATAGACCTTGGATTATCGTTATATGCCGTTCCCCAATAGCTTTCAAAAACAGCTACTTTATTATTTAATGGCAGAAGTCGCATAAGTGGATATAGTAACGAATAATTAATAGAGCGTTTCCTGGCAGACCTATTCCAGAAAGACCAGCGTTGCCATGAAGTAATAATTAACTTACCCTGTTGATCGAACAGCACTTTGGTTTTGAAGTTTTTATTTTCAAAATCACTGAGATCTGTATCTCGACTCATGATACTCTGTAACGCTATTCTAGATTCATTACTACCTTTGACATCAAGATAACATTCATATCTGTTATTACTGATAACTGGAGTACCATTATTGTATAGTTTCCATTGAACCGTTATATCACCACTGTTTTTATCAAAATCAATCTCTCCAACGTGATTATAAGAACTCTTGCCATCCAAACTACTAATCCCAAACGTTAATTCTTTATCAGAAATGCTCTGAAATAGTATTTTCAAATCATCATGAAGTTTTAGAGTTAAAACACCGTTATCCAAATTGACTGAAACAACTTGCACTTCTTTTTTGATTATATTTAGATTTATCTTTTTTAAATTATCACATTTAATAAGGCCTTCAAATTGCCCATGTTCAAAATCCATTGGTGATATCTGATGGGCGAAACTATATGGAAATGAAGCTCCACTGTCAATATCATAAAAACCAAGACTCCCTTTAACAGATCCTTCACTCAAAACTTCAGCGTATGGCCAAACGCTTTTAATATGATAACTTGATTCAGAAGAGTCAGTAATTTCTGTTATTCCAGCAAACTTGTTTTCACTTGTTCTAATTGCTAATGAAGTTGACTTTGATTGAACCGTTGCAAATACAGTAACACCTGTACTAGTATGCTCTATACGATCAACATGATTGTGAACCATTTCAGAGTTCTGTTTATTGCCCACCACAAATTGAAGGTCCCATGCTTTATTAAAAGTATTAACTACATAGTTCCCATTTATCTCCAGAGGATCTAACAATTGATTGGATCGTTTGGTAGGGTGCCCAATCAATCCAGTAACTCTAATATTATTAGCTTCTACTTCATAGTCAATTTCCCATTTACCCAATCCAATATTATCAATAGCCTCAGCCATACTAAAGCTTATCTCATATTTAGATTTACGGCGTCGTGAAAATCTGTGTTTCTTTTTCAGATTCCATTCCATCGAAATATTAAAAGTCTTTTGGTTCTCTTTATTTCTTAAAAATACGTTGATTTTGTAGCTTTCAGGATTAAATTTGGTCGTTCTAACAAAATCCATGAAACCTAAAATCAATACCTGTCCGTTTTCTTCCGAAATCTTAGTTGTTTTTCCCTTAATTTCAAATGAGTCACGAACGCTAATTTTTTTTACAATGTCTTTGTTCAAAGCATTATTTACATACTCGTAATTATCGTTTTTTAAAACCGTCTTTCCAATATCGAGTCTCTGATATCCATAACGTTTAAAATCAATAAAGTTACCGCTTAAGATAGAGCGATATTGAATTTGCTTTCTAATTGAGATGCGTTTCAAATCATCCAAATTGTAATTTCTTAGAAATTTCACTAAATCTTGTTGAAAAGCAAAGAGTGTTTCATCATTAGCATTTTGGAAACTATTTAAATATAGTGGAATATCCATATCTAAAACCTTAAAGTTAAAGGCCTCTTTTACCTTATCATTACCACCCAATTGCTCGATAGAATGTCGCGCCATCTCTAAAGTTTGTATACGATCCCAAAAAAGCTTAAAACTACCTCGTTGTTGCGTTATGGACTGATTAGATGATTCACGAACTCGCCATTTGTATATAGGCATATCAATCACATCCACAGCTTTAGCCAACAGGTGAAATTTCATTGAAACGGGAATATCTTCATATGTCAGACTAACAGGGTATTTGATGTTGTTCTCGAAAAAAACAGATGATCTATAGACCTTGTTCCAGGCAGTTGTATCGTAGACCAGAAAAGGATTTTCATTAATATGTGTATGTAAAATTGTTTCAGGTATTGCTGTTTCATGCAGAATTGAAGGATACATTTTAGATCCTTTTAGACGATTAACAAAGCCAGAAGCCATATCCGATCCCGTATTTATCAAAGATCCAACCAAAACTTCGTAAGCATTTTCCTCGACTATATCATCCGAATCCACAAACGCCATGAACTCACCTGTTACATAAGGTAGTCCAGCGTTACGTGCGGCACTGAGCCCACCATTTTCAGTATGCACAGCAATAAAGTTATCATATCGATCAGCATATTGATCTAAAATGACACCAGTATTGTCTGGTGAACCATCATCAACCATTATGACTTCCATATTAAAAAAGGTTTGTTGTGCAAGTGAGTCTAAACAGTCCTTTATATACTCTTCAACCTTGTAACACGGAACGATCACACTGAGTTTTTTTGCTTCAAATTGATTCAAGATATTCTCTCCCATTAACATAATAACTGCAGTACATTGCCACAATATCATTTAAAAATCACTACATTTTTATATTATACAAGTTCTTTTAAAAAAAAGAGAGGTAAATGAAATATTTAAAACTTCATTTACCTCTCTTTAGGTATATATTATTTTCTCATTTTATGCATTCTGGGATGAACCAAACTAACAGGATCCTTCACAGAATGTTTAATCGAATGACCTGAAATGTTAACCATTGAAAAGAATAGTAGCACAAAAACTGATAAAGCAACCATCCATTTAGTGGGCGTAGTCATCTTGGCTGGTGAGATCTGTTTATAAAGTACCTTACCAACTTTTCTTGCGGCTTCCTTATGTGAGAAACCGTTTACTTTAACCTCTTGATCAATCAAGGTATCTTGATAAGTTTCAATATTAAAGTCTAGCTGATCTTGTTTTTTATCTTGTTGATACTCACGTCTCTCTTTGGCAGTTTTCTTCTTAAAGTCTTCTGAAAAATCACGATAGTGTTGAATAACTTCTCCGGCTTCTCCTATTTCGCGAAGATCACCAAAATGCATCCAAGCTACTCTATCACAAAGCATTTCAACTTGTTTAAGAGAGTGACTGACGAAAAGAATTGTTTTTCCTTGTTCTTTGAATTCCATGATTTTATCAACACACTTTTGATAAAATGTGTCATCACCAACAGATAGAGCCTCATCAATAATCATAATATCTGGATTAATATGAACAGCAATCGCAAATCCTAGACGTGATCTCATACCAGTCGAATAATCTTTAACCGGTTGGTTAATAAAGTTTCCAATATCCGCAAAATCAACAATACTATCTCTCAACTCAGCAATCTCTTTGATGCTCAATCCTTGCATGAGACCTTTTAGACGAATATTTTCATCACCTGTTAGATTCCATTTTAATCCAGCACCAATAGAGATAATGGAAGTATCCCCATTTACTGTAACGGTGCCAGTAGTTTGAGGAATAATGCCAGAGATAATATTTGATATAGTTGATTTTCCTGATCCATTAATTCCAATGATTCCTAGCGTTTCACCAGGCTTCACTGTCATACTAACACCTTTAAGTGACCAAAAATGTGGAACTTCAACATTTCCTAAGTTGAAGAAGTTACGCATTCTATCGCTCTTGGTTTTATATAAATCGTATTCCTTTGTTACATTATCAAGTTTGATTTTATATTCAGTATCCAACTGCCATCCTCCTAAATCAAATCCACAAAGTCTGCACGGAATTTGTTATGCAGGTATGTTCCAAACAACATGAATAACAGAACAAACATCCAAAAAGTAATCGTCAAGTTAAGATTTGGTTGTTGCCAAATCCACCCTCTTGATAAGAGCGATTCCCTGAATCCATTTACAATATAATACAGTGGATTTAATTCCAATACACGAACAAATAAAATTGGAAACTTAGAGGTTTGGAAATTGAAAAGAATTCCACTCATATAAAACAGCACTCTTAATATCGATTGTAACGTAATGTGCCAATCTCGAATCAATACACTGACTGTAGAGTTAAAAATACCAAGTGCGTACATTAAAACAATCATACAGAAGAAATAGTAAATAAATTGAATCCAGGAAACTGTTGGCCATATATGGTTAGTGAACATCAGAAAAACGGCAAATGCCATCATTGTCCAAAAACTATACAAGTTTCCCATGATTTTTATTGATGGTAAAACACTAACGGGAAATTTCATTTTTGAAACTAATCCTACCTGTTGGTAAACACTTTTGGAAGCATCCAAAGTTGTTTTATTCATGTACAACCATGGTGCAATACCAGTTACCATCCAGGGCAAATATGGAATACCGTGCATAGGATCACCACGTTTTAAAGCCACCCCGAAAACAAGATAATAAATACCAATTTGAATTAATGGATTTAAGAATTCCCAAGCAAGCCCAAGATAATGACTTTGGTATGTAGCCCGATCGTCATATTTAGCCATACGACGAATGATTTTAAAATTCGCAATTTGATCACGAATTACATTAAACATAACATTCATAATTTATTAAACTCCTAAATAACTTTTACAGAACTCCTAAGATTGTAGTTCTTTTATGTTTCTAAAGTCAATTTTTTTTATATTTTTTATCCATAATTCGATCAGCAAGGAGTTTCCCTGAGTTTCCTTCATGAATATAACAAAACTGTTGATAAAAGGTTTTAAACTTTAAACTGAGAGGCGTTGAATTATTAGTTAACGTTTCAGATATAAGATTAAAAAGCTCATTTTGATTATAAGCAATTTCACCTGGTAAATCGCTTTGATAATCTAAATAAAAACCTCGTAATTTATCTTTGTAGTTGTCAAAATCAAACGGATAAAATAAAATGGGCCTTTTCAAATATGCATAATCAAAGAAAACGCTGGAATAGTCGGTAATCAGCATATCAGACACTAAATACAAATCAGACACGTTACTATAATTAGAGAAATCAAATACAACATTCTTGTATTTTGACACATCAATTTCATTAGCTATCAAGTAATGCATCCTTAAAATCAGAACAGTATTCATTCCAAACTGTTTTTCAAAGTCATCAAGTTTAAACGGTAAAGAAAACTTATATTTACCAATTTTATAAAACTGGTCATCTCTAAAAGTTGGGGCATACAAAATAACTTTCTTGTTTTTAGGAATTTTCAACTTAGTCTTGAGTTGCTCAATATCCTTTTGAGAGGCATTAATCAATTCATCGTTACGTGGATATCCTATCTCAAAAATCTCATTTTCATATCCAAATGATTTCCTAAAAATATTCGATGAATACTTGTTTGCACTAACAAGCAAATCCCATCGATTAGCTTCGTGCACAAAATTGCTATGATATAGTTCAGTTGAAGTGCCTGGCATTTCAACTCTTTCAATACTTAAGCCCAATTTTTTTAGTGGTGTTCCATGCCAGGTTTGAATAAACTGAACTCGTTTCGGTTTGTTAAGCCATGCAGGAAATCTAGCATTGCTAACCCAAACATCAGATTTTTCAAGAACTTTTACCCATGAAAAGCTTTCACGAATAACATACGGAATATTATTTCGATCACAATAACTCTGCAATTCACTACTTCTTCCGATACTCCAGTAGCAGCTAACATCAGGATATCTAGTTTTAATATCTTGATAAACCACTAGTGGAGAGTCACTTATTTGACGTCCGCCAAAACTTTCAAAAACAATTGTATGCTCTCTAAACGGTTTAAAACTCAAATGCGAAGCTGAGCTAATTAATCTCATTTTTATGCGATGAAAAATTGATCTAAACGACATCTTATCAACCTCCTAAATATAGCCACCGAAAAGCAAAATAACCACAACCAAATACAGTAGTTTAATTGTGATTATTTTTTAAAATTCTACTTATTCACTTCAAAAAATGATGAACCACGTTTTAAATAATGTTGTCCAGCCGTTATATCGTATTGCAAAAGTTTATATTGATATAGCAGCTTCTTCTGAGCTGAACTAAGATTCTTCTCATGAATTTGTTTGCCATCAGACAACATATATTTACCACGTTCACCCGCTGGTAGTTCTTGCATACACTTAGTTAAAAATGCATAGTACCCAGATAATTTAGAGTTTGTTTGGTCCAACATCATAGGTGTAAACATATATGGGGCCACAATTGACTTTTTAACTTTTTGCCTATTGTGATTAGAGTAAATAAAGTAATCTGTTTGGTGCAGTAAGGAATCATATTGATCCATTTTTCCATCATTATCATTCTGCCATTTATATAAACCTGGTAAATGATCACCATAGAACACAATCGAAACATCACGTTTATCTTTATTTACCATATCAATCAATTGTTTCATTGCAGAATCAGACTGATGTATACCTTCGGTATAAGTCTCTAAACTTCCATGACTATTCTTAGTTAATCCATCCGACTTCACACCATAATTTTGTTTATATTCATTTGGAATATAGGGCATATGGTTTTGCATGGTTGAAAGTTGAATAAACTGACCACCCTTATTTTCCTTAAGGACTCTCCCAACTTCTTTATAAGCTGACTCATCAGAAACATACTGTGATCCTTTGAGCTTTTCAGTATATTTCACTTTATATGGATTGTTTGTATTATAAAACCTCTGGAATCCAAATTGCTTAAATACTTGAACTCGATTGTATAAAGTTGGTTGATACGGATGAATAGCCGTCTTTGTTTTGAATAAATCCAAAGCCGATGGCATATAAGGTACTTTTGGCATTAGCTCGACATACGGCGTTGATAGTGCCGGAGCAAAGTTGTTTAACGACATACCTGAGAGGGCCTCAAACTCCATATCAGCAGTTCCGCCACCATAACCATAACTATCCATAATTCCAGAAGTATTATTCTTCTTTAAAGAATTAATATATGGAATTGGATCAGAATCAGTTTTTACGCCTGGAACCCGATTAGGATTAGCAAAGCTTTCACTCAAAATATAAATCACAACATCGTTATTAACATTATTCTTACGCTTTTTGTTAATTGTTTGAGCTTCATTATTGTATTCAGTAGCCAATTTATCAATTGTAGATTTAGAGTACCCAGCTGGCTTATCCATGATTGGTATGCGGATCCGGCTCATAAATGCAAGTACTGGACCGTTCTTTTTATAATCATACCAGACACTCTCAGGGTGATAGCTGTAGTGTAAATTATTCACAAGAGTTTTGTTAAATGTAGTTTTATCTTTCTGTTTCCAGGTGACTGATGAACTTGGAACACTAGGTAATTTAAAAATGAATAACGTTAAAATCAGCCCACTGACCACTATTATACCCAGCCGTGATATCCAACCAAATACAGCAGTCATTTTAAGTTTTCTTTCAGAGAAAATTGCTAAACCAATTAAGATGGCAAATCCGATTAATAGTCCTACTACTAACCAAATATTAACCAAATCTAGGATTTCACTTGCGTTTTTGATATTACTTGAAATATCAATTGGTGTAATCGGTTCGTTTCGTGAGATTAACTTTTGATAGTTACCAAATGCTAAAGCAATCATAAGTACCAATGACACTACTGACGAGATCAACCAGCGATTAATCAACACGTAAATAATTAAAACAAACGCAAATAGCGCTAACATGTTCAGTAACATCAGTAATGGCTTGTTACCAGCCACTCGAATTAAAGCCTGGGCATTCATAGCATTATCCGTTATCAATAATATTATGAAACTCACCAACGTAACAATCACTGCGGAAACAATTCCGGTTTGCCATTTAGTGCTTCGGCTTGCCACTTGTTCAAATGTTTTTTGACGGAGCTTTTCAAATCCAATGATAATTAAGCTAACTAGTAATGCTGCCACAATCATTTTGCTAAACATCAAAATTCCCGAAAGCTTAAGCCAATCAGCTCCTCGAAAGATCTGATTCCACATTGGTTTGCTAAATAGGAAATGCGTATTAACCATCGTAGCTGCAATAAAATAGTTAATCATTAGTTTTGACTTTACAAAGTAGCTTCCAAATATCAAAAAAATACCGGCAGCAACACAAAAAGCAAAAAAATTAGTGTCCAAGAACATTAAATGCTTAATTACGGCAAAACCAGACCACCAAATAGCTGAGCGACTATTAACATTATTAACCCAAATCATTAGTATCTCTGAAACTACAGCAACGGTGCCTAATCCAATCCATATGTTGCGTTTTGAAATATTCCATTCATCCGTAAATTTAACAATTACTGTAATTAACATACCCCAAAGTAAACCGTTAACACCATTTTGAACGGGTGAGACAAGATGTGTAGCCCAAATAATGGTTGGAACCACACTTAGAGTTACTAATCCCATTAAACTAATTAACTTGAATATTTTATTGTTATTAAACCTATTCAAAATTGGAGCAATAAAAAGAATTCCTACAACAGCTCCCGCAAAGGTATTACTCATTAAAGTTACTGGAAAAGCCGTCTCAAGCAACTGCCACAAACTATATCTTGCAACTACTAATCCAAAAGCAAATAGGCCTAAAACAAGCGAATAAAAAACAATTTGTAGCCAATATTTAAAATTAATCTTATCTGACCAGCTTTGACTTAACTTAGCAATTACCAACAACCCTAATGTAGATATAATAGGTTTTAAAAACATCAAGTTTTCAACTAAAATTGCCCGCTTGGTGCCAATACCAAACCTCCACATTGAAAATGAAGACACAGAGGCCAACGTAACAATAAAGACCGTCAGTAATAAAACCACAAATTTTTGAGTCTTTTGTTTCAAAGTACTTTCCACCATATTTACTCCTTAGTAAATTGACCTTTTCTTTTGTATAAAACATCGCCCACTGCCACATGTTTTCTTTGGGTTCTATTCCATAAAGGCCACAATAATTATTTAACCGAAGGAACCAACTGCGAACTTAAAATTCGAAACTACAGAAGTCTACTTTTCTTCTTTGACTAAATAGATTGGTCGATTCTTTACCTCTAAATAGATTTCCGCAATATATCGTCCCACAATACCTAGACTCAATAACTGAATTCCACTAAAGAATAAAATGATTACAACTAATGAAGGCCACCCAAATGCCGAAACATGTGGGAATAGCAGCGTCCTAACGATAACAACAATGGCAGCGATGATAGAAGCGACAAACGAGATCGCCCCTAATCCCGTAACTAATGTTAGAGGAGCTGTTGAAAAGGAAATAAATCCTTCAATCGCATATTTCATCAATCCCCAGAATGACCAAGAAGTTTTCCCGGCTACTCGTTCACGGTTTTCATAAGCCATGTAGTAAGTGTTAAAACCAACCCAGTTAAAAAGGCCTTTACTAAATCGCTTATTTTCGTGCATCTTCAAAACACTATCAACCATTTGTCGAGACATAACACGAAAATCACGAGCACCATCGACGAGATTTAAAGAAGTAATCTTATTCATCCAACGATAAAAAGCACGCGCAAAGAATGATCGGATTTTGCTTTCTCCCTGACGATCTTTTCGCATTGTAGCGACCGCATCATAATTACCAGTTTGAATGTTCTCTAACATCTTAGGTAGTAATTCTGGCGGATCTTGTAAATCAACATCCATAACAACAACATAATCGCCAGTAGCTCTTGTTAGCCCAGCATATAAAGCTGCTTCTTTACCAAAATTACGAGAGAAACTTACAAAGTGAGCATTACTATCTTTTTGATTTAGTTTTTTTAATTTCATTAAGGTATTATCTTTTGATCCATCGTCAATAAACCAAAGCTCAATTTCATAGTTCAACTGAGGCTTCACCTTTTGAAGAGCATCATAATAAATATCTATCGTTTCCTCTTCATTAAACACTGGAACGACAATTGATAAAGTTTCCAATTACTAACCCCCATCATTTGGATTCTTTACAAGTTTTAGACCTCAAGTATAACTCAACACCAACTCATAAAAGAACCTAGTTTACTTAATCTTCCTTAACTTTGAAAAAGTCTGAACCGCGTTTTAAATAATGCTTACCCGCTGTAATATCATATTGAATTAATTTGTAATCTTTCAATAGTTGTTTTTGCTTAGCAGTCAATTTATCTTCAGTAATTTGTTTACCATCTGATTCCATATACTTCTCGCGTTCACCAGCTGGCAAAGTTTCCATACATTTTGTTAACAATGCATAATAAGCTGACACTTTAGAATCGGTCTGTTGCAACATCATTGGTGTGAACATATAAGGTGCAACAACTGGTTTTTGTACCTTTTTGTGCGTATAATTAGAATAAATAAAGTAGTCCGTTTGATGTAACTGCGAATCGTACTTAGTCATGTTTTCATCATTGTCCTTTGCCCATGCGTATGCTCCAGGCAAATGGTCACCATAATAAACCAATGTGACGTGGCGTTTCTCTTGGTTAACCTTATTGATTAAATACTTCAAAGATTGATCAGACTGATGAATACCCTCAGTATATGTTTTCAGTTTATCTAAACTAGCACCAGTGAATGGCCCAGAAATTGGATAGTTATTCTTGTATTCATTTTTCTTAAATGGCATATGATTTTGCATCGTGGACAATTGAATAAATTGTCCATTTTTATTTTCATTCATGACTTTATTCAGCTCTTTGTAGGCCGATAAATCAGAAATATATCCAGATCCATTTAACTTGTCTGTATACGTAACTTTATTTGGATCCTTGGTATTATAGAACTTACTAAACCCGAGTTGTTTAAACACATTAATCCGGTTATACAATCCCGGTTGGAACGGATGAATGGCATTTTTTGTATTAAATAAATCTAGTACAGTTGGCATATAGTCTAATTTAGGCATCAGCTCAACATATGGTGTTGATAACGCTGGGTTAAAGTTATTAAGTGACATTCCTGATAAAGCTTCAAACTCGATATCCGCTGTTCCTCCACCATAGCCATAACTGTCCATAATACCTGAAGTATTCTGTTGCTTAATCTGGTCCGTATAAGGTACCGGATTTTGATCCATTTTAACTCCGGGAACACGATTTGGATTAGAAAAACTTTCGCTTAAAATATAAACAACAACATCATTTTTTATATTATTAGTTCTTGTTTTATTGATGGAATTAGCTAAATTACCATATTTTTTATTTAACTGAGCAATCTTGCTTGCTGAATATCCATCAGGCTTATCCATCACCGGAATGCTAAATCTACTCATGAAGGCAACAGCAGGACCATTAGCCTTGAAATCCCACCAAATATCACCAGGATGCGGAATATAGCGAACCTGCTTAGCTAAAGTGTCATTAGTAATTGTATGATCCTTTGCTTTCCAAGTTACGACAGAACTTGGTACTAGCGGTAATTTAGCCATAAAGAACATTAAAAAGGCAACACTAATAATACCTGCACCTAATCTCTGATATAGGTTGAATGGTTTGGAAAGCTTGATTTTGCGTTCGTACCAAACTACGGAGACAATAACAGCTATGATAACAATAATCAAAAATACCACTAACCATATATTTACCAAATCAGCAATTTCATTCACATTACTCAAATTACTTGTTATATCAATTGGCATAACCGGTTCATTACGGGAAATAATTTTTTGATAATTTCCAAATGAGAAAGCAACTAGAAGTGCTAATGAAACAATTGTTGAAACCATTAGTCGATTAATAATTGTATATATAACAATTGTTAAAGCTAGAAATAGTAGTACATTTAATAACATTAATTGGGTACGGGAGGTTCCATTTATAAATACCGAATGAACATTAAATAATGTATTGATAAGCAATAGTGTAACATTACTCAGACAGGCCACTATAAAAGATACAACAAATGAAACTGCAGCTTTGGGTTTGCGTTCAATGATTTGAGTTTCCGCAAGTTGCCTCAAGTGCTCAATCAAAACAACAAAGAACGTCATTACAATCAGAATAACTAAACAGCCCAGCAACATGCTGCCTGTTGATTCGTGATCCCATAATGATGTTTTCCACAAATTGTTCCAAAACGAATCAATCATTAAGAAATGAGTGTTAAATAACGTTGCGCCAAATAACATTGCAAACGACAATTTAGATTCTATTTTGAATTTAGTTAATAAATCAAACACATATAATGCAGTACCAAATGCAAAAAAATTAGATGGTAGCATTGCTAAATGTGAAACTGCTACAAATCCTGGTTGTAATAGGCTTAAGTGTTCCCCAATATGATTAAACACAATAGTTAAAATTACTGCCACAATAATACTAATCGGTCCAATAGTCCGGATTAGCTTGCGAGATTTTTCAATAGGTAGTTGTTTTAGACGATCCATCGTCAGTAAAACGAAACCTGCCCATAAAATAGTTCCAAATGGAAATTGATTGAAGTTTGGAATTTTTAATACCCAAATAAAAGTAGGAACTACGGATAGCGCTATTAAACTAGCCCACCATAATTTTACTTTTATCTTTGAGTTTAAAGATAGTACCATCTTTCGTATAACAATCATGAATAAAACAGCAATTGCAAATGAATTGGTCAAAAATGTAACTGGAAACAAAAATCTAACAAGATTATAAATATTTAATTTAGTCAAAACGACTGCCATTGACATAGCTCCAAAAACTACCGAATAAAACCACACTTGGGACCATGTTCTAACGATGCTAATTTTATTAGAATCCCCCCGCGTTAATCTATGGGCCAGAAGTAAAAGTACTAGGTTCTCCAAAATAGGTCGAAGACTGGTAGTAAATTCAATAAAATAACCTCTGATACCAACTTCATGAATAGCAAAGTTTGTATACGTCATAACGGAGCCCAAAACAATTAGTGCTACTAAAATAATATTAATTATATATGTGGATATTTTTTTCTGTGTAAACATAATTCCCTCTTAATTTTTTCATTCAATTTATTTGTTTATTCTTCTATTTGAGTTAATATTATTAAATACTACATCTCAGGAGAACTTATATTGCTAATCAATCTATTTAACAAATACAAATCTGTAATTTCATATTTATTTTGGGGCGTAATTACAACACTGGTAAATATCGTTTCGTATATTATTTTTGATCGAGTTTTTCACGTGAACTACCAAGTTAGTACAGTGATTGCTTGGTTCTTATCTGTTCTAACGGCATATGTAACCAATAAATTGTGGGTGTTTAACTCAAAAACAGAAACAACATCTGAACTACTTAGTGAAATGACAAAGTTCTTCACTATGCGTGTTGCAACCTTATTGATCGAAATGTTTATTATGTGGATTGGAGTCTCACTACTAAAATGGGACTCAATCTTGGTTAAAATCATCGATAATGTCGTAGTGGTCGTATCCAACTACTTCTTCAGTAAGATTTTAGTATTTAGATCAAGCGGAAAAATAAAATAATAATTATATGTATGACGACTGACCAAAATTAACGTTTTGAATCAGTCGTTTTTTAACGCAAGAATCTTCGAGTGAGCATGACAATTTCTTCATTGGATTCTTTTAATCCTTCATTCATCCAAGAAACAATCATCTGATGCAGTCCACCCGCAACAAAGCTAATCCACATATCAGGTGATTCAGTACGTAACTTGAAGATTCCTTTATCAATTAAATCTTTGAGATAAAAGTGAACCTTATCATACAAACGATCATGTAGATTAGCTTTTAAAATTGCCTGAATATAATGCTGATTTTTTCGACAAATGGTGAAGAAAGCATCCAGGAAAGCAGAAATATCATGATTAGGTTTTCTCATGAGGTAATTAAAGAATTCCTGAAATATTTGATCAATTTGATAATCGATAATCTGGTCTTTTGACTTAAAACTCCGGTAGTACGACATGCGTGATACCGAAGCTGTTTTACAAATATTGCTAACTGAAATAACACCTAACTCTTTATCAGCTAATAATTCAAATAAGGCATCAACAATCTTTTGTTTCGTATTTTCAGCCACAATCACGCATCCCCTCTAAAATATTATAGTGTCCGAACCAAATACACCTCGTGACAAAAGCCTTTCAAGCTGTTCACGATATGCTTTGCTCGCGTTGACTTAGAACAAATTCCAAAAACAGTTGGTCCTGTACCACTCATTTGAGCAGCATTGGCACCATATTTAACCATTCGTTCCTTTATTTGCAAAATTTCCGGATACTCTTTGCCTGTAACCTGTTCTAACACGTTCCCCACGCTAGCACAAATTCCATCAAAGTCATTTTTATCAATTGCATCTAGCATTCGTTCAATCTTTAAATGCTGAATGTTATCGTGGTTCAGCTTATTTAAAATATACGGAGTTGAAACACTTAACTTTGGTTTAGCGATAACAATCCACATTGGCGGTAACTTCTTCAATGGTATGACTTGTTCCCCTTTGCCAACTACATGGGCAGTTTGTCCATAAACACAAAATGGAACATCCGAGTCAATTTCTAAACCGATTTTAGCTAATTCTTCCAAACTAAGACCAAGCTTCCAAATTCGGTTTAAGCCACGTAAAACAGCAGCGGCATCCGATGAACCGCCACCCATTCCAGCAGCAACTGGAATATGTTTTCTAATCTCGATCATTACTTTTGCACGAATTTTAAATCTTTCTTGCAAGATCCGAGCCGCCTGATAAGCCAAGTTACGGCTATCATTCGGCAAAAAACCAGTGTTTGTTTTAACTTTAATTCCAACCTTGTTAGGAACCACATTAATTTTAACGTAATCTGCTAAATCAACTGACGTCATCACCATATTCCATTCTTGTAATCCATCTGGATGATTAAATGGTGTGTCTAAAAATAGATTAAGCTTAGCTGGAGCCTTTTCCGTTATCTCCATGTTTTCACCTGATTCATTTCATAATTCACGTATTTTAAATTCAATTATACTAAAGTTTGGAGTGAAATAAAAAAGATGATCAAAATGATCATCTTTTTTTAGATATTATGCGGTTTCTTCACCAAAATCGATGGTGATATTCTTCGTTAAAATATCTGTATAACTGTATGAAACGCGTTCGAAGGAATTCTCATCTTGATCAAGATCAACAACGAACACTGCAGGATAAGTCTTATGGAGGCGACCGTGGCGTTTAGTAATCTTCTTACGTCCCGCTTGTGCAACAACCATAATGTCTTCACCGACTTTATTATCAAGCATATCTTTTATTGTAGCTAGTGTGACTGGCATTAACTTCACCTTCCCATGTGAAACATTGTATCATAGTTTCACAAAGTTCGCAATTATACCACATCAATGTGTCAGTAGCTAGTCATAACTTACTTTTGTTTTAAGTCAGTTGGTAACAATCGATTACTTAGTCGAATAAAATCTGCCACTGTTAAACGTTCGGGACGAATTTGAGGATCGATTTGTAAATCATCTAAGACAATCTGGATTTCTTCCTTGATTTCTGGTGTCTTACCAAACATTCCTTGAAGATTGTTCCACAGATTTTTACGGCGATGCATGAAACATCCATGAACCGTTTTAAAGAAATGAGCTTCATCATCAGGCTTAACTGTATATTCCGTACGTGGTGTTAAACTCAAAATTGCTGAATCAACCTTGGGCTTTGGAACAAATACTTTGGCCGGTACTGCAAATTCAATTTTAGTATCCATTCGGTATTGAACCACAACAGATAATGACCCATATTCTTTATTGCCTGGATTAGCTGTTAAACGTTCAGCCACTTCTTTTTGCATCATAACAACCATTTTTTCAATTGGTAATGAACTCGCCATAAAGTTTTTTAAAATTGGAGTTGTAATGTAGTATGGCAAATTTGCAACCACTTTAAGATGATGTTTGCCATCAAGATTTTCCGCAATTTCATTTGCTAAATTTGCTTTTAACACATCGTGATTTAGAACGGTAACATTATCATATGGCGCTAATGTGTCATCCAATACTCGAATTAGATTTTCGTCAATTTCAAATGCCAATACGTGATGAGCTCGTTTAGCTAATTGTTCAGTTAACGCTCCAATTCCGGGGCCAACTTCGATTACATCATCTTCTTCTGAAATCTCGGCAGCTGTGACAATATTAACCAAGACATTGGAATCTGTTAAAAAGTTTTGCCCTAAACTCTTTTTAGCCGATAAACCATATTGTTCAATAATCGCTCTTGTTCGAATCGGATTACCGATTTCAATTTGTTCAGTCATGTTTTTCTCCATTCATCTTTGTAATTGCATCATCGAACTCCGCTTTGGTAACTTGAAATAGTTGTAATCTTTTTGGTAACTGTTTGGCATTCACGTATCCAATACGGAGAATTTCACCAAGCTCAAGGCGACGTTGCTTTGCACTGCTGCCAGCAATCAAACCGGCATCAATCAAGTCCGTCCGACTAATTTCAGGTTTGCTTTCTTCATCTTCAGTATATAAATGACTAAGAGCCTCACGAATAACAGCCGGATCAGCATGTTCCACTCCCAGACTGCCTTTATGATCTGGAACAGCCTCAGAGCGCTTTAAAAACGCATGTTTAACGTTTGGCACTGCTGCAGAAATAGTTTTGCGGATTTTCTCACCAGAAAAGTCAGGATCGGTGAACACAATCACCCCTCTAGTCTTCTGCAATTCAGCAATATATTCTACGGTTTCTTCTGAAATGGCTGAACCACGAGTTTCAATTGTGTCAGCTTTAACAGCCATATTGATTCTTTTTGTGTCGTCCTTACCTTCAACGACGATAACTTCTTTTATTTTCTTCATTCTTTAATCCCATAAAATTTACAAGTATTTTGATAAGTGGCTTCTGCTAGCTCATCGGGATTCATATCACGATGACGAGCTAATGCTTCTAGCACATATAAAACATATGCCGGTTCATTCTGTTTACCCCGAAGAGGTTCGGGCGCTAAATAAGGTGCATCCGTCTCAACCATAATGCGATCCAGTGGTGTTTGGCGAACTGCTTCATGTAAATCCTTCGTCTTTTTAAAACTAGCAACACCACTGTAAGAAATATTCATTCCTAAATCTAAGAACTTATTTAGCCAATCAACATCGCCATTAAAACTGTGCATCACAGCACCGATGTCAGCTACATCTGCACCTTTTAAGATATCATAAGTATCTTCCATTGCGTCACGGCTATGAATAGCAATGGGTAAATTTAAATCATGAGCAATCTGAATTTGCTTTTCAAAAACATGCCACTGCGCTTTTTTAGGCGAAGTATCCCAGTGATAGTCCAAGCCAATTTCACCAACGGCTACAACCTTTTCGTCAGTCAGCTGTTCTCTTAATACCGCTTCTTCATCACTGTGAAAGTCTTTAGCATCTTCTGGATGAAAACCAACTACGGCATAGACATTATCATACTGATGAGCTAGTTCGATGGCTTTGCAATTCAAAACTGTATTCGAACCAACTTGAGCCGTCTTAACAACTCCCAGTTTACGAGCGTGTTCAAGATAAGCAGCTTCTTCTCCAGAAAAGGCTTCATCGTTTAAATGCGTATGCGAATCAAAAATCTTCATGTTTTAATCTCCTAAAAATAAAAGGAATCGTCTCACCTTGAATGGCGTAACGGTCCCTTTTTAAACCGTACTTTATGCTAAAACGTCTCCATTTTCATGGCCCGCTCCAACTTCGACTACGGTAATTTTACCATCTTTTTCAGTTGAAAGAATCATTCCCTGACTCATTTCACCACGCATTTTACGTGGCTTTAAGTTAGCAACAATTAAAACTTGCTTGCCAACTAGCACATCTGGATCTGGATATGATGAAGCAATACCAGATAAGATTTGACGCGGTTGATTATCTCCAGCATCTAACTGGAATTTAAGTAACTTGTCAGCCCCTTCAACATGTCCGGCTTCTAAGATTTGAGCAACTCGAATTTCAACCTTATCAAAAGCTTCAATCCGAATTTCCTTTTTACCATCTTGTAACGATTCTTGAGCCTGTTCTTTGGCGGCTTCAATAGCTGCACGACCCTTTTTCTTATCAGATTTTGTCATCTGTCCCTGAATAAAATCAACTTCTTTTTCAACGTCCAAACGAGGGAAAATTGGTGTTCCCTTTTCAACAACCTTTGTATTGGCAGGAATTCTACCAAAGACTGCATCTTCCATTCCCATTTGATCTGTATTAAGACCTAATTGATTGAAAATTTCAGTTGGTGCTTTAGTCATAATTGGTTGAATCAATATTGCAATGATTCTCAAGCTTTCCGCTAAGTGATTCATAACACTTGCGAGCTTACGTTTTGAATCTTCATCATCATTTTTAGCTAGTACCCAAGGTTCAGTTTCGTCGATGTACTTGTTAGTACGTGAAACTAATTTCCAAATTTCTGACAATGCATCAGAGAAGTGTAAATCATTCATCAATTGTTGATAGTTCTTGACTGTTTGTTGAGCAACGGTTTCTAAGTCTGTATCAACGTCGTTAACACCAGATTCAAAAGTTGGGATAACTCCACCTTCATATTTGTTAATCATGGCAACGGTACGGTTCAATAGATTTCCAAAGTCATTAGCTAGATCAAAGTTAACCTTATTTACAAAGTCTTCTGGTGTGAAGATTCCGTCATTTCCATAAGGCATTGCTTTGAGCAAGTAATAGCGCAATGCATCTAAGCCATAGTGTTCAACCAATGTATCCGGATAAATTACGTTGCCTTTTGACTTAGACATTTTACCATTCTTCATCAATAGCCATCCATGACCGTACACCTGCTTAGGTAGTGGTAATCCTAATGCGTGTAAAATGATTGGCCAATAAATTGTATGGAAACGAACGATTTCTTTTCCAACAAATTGAACATTGGCTGGCCAATATTTCTTGAAGTTGGCATCATCGTCACTGCCATAACCCAAGGCCGTAATATAATTTGAAAGAGCGTCAATCCAAACGTAAACAATATGTTTAGGATCATTTAAAATTGGCACACCCCATGTAAATCCAGTTCTCGTAGCGGCTAAGTCTTCAAGACCTGGTTTAATGAAGTTATTAATCATTTCGTTCATTCGTGCAGCAGGCTGAATAAAGTCTGGATGACTTTTGTAGTAATCCAACAACCAGTCAGCGTACTTACTCATCTTAAAGAAGTAAGATTCTTCTTTAACTAATTCAACTTCATGACCTGATGGAGCTTTTCCACCAATCATCTTACCGTTATCATCACGGTAAACTTCAGCTAGTTGAGATTCTGTAAAGTATTCTTCGTCAGAAACCGAGTACCATCCCTCATATTCACCGAGGTAAATGTCGCCTTGATCTAATAGTTGTTGAAAAATCTTTTGAACAGCTTTTTCATGATAATCATCTGTTGTACGAATAAATTTGTCATTGGAGATATCTAGTAACTTCCAAAGTTCTTTAATATCCTTGGCCATTCCATCAACATAAGCTTTAGGAGTTGTTTTAAGTCCATCAGCTTTTTGTTCAATCTTAAGACCATGTTCATCTGTACCAGTTAAATAGAACACGTCCTTGCCTAATAAGCGTTGAAAACGAGCTTCAGCGTCTACAGCAATTGTTGTATAGGAATTTCCAATATGAAGTTTTCCTGATGGATAATAAATTGGGGTGGTGATGTAATAAGTTTCTTTTTCAGCCATGCCAGATCCTCTATTCTAATCTAAAGTTAATTAACATTAATTGTATCATATTTAACGTACTCCACCGCGCCATTTTTAAATCATAACTACTTAAAATAAATCCATTTGCACTGGACCCAATCCTCCAAAGTGAAGGCCTAACATTTCTTGAATTTCAGCCGCATTACCAGCCGCGTCGTGATTTCCGTTATTGTTAAAAATAATATCTACTTTTTGCGCTGTTTTATTGAGCTCCGTTGCCATTTCACCAATTCGCTTTAGTTCTTCAGTTGAATAATGATAGTTAGTTCGCTCATGCGGTGGTTGATTCTTAGTTTGAGTCCATCCCGCTAAATTACGACCGTGTAATCGGATAAATACTAATTTTTCATTGGTGATTCGTGGAACTAGAGGTATCCCATTCGTTCCATCAAAGGGTTCATCAGCAATCACATGCGTCATTTCAAGGCGTTTAAGGTAAGCAATTGTAGAGTCTCGAACTGCTTCATCGAACCAACTATGATTACGAAATTCAATTGATAATGGCAGTCCATCCATCAACTCTCTAATTTCAAAAAGATAGCGAATATTTTTTAAAGTGCAACGAAACGAAGGTGGAAATTGAAATAAGACAGTTTCCAATTGTTTAGCTTTAATTAAAGGCTGAAGTATCTTTTTGAAATTAGAAAACTCAATCCGACGGTCTTTACTTAAATAGTCCTCATCCTCATTTGGATGATCATGGAGTGTCATTTTTTGATATGCCTTCAGTATAAATTTGAAGTTCTCCGGTACTCGGTGTTGCCAATTAACAACACTTGAGAGCCTAGGGATCCCATAAAAAGAACTATCCACTTCTACTATTGGAAAATGGCCAGTATATTCAGTTAAAGTTGCTTCTTCCTTACCTTCAACAGATAAACTTGGGTGATCTTTCCATGTACTTAATCCAATTTCAATCATTAGCTATTACCTCGATAAAATAAAAAGCTGTCAAAAATCGACAACTTTTAGTTTGGTGTTATTTAAATAGCATTAGTAACAGTGAAAAGATAATCATCATGCCATTTAAAGCAACTAAAAAGACATCTATAAACTTTCCATCAACATGTTTATTAAAGGGACGTACCAAGAAAGTTAAGCCACCAATATAAGATACTACTGAAAAAACTGGGACAAAGAACATTAATATGAACCCAAATGCAATCAATCCAAATCCGACTCGTTCTGCCATTGAAAAACGCGTGAAGTTATACTCATGAACCAACGGAATATGAGCGGTTTTGCTGGTAGTCAAGCGCTGAATATCATAAATTTTAATACCAGTTGCCACTAATGTATACACGAATAAAAGTGAGCTTGTTACTTTACCGGCTGGATTCGATCCAAAGATTAAAATTGTAATCGCCATACCAAGCATAACCATTTCAGTGATAAAAAATGCCACAAATTCGCGTGTTTCCGATACTTGATCCGATATTGTAAATGATTGAGGAGTAGTTTTCCGAATCATAATAATCATTCTTATTAATATGTAAGCTACTGCACCTGTAATCACTAATGCAAAGAAAATTACAGTTAACAGGTCAATTGTTCCCGTCATCAGACGCCAAAGAAATAAAACAATTGAAATAAGCGACGCAATACCCGAGATGTTTGCCGCTCGGTTCCATTCTGTTTCGTTCATTAATCTAAAATCTCCTATTGAAGAGTAATTGTTATTATTTTAACATTTTAAGACGGCTCTTAACAACCGAGCCCCTAATAGAAAGCCTTTTCATAGTGATTAAGTTATAATAAAGAAAAAGGAGGTTTCTGTTATGGATAAAAAATTACACAAATCAAATAATCGTGTCATTGCGGGTGTTTTAGGTGGATTTGCTGAAACATACGGAATTGACAGCTCGCTTCTTAGAATTGGTTACTCGGCTATTTCTCTGTTTACTGGGGTGTTACCTGGTGTTATTTTGTATATCATTGCTATGATTGTGATGCCGGATGACGAATAGGTTTGCGTTCTACTGCAGCATAAAAGAACCAAGTCATAACTATTGCTGGAACGTAGTGGATTAATTTCAAGCCAAAGTTCGGTCTTGAAACTTAACCTTATTCTAAGTGGTAAACCACTAAGAATAATTTCACTACTTAGCATAGTTTTGACTTGGTTCTTTTCCTTGCACTCTTTGTCGAATCGCTTCGCTCTCGACCTTTATACTAGAGCTAAAATACTACCTTACCGTATATGGCATTCCCATCTCATCGAACAATTCTTTTACGTTTTTATTGTAGAGTTCACGGAAATATTCGTCAGAAGCTACTTTTTTTGGTGTTGGTAATACGAATGAATTTTGTTTGTCGCTGATACCAATTCCTACGTAAGCTCTTGTTTTAGTCTTTTGTTCGTGTAGATCTGAATGGAAGATTTGGAAGACTTGACGCACTTTTAACCTTAATTGGCGTTCGCTGAAGACACTTCCTAGCGTGACAAAATCGATGGCATGGATTTCCGGTAAATTCCAGGCTTGCATCTGCTCGTCGAACAGTCTAAAAGCGTTTAATACTTTGCGACGTAAATCAAATGGCGACTTAATATCGCGTTGTTGTAATTCGTCTTCAATCTTTTGTGCTGCAGCAAAAGCTGTTGGATAAAGATCTTCTAATTCAGACTTCACGTTACTGATTCGGTCACCAAAGAAGACAATTGCATCCATCATCATTAGTAATCTTAAAGTGCTCATTCCGTCAACGTCACCATCATTTTCTGGAGTGATTGTATCTTTAATTCCCTTTATAAATAGTTCTTCGATATTATCATCAACCAATCCCTGACGACGTTGTTCACTGACCACAACCTCATGAGCAACAATATCGTATAGTTCTGTAATCAAGACCATTAATTGTTGGTCAGTTTCTGCATCATCAGATGTTAATTGGAAATAGATTTGGGGAAATCCTTTTAAAACCATTAATAAATGTAATAACTCGTGTGAAGCTGTGTAATCTGGAGCAGTGATGTCACTGACTTCAATTAGCATTTTCTGACCGTCACCGACTTGTTGAGCTTGATCATGTCGTACATATCCGGCTTTGTCTTCACCAAAGTGGATTCGAACCTCACCAGGAAAATGTTCATTAACCTCTTCTAGTAAGTCTTGAACTTTCGGACTAATTTTTATTTCCGTCATTTCGTTTATTCCTCACTTCTTCAATTACTTTTTGAGCTGCTTGAGCGTTCATCTTAGGTTGATTGAATAACAAGCTTAGCATTGAATCAACTTCTTCTGGCATGGCACCATTTGCTATCAAAAGCGATTTAGCCTGTAATTTCATATGACCTTGCTGAATTCCTTCACCAGCTAGTGCTTTTAAAGCAGCTAAGTTTTGTGCTAATCCCACAGAACCTATTACTTCTGCTAACTCTTTAGCAGTGTTTACTTTTAAAATTTTAAAATTCTGTTGAACTTGCTTGTTAATGGTAATTGATCCACCAACACTAGCCACTGGCAGTGGTATTTTTAAAACGCCACATAACTTGTCATCAACCACTTTCCATGTTGATAAACCTTTATACATACCAGATTGAGCTGCAAAAGCGTGTGCGCCACTCTGAATTGCCCGCCAATCATTACCGGTAGCAATAGCAACCGCATCAATTCCGTTTAAGATTCCTTTATTATGGGTAGCAGCGCGATATGAATCTATTTGAGCAAAGTAACTTGCTTTAGCTATTCGTTTAGCCAAATCTCTCGCTCTTTCTAAGTCAGAATTTATAAGTTGAATGGGTATATCACATTTAACAGTTGTTAAAGCACAATCTGCTAGATTCGATAAAATCTTTAAATCAACTTCCAACCGACCACTAAACTGTTCTTGAATCCAATTTCCAACGCTTTCCATCATCGTATTAATGATATTTGCGCCCATTGCTTCTTGAGTATCAACAAACACATCGATGGATAGACATTGATGACCTAAATTACGCACTCGAATAGAACGAGCTCCACCACCACGTTTAACAATTGATGGATGCGCATTATTTGCTATTTCTAAAATTTGGTCTGCAACCTGATTAAGCTCGGCCGTGAGTTGTTCCGGATCAACTATTTCACTCACTAAAACCTGACCCATTTTCAACAACTGACTTTCAGACTGAAAGCCACCAGCTAAATTAACAATCTTGGCACCATTACTAGCTGCCGCAATCACAGATGGCTCTTCAGTAACCATTGGAACAGCATATTCTTTTTGATTCACTTTAAAATTAACAGCGATTCCTTCTGGAAGAGAGAAATCTGTTAGATAATTTTCAATCATTTGTTGGTGAATATAATCGACACCAAATTGATCTAGTTCATCTGTCGTTAGTTGTGTATGGTCCCGTAGCCATTCAAGCTGTGCTGAACGAGACATTTTATGATAACCATCTACCATATTGAACTCCTATAAATCCATTTTAGAAGTATATTCTGAAATAATACCTTCCCGAACGCCACTTTCTGAAAATACAACTCGATCGGCATCAATCATTTGGAGCAACATCACTAATGGCAAAATCCCACCGACAATGATATCTGCACGATTAGTTTCCAAACCTGGCATCTTCTTACGTGTTTCTAAACTACGTGATAATAGTGTTTTGAAAGTACGATTGACTACTTCTGTTTTTAGTCGATAACCATGAATATGATTAATACGAGCAAGCTTTTGACGTTGACGATTCATACGAGCCAACGTTCGGTTAGCACCGCCCAACAATACAACTGGCTTATTAAAGGCATCCATAATCCACCAAATATCTCGCAACTGTTTATTGATAAACATTTCTGCTGCAAACAAATTATCCGAGCGTACAACATTATTTAAGTGAAACTGTTCGGATAAACTCACTGCTCCAAATGGAATACTAATTAAGTTGTCAGCTCTCCCGTCGTGAACATTGATTAATTCACAACTTGCACCACCAGTATCTAAAATAAGGCAGTCTTTAACCTCTAGTGAATTCATGACACCCAAATAATCATAATGAGCTTCATCATCACCAGATAAAACTTCTAACCTAATACCAGTTTCCTTACGAACCCGATCTAAAAATTCATGTTGATTGCGTGCCATCCGGACCGCTGCAGTCGTAATTCCACGAACTTCGATATTAGGATATGTTTGATAGATTTTTTTGAATCTTTTTAATGCATCCAACGTGCGTTGCATCGCCACTGGCCGAAGCAAACGTTCACGACCCATTCCTTCTGAAATTCGTGAATCTTCTTTAATTCGTTTTACTTCTTTGAAACTACCATCATTTTGGATTGTATTAATTGCCATTCGAACTGAATTGGATCCCAGATCAACAATAACTAGATTTTTCATACTTTTGTCCTCATTCATGTATATTCTCTTTAATTTTACCATTAAAGTAATTGTGAGAGTCCCATAAAAGTCAAAAAGACCCAGGCAAAATTAACATTTCACCTAGGTCATATTTAGACTTAAAAATTAATCAAAATAATTAATACCAATTGCATCCCGGACTTCTTTTAAAGTTTGGTTTGCAACTTCATTAGCAGCATCACTGCCGTCTTTCAAAATCTTATATACGCCATCCATATCGGCAGCATATTGTTCACGACGTTCACGAATGGGTTTCAACGTAGCTTGGAGTACTTCATTCAAGTAACGTTTAATCTTAACGTCACCTAACCCGCCGGCTTGATATTGGTCCTTCAATTCTTGAACCTTAGCTTTATCATCATCAAAAATATCCAAGTATGTGAATACAGTGTTTCCTTCAATGTGGCCTGGATCTTCAATTTTAATGTGTTGAGGATCTGTGTACATTGACATTACTTTCTTTTGGATTGTATCAGCGTCATCAGCTAAGTAAATAGCGTTGTTAAGTGACTTAGACATCTTAGCGTTACCGTCTAATCCAGGAATACGTCCTTGTCCCTTTGGTGGGAAATACCCTTCAGGTTCAACCAAAATATCTTGTTTATAAATGTTATTAAATGAACGCACAATTTCACGAGTTTGTTCAAGCATTGGTTCTTGATCATCACCAACTGGCACCGTATTAGCTTTAAATGCTGTAATATCAGCAGCCTGACTAACAGGATAAGTAAAGAAACCAGCAGGTACACTTTGACCAAATGATTTTTGCTTAATTTCAGTTTTAACAGTTGGATTTCGTTCCAAACGCGCTACAGAAACAAGATTCATGTAATGCTGAGTTAGTTCGCTTAAAGCAGGAATTTGTGATTGGACAAAAATAGTTGATTTTGCTGGATCAATACCTACAGCAAGATAATCCAATGCAACTTGTGTTAAACTATGACGAATTTTTTCTGGATCACGGGCGTTATCAGTCAAAGCCTGCATATCAGCAATCATAATAAATGTTTTGTAATCACCTGTATTTTGTAAAGCTACACGATTTTTTAAAGAACCTACGTAATGTCCAATATGTAATTGACCTGTAGGACGATCTCCAGTTAAAACAACTTTTTGTTCTGTCATTGTAAATTCCTCCATTTTATTAATTGATTGTATAAAAAAATCCCATTGCTCAGTTAAAGAACAATAGGACGATTATTTTCGCGGTACCACCTAAATTACAGATACGTATATATACCTGTCACTTTGCTGAAAGATAAGGGCTTTCACCCATTTACCAGTTCGTCGCCATGAAACTTCTCAATTACCGTTTCTCCCTGTTTTTGGCTACCCTACTTATACCTTCAGTTTACTTGCTATTTTGGTACTTGTCAAAGGTATTTTTAATCAGCCAAATCAGTTGACATACAAGGGTTTTGCGCCTAAAATTGTGCAAGCATTTAAGAAGTCGAAGTGGAGGGATAATATGGATTCTGAACAAAAACAAGAGCAAACACGCGTCGACCGAGTGGTTGAACAAATCAAGACCGAACAAGTTCATATTGAAGATTTATACGCCAAAGCTCAACAAGAAACAAAAAACGTTGAAAAAAATTATTCCCAAAACGCCAAAGTCAACATGATTGAAGCGGATGATCGTATTGAAACTGCTGCCGAAATCCAACAACAAAAGGGGTTAGTCGCTCGTACAATTGAAAATGAAGCGATTCTAAACCGTCAAATTACTGCACTAAAGGAATTGGAAAAGTCCCCCTATTTTGGTCGAATTGATATTAAAGGCCAGGATGAATCATCCAGCGAACCTTTATACATTGGTATTTCATCCTTTGCAGATCAAAATGGAAATTTCCTAGTCTATGATTGGCGCGCTCCAATCTCAAATATTTACTACAATGGTACGCTAGGCAAAGTCTCGTATGATACTCCAGCAGGCCACATGACAACCGAACTAGTTAAAAAACGTCAATTTGTAATTAATGACGCAAAAATAGTTCATATGTTTGATATCAACGAAACGGTTGGCGATGAACTGTTACAAGCAGCCCTAGGTGAGCAAAATGATGAATACATGCGGAATATCGTTTCTACAATCCAGAAGGAACAAAATGACATTATTCGAGACACAACTAGTGACCTACTAGTGGTTCAGGGGGTCGCTGGAAGTGGTAAGACTTCAGCTATTCTCCAACGTATTGCCTACTTGCTTTACCATAGCCGAGCATCACTAAATGCCGACGAAATTGTTCTATTTTCTCCTAATCGTCTGTACAGTCGCTATATTTCAGACGTTCTGCCAAGTCTGGGAGAACGCAATATGCGCCAACTAACTTTGGCAGAATTCTTTAGTCGTCGTTTTGAAGGTTTAAGTGTTGAATCACTGTTTGATCGTTACGAAAATAATCCTAAGTTAGCCTTACAAGAACAAGCTCTACAGGATTGGCAAGAAAGTGCAGAATGTATTCATGCGATTCAAGAGTACGTCGAACAACTAAGCGTCGCGGATTTGAAATTTAATGATATCAATCACAAAGGTGAGGCTTTCTTTGCAAAAGAAGAAATCGCAGCTATTTTTGCTAGTTTTCCAACTTCGATTAGTCTGCCAAATCGCTTTGTAAAGACGAAAAACGAACTGATTAGACGACTCCAAAAGCGAACACTACAAGAAATTAAAAAGGACTGGGTTCAAGAACGCATCAATCAAATTGGTGACGAGCAGTACCACAATATTGTTGGTCGGCGCCATTTTAAATCTTACGATGAAGAGAATCGCTTCATTGGCTCAGCAATTGTTAAACAAAGTTTCCAAATTATTGACGACGCAATTTATAACAATTATTTCATTGATGCATACCAGCAATACCAAGACTTCTGGCAATGGACTAAGACACCAGAAGGTATACACGAAGAAACCTGGAACAACAAAATCAATAACTTTGTGCAAAACTTAGAGTTTCATAAATTAAATTTAACTGATGCTGCACCACTCTTGATGTTGCGTGATTTAATAGTTGGCAGTGGCGTTAATCGAAAATTCCAATATGTCTTCGTTGATGAAATGCAAGACTATTCAATTGCACAAATGATGTATTTGAAACATGCCTTTCCAAAAGCAAAATTCACATTACTAGGTGATAGCGAACAATCGTTATTCAAGGATGTAACGGCACCACAAGAATTATTAGATCATTTAGAAGATGCGCTGCAAGTTCATAAAGCGAACCTAATCACTTTGAATCGTAGTTACCGCTCTACAGCACCTATTACCAAGTTTGCCGCTGCTTTATTACCTGATGGCGACCAAATTCAAGCTTTCAGTCGAGACGGAGCAAAACCTCTAGTCATTGAAAGTCAGCCGGAAAACTTCAGCAGTAACTTAATTCAGCTTTGCCAAACTGAACTGGATCAAAATGGATCAGTAGCTATCTTGACTAAGAATCAAACTGAAAGTATTGCCGTAGAAAAATTATTGCATAAGAAATTTCATACTCATCTTTTAAACGATGGTGACCTCTCGTTGCCAAAGGGATTAGTAATCTTACCAATCTACTTAGCTAAAGGCCTTGAGTTTGATTCCGTCATTGTTTATAACACCTCTGACGTAAATTACCACAACACTAAATGGCGTGGGACACTATATACTATGGCATCCCGTGCTATGCATCAATTAAGTATGATAAGTAACGGACCAATGTCACGTTTGATTTTAGATTTAAATTCTGACCTATTTGAAGAAAAAGAACTACCAAAAAAGAGTTTGAAACAAAATTAATTTTTGTTTCAAACTCTTTTTACAAACTTTACTTTAATAGTCTAAATCGGAGACAAAAAGCTAATTCTTCCGCCTAGCTACGAAAACCAAACGATTCCAAATGCGAATCATCAGGTTTCCTATGCTATGCTCAGAATCAGAACACCTTTTGTCTCACTCTCATTGCGCTTTCGCAAATTCTTTAATTCTACGACAAGCTTCATTTAATTTATCCTGACTAGTTGCGTATGACAATCGAATATAACCTGGCATTCCAAATCCTTCTCCAGCAACTACTGCAACATGAGCATCATTAAGTAGTGCAAGTGCTAGCTCACTAGAACTTGTAAAACCTTTTTGCTTCATGAGTTCCGTTACATTTGGAAATAGATAGAACGCACCTTCTGGTTTATGTTCAAGCTTCAAGCCCGGAATATCGTTTAGTAAAGCAAATGTTTCATTCAATCTCTTTTCGAATGCATCCCGCATATCAAAAACTGCTTTTTGATCCCCGTTCAAAGCTTCAATCGCAGCATACTGCGCAACAGTTGTCGGATTAGAAGTCATGTGACCTAATAAAGCACCCACCTTATTGATAATTTCAGAATTTGCAATCAAATATCCTAAGCGCCAACCAGTCATTGCGTACGCTTTAGAAACCCCATTAATTATGACTGTATTATTCACTAGTTCATCCGATAATTCGAGGACGGATGTGAATTTCACATTGTTATATACTAATTTGCCATATATTTCATCAGCAATTAACAATACACCGTGTTCCAACGCCCACTTAGCAATCGATTCAGTCTCTTCCTTGGAATAAACTAATCCAGAAGGATTCTGTGGTGTATTTAAAATTAGAATTTTGGTACTATCATCCATTGCCTCGGTTAGTTCATCTGGAGTAGCCTTCATATCATTAGCATGTGGATGAACCACTTGTACTTTAGCTCCAGCTAATTTTATTTGTTCTTCATAACTAACCCAATAAGGAGCAATAATCATAGCTGAATCGCCAGGTTCCAATACTGCCTGAAACAACGCGTACAATCCCATCTTGGCGCCAACAGTTAAAGCTACCTGTGAAGGATCGATAGTCCGTTGATAATCTTGAAAGACTCGCTTGACGACTGCATTTTGTAAATCAGGAAGTCCTTTAACCGGTGTATAATAGCTCGCTGACCCATTTTGAATACTATCAATCGCAGCCTTTTGAATATTAACAGGAGTAGCGAAATCTGGTTCACCAGTACTTAGATTGATTACATCAATGCCATCAGCCTGCATTTTCTTAGCTTGTGCCGAAACGGCCAAAGTAGCTGACGGACTTACATTTAAAACTCGTTTTGAAAATTTCATGCTAGTCTCCTACTTCAATTTAGTTAATTTAACTAATAAATCACCACTGGCAATCTGCATGCCATCATGAGCAATCACTTTTTTAACTCGTGCATCAAATGGAGCTCGAATTGTCGTTTCCATTTTCATAGCTTCCGTGACAATTAAATCATCACCCTTATGAACTTCTTGTCCTTTTTCAACCAGTACATTAACTACTGAGCCGGCCATCGTTGCACCAATTTGACTATCATCTGTAGGTTCGGCCTTTGGAACCTGAGTTGTAGTCACTACGGCATTGTTATCATGGACAATCACTTCTTCTGACTGACCATTAACTTCAAAGAATAATGACCGATCACCATTTTCATCTGCTGCACTAATTTCACGTAAAACAATAATAGCAGCGCGGCCTTGGCTCAAATGGAATTCAACTCGTTCACCTTTTCGCATACCTTGGAAGAACGTTGGCGTATCAAGTAAAGTAACCGGTCCAAAGTCTTCCTGACGTTTGCTGTAGTCCATGAATACATCTGGATAAAGAATATATGAAAGAAGTTCTTCATGGGTAACTGAACGATTTAGTTTTTCTTCTAATTCGTCCTTAGTCTTTTCCAAATCAATAGGTTGAGCGAATTTTCCAGGACGATCAGTTAATGCAGTTTGATTTCCAAGTACTATTTTTTGTAACTGTTTTGGAAAACCACCAGCAGGTTGACCTAAGTCACCTTTTAAGAACGCAACGACAGACGCAGGAAAATCTAATTTATAATCATTATCTAAAACATCCTGCTCTGATAAGTCATTTTGAACCATAAATAATGCCATATCACCAACCACCTTAGAAGATGGGGTTACTTTCGTAATATCACCAAACATCTTGTTTACGGTTGCATACATATCCTTGATTTCATTCCAACGATGTCCTAAACGTAAGGCTTGGGCCTGTTGTTGTAAATTAGTGTATTGACCACCGGGCATCTCGACTTTAAAGATTTCTGTTTGAGCACCATGCAATGGATGAGCGAATGCTTCATAAGGTTCCCGAATTGAGGCCCAGTATTGGTCAATCTCTTCGGCATTCTTAACATTCAAATTAGGCTGACGTTTACTATGATCTAAGGCATAATATAGCGCACTCATCGAAGGTTGCGATGTTGTTCCAGAGAACGAAGAAGATGCAACATCCACTACATCAACACCAGCGTCCACAGCTCTAGCATAGGTATAAACTCCCATCCCAGTTGTATCATGTGTGTGTAAATGAATTGGAATCTCAACTTTGTCTTTCAACTCACTAATTAGGCGATAGGCTGCTTCTGGTTTCAGTAAGCCAGCCATATCTTTAATTCCGATAATATGTGCCCCTGCTGCTTGTAATTCCTTAGCCAAATCAACATAGTACTTTAAATTGTACTTAGTTTTGTCTGGATCAAGAATATCACCCGTATATGCCATTGCAGCTTCGGCAATTTTGTTACTATCTCGAACCTGTTTGATGGATTCCTCCATTTGTGGCACCCAATTCAATGAATCAAAAATCCTGAATACATCTACTCCGCTAGCGGCCGATTGAGCAATAAATTCATCAATTACATTATCGGGATAATTCTTATATCCAACCGCGTTTGATCCACGAAGGAGCATTTGAAGAAGTGTATTTGGCATTTGCTTTCTCAATGTTTCCAGACGCTTCCAAGGGTCCTCACCTAAGAAACGATATGACACATCAAAAGTTGCGCCACCCCAGACTTCTGCTGAAAACAGGTTAGGTAGTCCTTGCGCTACTTTATCAGCAACACTAATCATATCGTTAGTTCGCATACGCGTTGCAAATAAGGACTGATGCGCATCACGCATTGTTGTATCAGTTAATAAAACTCGATCTTGTTCAGTGAGCCATTTTCCAACTGCTTCAGGTCCTGACTGATTCAAAATGGTCTTCGCCGAAACGATTTCTTTACTAGGTACTACAATCTCAGGTTGGTGCGGATGCAAATGAGTATAGTGCAGTTTCTTATCGATTCCTGGATAACCATTAACAGTTGTTGTAGCAACGTAATTTAATAGCTTCGTAATTGATTGAGTTTCAGGTTTAATTTTAAATAATGATGGGGTTTCATCAACAAAAGTTGTTGGTGCCAATTTAGACCTAAAAACTGGATGATGAATTAAATTCTTCAAAAACAGAATGTTAGTTTTAACACCTCGAATGACGAACTCATCTAAAACGCGATCCATCTTCACTAACGCTTCTTCAAAAGTTGCAGCGTGGACAATTGCTTTAGTCAAAAGTGAATCATAATAGGGTGTAACATGAGCGCCAGTAAAAGCATTCCCGGCATCCAACCGAACGCCGGTACCACCTGGTGAACGATAAGTTTGAATTCTTCCAACGTCCGGTACAAAATTATTCATTGGATCTTCAGTCGTTATTCGTGCTTGAATAGCTACTCCAACTGCTTCTAAATCCTCTTGGAGTGGAATCTGAATATCTTCATGGAGCCGTTCGCCATTTGCAACTCTAATTTGTGCTTGAACAATATCGACACCAGTCACTTCTTCAGTTACTGTATGTTCCACCTGAACTCTAGGGTTAACCTCCATAAAGAAGAACTGATCTCCTTCTACAAGAAATTCAACAGTAGCAGCATTTGTATAGTTAACTGATTTGAGTAACTTGATTGCAGCTTCTCGAATCCGTGCTCGAACATTTTCATCAACACCAACAGCCGGAGCAAATTCAATAATCTTTTGATGACGGCGTTGCACGGATGAATTACGTTCATAAAGATGCATCAACTCACCGTGTTCATCCGCAATAATTTGAACCTCAACGTGAATTGGATCAACTAAATAACGCTCTAAATAAATCTCATCGTTGCCAAAAGATTTGCTAGCTTCTGAACGAGCCATTTCAAAAGAACGGCGCATTTCACTTTCTTCGTGAACAATTCGCATCCCTTTACCACCGCCACCGGCAGCTGATTTAATAAAGAGTGGATATCCTGATTCTTTTGCAAAATCCAAAGCTTCTTCGACCGTAGTCACTGGCTCTTCTAATCCTGGAACCGTTGGTACTCCCGCTTTAATCGCGGTTACTTTGGCTTTTAATTTATCACCAAATATATCCAATAATTCGGCACTAGGTCCAATAAACTTAATTCCAGCATCAGTTACGGCCTGAGCAAAGTCTGCATTCTCTGATAAAAAGCCATAGCCTGGATGAATGGCATCAACATGATTTTCTTTAGCAATTCGGATAATATCTTTAATATCCAAATATGCTTCAATGGGTCCGTCTCCTGCACCAACTTGATAAGCTTCATCAGCTTTAAATCGATGCATTGAAAACTCATCTTCTTTGGCATAAATTGCAATCGCAGTCATACCCAATTCATGGATTGCACGAATAATTCTAGTAGCTATTTCGCCACGGTTAGCAATTAAAATTCTTCTCATTATTATGTAAGCCTCCAACCAAATTACGCTTTTTTAACGTTCTAAAGTATGTATTAACAGCCATTATAGCAACTTTCAGACTCGAACGATAGTTTATTAAAAGAAAATTAAAAATCGTGAGTTGAATAATCAACCCACGGTTTTTAACTAAGCTACTGCTCTTTTTCTTCTAATTGCAATTTTTAAAATAAATGGTGCAATGACTGTAACCAGTACAATAGTCAAAACCAATGCAGAATAGTACGAACTGCTAAGTAGATGTTCAGCAAAGCCAATTTGCAAAGTAATCAGCGCCATTTCACCCCGCGAAATCATACCCGCTCCAATAACTCGACTACTCTTTTTATCAAATCCAGATAATCTCGCACCCAATCCACATCCGTATAGCTTGGTTAGGACAGCTAAAACTGTAAATACGATGATTAATACTAAATCATTGAAGAACTGTCCAAAACTAACTGACAAGCCAACGCTAACGAAAAATACTGGAATAAATACTGCGTATCCGATTGGTTCAATTGCTTTCTCAATTTCATCATCGGAAACAGTCATTGAAATGGCAACACCAGCAAAAAAAGCTCCGATTGCTCCACTCAATCCGGCTAGATTAGATAACCATGCCATTCCTAAACAGATAACCATTGCCATAACCGGACGACTAACCGTGACGTATAATCGACTAGCTAAATTCATCAAATATGGTGCAATCCATTTTGAAATCACATAAACACCAACGAAAAATAGCACTTGATAAAGAACTAACCATCCCAGATTTGAGTTACCTATAGCACTAGTGTTTTGCGATGCAGTGAGCGAAATCATAACTCCGAGTAATAAAACACCTAGGATGTCATCAACAACAGCTGCCCCTAAAATGGTGGCACCTTCTTTAGTATTCAGTGTTTGATATTCCTTTAACACTTCAACAGAAATACTAACTGACGTCGCTGAGAAAATCACACCAATAAAGAGAGCTTCCATTAGGTTTACGCCAAAAAGTAAGCTAACTCCGCCAACTATGACAACGGGAAAGATAACACCAATTCCAGCAACGATTAGAGCCGGACGAGCATATTTTTTTAGTAATCCAAGATCACTCTCTAGTCCAGCTAAAAACATCAGAATAATAACCCCAATTTCAGAAAAGATTGAGATTATATCTGAGTTTTTAACAATCGAAAATACTCCTGGTCCAATAATGATTCCGACCAATAACTCACCAACAACTGCTGGAATTCCAACTCTCGTCGAAAAGTGTCCCGCTAACATTGTTAAAACTAATATTAAAACTAAAACGCCAACAAATTCCATAAGGCCTCTTTCTAGCCAAAGTACTCTAAGTCACTGGCCTCAGTTGGATAAGCAAAAATCTGTGATTGCACTTCGGACATAGTAGCTTTGGCATTGATAATCATTGTTAAATAATTGATAACAGTATCTGCTTCACTACTAATCACAAACGCACCAACAATTCGATTGGATTCTTTTTCGATCACAACCTCTGCTTTAGATACTGGCTCATTTGTTCGTTTATATGAGAACCAACCAGTCATATCTAATTTATTGATGTCATATTTATCGGCTTGCTTTTGAGCTTCTTCAACCGAAAGACCTACCTGAGCTAGTTTTGGCATCCCATATACTAACGTTGGAATTGCTGGATAAGTAATCCCATCTCCATATTTGAGTAACTCGTTACTCAAATATTGAGCTTCAAAACCAGAAACTGGTGTTAACTTAGGTTGCTTACGCGAAACTACATCACCCATCGCGTAAATATTTTCAACCGTCGTTTGTAAATGATCATTAACTTTAATTCCGTGTTGATCAGTTTCTACACCAATCTGGTTTAAATTCAACGTATCATCGTTCGGTCTTCTACCTGCCGTAACAAACCCTTTTTCAACTTTCAATTCAAGTCCCTGTCCGTCAGATAGTTCAATTTCACTGTTATCTTTTATTATTTTATTTATATTAACATTAAAATGGAATTGTACACCTTGTTTCTTTAACTGATCGATTAATTCATCCACACCATCTTTGGGAAATCCTTTGAGAGGACGATCATTATGATGAATTAAATGGACCTCTGCACCAGCTGCAACCGCAATTGCAGCAAACTCAAAAGCGATGTACCCACCACCCACAAATACTAATGACTTAGGTAAATGATCCATACTCAAGAAATCAGTACTTGTTTGAAGTAATTCATCTCCATCAATATTCAAACGTCCTGGTCTTTGACCAGTAGCAACAACAAATCGATCACTTTCAATTTTATCTGAACCAACTGATAAAATATTGGCACTCTCAAATTCGGCATGCCCATCAAAAACATCGATTCCAGCATTCACTAGTCCCTGTTTGCTTCCCACTGAAACTGGAGCTGTAAAAGTTTTTTCAAACTTCATTAAGTCATCCCACTTAATTGCAGGAGTATCTTGAATACCCTTCTCAACTAAATACTCACCTTTACGTTTTGCTTCAACGGCTGAAAGTAATACTTTTTTAGGATCACAGCCACGATTAGGACAGGTTCCGCCCCATAAATTTTCTTCAACTACCGCAACTTTTTGTCCGTTTGATTTCAAAGGATATGCTAATCCTAAACCAGCAGGGCCTCCGCCAATAATAACAACATCATATTTTTTCATTTTGTGACCTCCTAATTTAATGTTTGGTTTCACTCAAATAAGAAATAATCGCCTTTCGATCAATCCATCCCACATGTTGTTGACCCTTAGCATCCAGAACCTCAACAATCGGTGTATTAGATAATTTGCTAAATACATCCTCCAACACATCGTTGGAACGAACTTGAACCGGTGAATCAATTTGTTCAGGTGCTGAAACTGAAAACCCAGTTCGCATTATTTTATCCACGGGAGTTTCATATATATTCTTTCCAACCGTTGAGGCAAAGAAGTCTTCGACGAATTCGTTAGCTGGATGTTGCGCAATTTCTTCCGGTGTATCAACTTGTAATAAATCACCGTGACTCATGATACCAATTCGATCACCTAACTTTAGTGCCTCATCCATATCATGCGTAACAAAAACAATTGTACTTTTTACTTTTTGATGAAGTTCTACAACTAAATCTTGCAATTGAGTTCGGACAATCGGATCCAAAGCACTAAATGGTTCATCAAATAAAATTACAGGTGGTTTAGCTGCCATAGCTCTCACAATTCCGATTCGTTGTTGCTCACCACCAGATAATTCACGTGGATACCGATCTCGATATTTTTCAGGGTCTAAATCCACTTGTTCTAATAAATCATCAACTCGGCGATTAATTTCTTTTCGTGGGACTTTCTTCATTTCCAGAATCACGCCAATGTTTTGGCGAACTGTCATTGTTGGAAACAATGCAATTTGTTGCAAAACGTATCCGATGTCTAATCTTAAAGTACGTAAATCATAGTCTTTAATTCTTTTACCGGCGAATAAAATATCACCATCTGTTTGAACAAATAATTGGTTGATCATCTTTAAAGTAGTTGTTTTACCACTTCCAGAAGTTCCCACTAAGACAAATAGTTCTCCTTGATCAATCGTAAAATTAAGATCTTTAATCGTCGTTTGTCCATTAAAATCTTTCTTTACATGACGAAATTCAATCATTGGTTGTGCCATTTTATTCACCTGCCTTTAATAAGCCATGTTGAACTAGATACGTCTTAGCAACACCAGCAGCTGACTTCTTTTGTACGTTTACTTCATAATTCATTTCTTGCATTTGTTTGGCAGTAATCTTTCCCTTTAACTTGTTTAATGAATCAACAACTTTCGAATGTTTACCTGCAAAGTCATCATTCATTAATGGTGCTCCCTGATATGGTGGAAAGACATGCTTATCATCTTGCAAGGTTACTAAATCTAACTGTCTTAGCTGACTATCCGTTGTATAAGCATCACAGATATTAATATCATTTTTCTTGATTGCTTCATAGCGCAATGATGGTTGCATCGACTTAATTGGAAAGTCTAAGTTATAAGCCTTCTTAATGCCAACCATTCCGTCCTTACGGTTAATAAATTCCAATGACATTCCACCATGCAATTTATCTTGAATAGCACTCAAATCAGAAATAGTTTTGAGATGGTACTTAGCCGCGAAACTTCTCTTAACTGCAATACCAAACGTATTTTCATAATTCATTGGTTCCAAATATGTCATACGACCTTGCTGCGAAATTAATTTCTTAGCTTTTAAATACGTTCCTTGTTCAGATAATTTTTTAGTACTATCATCCTTAACCAATGTTTCTAAGACCGTCCCACTAAATTCTGGATAAATATCAATTCGATGGGCCTTTAAAGCATTAAACAAGAAACTTGTTTCACCAAAATTAGACTTGAGTTGCACTTTAACTTTGGGGTTATCTTGCTCAATCAAATCCTTATACATATTGATTAAGATATCTGGTTCTGATCCTAATTTACCAGCAACTGTAATTTGTTCTACTGGTTTACTAAGCGACTGAACACCAACACCACCAGCAATAGCGGCAATTAGTACCCCAACCGAAATCAACATGTTCTTTAAACTCATTCTTTGTAGTAATCGAATAAGCGCACTCAAAATAATTGCCAATAAAGCCGAGCTAATTGCACCAATTAAAATCAGCGAGGTGTCATTTCGATTAATTCCTAAAAGAATAAAGTTACCTAGTCCACCGGCACCAATTAAAGCGGCCAATGTAGCAGTACCAACAATTAATACCATCGCTGTTCGAATACCTGAAATAATAACTGGCATCGCAATTGGAAGTTCTACTCGAAACAATTTTTGAATTGGACGCATTCCAAATGCATCCGCCGCTTCTTCTAGAGAAGGGTCAATTTCGTCAATCCCGACATATGTATTTTGAAAAATAGGTAATAACGCATAGATTACCAGGGCAATCACAGCTGGCACACTACCGATTCCAACAAGTGGAATTAATAATCCAAGTAATGCTAGTGAAGGTATTGTTTGTAAAACACTAGTTATTTGTAATAAAGTTTCTGCAACTTTTGGATGATGTGTCGCCCAAATTGCCAATGGAACAGCAATCATGACCGCAATTAATAAAGCAATCATTGATATTTCCAAATGTTGCAACAACGCTTGCCATAACTGGTCTTTTTGATCTAAAAATGTTTTGATTAAGTCACTCAATTTATTCAGCTTCTTTTTAATTTAATGACTTATTATCGCACAAAAAAAGCACTGTCCCTAGCGATAAGCCTATGAAACAGTGCTTTTTATCAAATAGAAAGTTTTACTTCAGCGGGTTTAGTTTCCACAATAACTTGTCCAGTTTTAATTGAATATAGCAGTTCCTTTCGCTCATTAATTTCGTCGTAAAAATCTTTGGCATTAAAGATTAAACAATCCGCGCTATTTCCAATCTTTATTCCATACTGATCACCGAGATGTAACGTTTTAGCGGCATTATTGCTGACAAAATTGTAAGAACTCTGAATTTGTGAGTAGCCCATTAGTTGAGCAGCATGAAGTCCCATATGAACTGGATCAAGCATATTTCCGTCTCCCATAGGATACCATGGGTCCTTAATGTCATCTTCCCCAAACGAAACATTAACATTATGTTCTGATAATTCTTTTACGCGAGTCAATCCGCGTCGTTTAGGATACGTATCAAATCGACCACCTAAATGCATATTCACCAAGGGATTTGAAACCATATTTATTTTAGAAAGCTCCAATAATCGCATCAGTTTATAAACATAAGCATCGTTATAAGATCCCATTGCTGTAGTATGACTCGCAGTAATTCGATCTTGCAATCCAGTTTCGTATGCCAATGTAGCAAGAACCTCCAAATTGCGAGAGTTAGGATCGTCAATTTCATCACAGTGAACATCGACTAATTTGTCATACTTTTCAGCTAATCCTACTAGATATTTTAAAGACTCCACTCCGTAGTCCCGATTAAATTCGAAATGCGGAATTCCACCGATCACATCTACTCCGGCCTTTACAGCATCTTCCAGTAACTTTTTACCATTTGGAAAGGATAAAATTCCTTCCTGTGGAAATGCAACTAGTTGAAGATTCATAAAGTCTTTCACTTCATCCTTTAACTCCAACAGCCCTTCTAGAGCTGTAAAATTGGGATCTGTCGTATCAACATGACTACGAACAACTTGAATTCCATGACTAGCTTGTTTCTTTAATGTTTCCAAAGCTCTTTGTTTAACATCTTTTTTAGTTAACGTCTTTTTGCGTTCTGACCAAATGCGAATCCCATCAAAGAGTGTTCCGTTTTCGTTCCACTCCGGATCTCCAGCAGTTAAGATCGCATCTAAATGGACATGAGAATCAATGAACGGTGGTAACAACAATTTTCCATCCGCATTAATTACTTTTTCATTATCTAACGCTATGATACTTTTACTAATTTGAGTAAATTTACCATTTTCAATTCGAACATCCTGTTTAACATTACTATTTTCAATATAGACTTGTTTAATCAGCAATCTTCACATCTTCTTTCTGATTGGTAAAAACCTTAACACAGTAATAGAGCACTCCAACAATGATCATATCGATAAACGTTGCACCAGTTACATTTTGAATAAATGCGACTTTTTGCAGTAACCAGTATAATATTACACCAAAAATCCAAAGGCCAAATGATAGCCATTGAACGCCACCACGATACCAATAACGTCCTTGCGGATTTCCTAACTCACTGACTTGATAATTCTTCTTTGCAATCATGTAGAAATCGACAACCATAATGCTGACGATTGGTCCTAGTACCATTCCAACATAGTCTAGAAATGCTGTAAATGTATCCAAGAAACTTCCATAGATAACTGGTATAAACGTCACTATGGTAGAAAGAATTGTGACAATAAAGAGCGATTTTTTCAAACTCAATTTGCTGAACATATTATTTAAAGCTGATCCCGCCGCCTGAATGTTAACCGCATTGGCTGTCATACTGGTTAAGACAATCACGATCATAGCAACCATACCTAATCCTAATCGATTAGCAATCGTACTTGGATCAGAGTTATTAGCATTGTAGACTCCTGATGTAATAGCAATACTAATTGTTGCACTCAGTCCAATAAAGGCAAACCAGAATACTCCAACGAAGGCTCCAAGGAATGGTGCTGTTGTAGAAGTCTTGGATTTATTAGTAAATCTGGTGAAGTCTGCACCAGCAGTTACCCAAGCCAGATTAAATGCAGCTAAAGTATCAATCGCAGATCCAAACTTCATGTGCTGGGCACTTGGAACCTTCCAGTGTGCAATCTGACTAAATGATACGTCCTTAAAAACAACGACCGATTCCCAAATCACGAAAATAATAACTAGAACAATTCCTATTCGCTCAATAATTTGAATCGATCGCTGCCCGGCGATGATACTTATTAGATGCAGAACACTCATAACTACAATTCCAACAATGAGTCCAAGGTTCCCACCTGGATGACCAAATACTGGCCATCCGAATAATGTATGTAAAATGTAAGACATTGAAGTTGCTGCAATAAATGTATTAACAGCAGTCCAACCAATAAATTGTGTCAAATTCACTAATGAAGGGATAATACTACCACGAATTCCAAATGATGCCCGAGAGATTGCCATGGTTGTAGCACCCGTTTTATAACCCATATAACCAACTAAAGCGAGAAACACATATGAAATACTAGAAGCAATAATTAAAGCTTTAATCCCACCTACAAATCCACAGGCTGCAATAATACCACCTACAAACCACGTTCCGTTGTTAGCATTTGCTCCAACCCACGTGGCAAACATATCCCAATAAGTCATGTGACGATGATCCTTTGAAATACTATCCACCGCATACTTCTTAGATTTATCCATCAGAAACCTCCTAATAATTTTTTGACACATTTTTAAATATTATACGCGGATGAATAAAAAAATCCAGTCTTTTTTGACTGGATTCTACAAACTCATTTTTAACCCGAATTTAAAATTGAAGTGCAACA
>NZ_JQCQ01000020.1 GCF_001437605.1 Pediococcus argentinicus
CTCTCTTGACTTATTACCTTAGGTCTTATAGAACCACTTTAATTATTTATTTTAAAAGAGAGCCGCATCAAAATATTGTTTTGATAACCGACTCTCAGTATATCCTATTCTCCAGGTTCACTAACAATTAAAGTTAGATTTCCTGAATATTTCCATGATTTAACCGGATTAGGAATTATAAAATGTTGTCCTTTTTTCAGATCATAAGTTTGACCATCAACCTCTAATTCACCGATACCATCCAAAACTGAAACTAATGTATAGAGACCTTGACGGTTAAATTCCGCTGAACCATTTGCTAGTTCAACCTTAGCCACTGTGAAGTATTTGGAAACTGGAGGTTGAACAAACGTTGTTACCTTTGCATCTCCTACTTCACTTACTCCTGTATTTAGCTTAGGATCATGGTGTGGAACAGTCGTAACATCAATTGATTGTTTCAAATGAAGTTCACGCTTTTCGCCAGTTGTAGCATCAACACGATCAAAATCGTATAAGCGATATGTTGTGTCACTACTTTGTTGAGTCTCAAGAACCATAATTCCTTTACCCAATGCATGAATAGTACCACTTGGAACATAGTAGAACTCTCCCGCTTTAACTGGGACCTTTCTAAATAACTTGTTCCATTCGCCATTATTAATCCATTCTGCTAATTCTTCGCGTGTTTTGGCATTATGACCATAATAAAGTTCTGCACCTGGTTCGGCAGAGATTACATACCAGCATTCTGTCTTACCTAATTCATGTTCGTGTTCAGCCGCGTATTGATCATCTGGATGAACCTGAACTGATAAATCATCATTAGCATCTAAAATCTTAGTTAAAAGTGGGAACACATCTCCTTTAGCATTGCCAAATTGTTCACGATGCTGATCCCATAGTTCATTTAACTTTAAGCCGGCAAATTCGCCATTGATAATAGTTGCGGGACCATGCTTATGAGCTGAAATAGCCCAAGCCTCTCCAGTATGGTCACTTGGAATATCATAACCAAATTCAGTTTTGAGATGATTTCCACCCCAAATTTTTTCATGTAACACTGGTTTTAAAAATAACGGTTCACTCAAGATATTTGCCCCTTTTCACTAGTTTTCAAGAACTATCTTACCATAAAAAAGCGCTTCTATTAAGCGTTTTCATTATTTATCTTCTCTAGCAAAGGTACCGTAAATCTGTTGTCGAAGTGTCAAAAAATCGATGTTAGGTGCCGGATGAACCCGATTGGTGAGCACCACAACTGCGTTTTTTGTTTTTCGATCTAACAAAATGAATGTTCCAGTGAATCCACTATGCCGTAAAATCATATTTCCTTCACCACTCTGTTCAATCGCCCAGCCCATTGATCTACTTAGATCCGGATTGGCAGTTTGATTACTGTCAAAAAGATCCATTGTCTGTTGAGTCAATGGGCTTTTATCAGTGTTGAGGCCAAGCATCCACTGTATAAAAACTAATAAATCGGACTTGATTGCAAATAATCCGGCTGAACCTGAATGTTCTTTTAATGAAAATGCCTTTGGATCGTGAACTAATCCTCGCGTAGTAATATCATTACGTACTTCGGTAGATACTGTCTTTAATGGACTTGGTTTAAAAGTGGCTTCAGAAAGTCCGAGTTCATTTAGAATGCTAGTCTGAATTAAGTTTTGAATTGGTTGATGTAATATTCGTTCGGCTATAAATCCAAGCAACAGGAAATTATAGTCGTTGTAGACAACCTTTTTATTAAACCAAGCTCCAAAAGAAATACTTTCGTACAGAGCTTCCCGCAATTCACTAGCATTTAATTCATCCCGATTCTCAATCCATCCTTCAACACCTGAAGTATGCGTAACTAAATGACGAATTAAAACTCGATCATCTTTAATTTGAGGTAGAAACTCACTTACTCGGTCATCTAGTGCAACTTTGTTTTCTTCAATGAGCTGCATAATAACTGGAACTGTTCCCATGATCTTCGTTAAAGAAGCCACATCGAATAGCTGATTTTGCTTCAACTCAATCTTACTTGGATTCAATTGTGCATAACCCACTGTCTCATCGGCTATAATCTGACCATGTTCCATGACAAAGTAATCTAACCCTGGAGCTAATTTCTGATTTATTATTTCTTTTATTTGTTGAATGGTTTGTTCAAAAGCCATCTCGAAACCTCAATTCTATAAATTAAAAAAGGTACCCGACAAATATCGGATACCCTTTCATTATAAGCCTTTAAATAACTTCTCCACTAGCAAATTGTGAATTGTACAAGTCAGCGTAGAAACCTTTATCTTCCATCAATGAATCATGGTTACCAGTTTCAACGATTTGACCGTGATTTACAACGACAATATTGTTAGCATTTCTAATTGTTGAGAGACGGTGGGCAACAACGAAACTTGTCCGGTTTTTCAACAACTTGTTCATAGCACGTTGAATTAGCACTTCAGTACGTGTATCAACAGAACTTGTAGCTTCATCCAAAATCAAGATATCTGGATCTGCAAGGAAGGCACGTGCAATTGTTAATAACTGACGCTGTCCTTGTGAAATGTTGGATGCTGCTTCATTCAAGATTGTATCGTAACCTTGAGGAAGTTGACGAATGAAGGTATCAGCATGAGCTGCCTTAGCTGCTGCATACATATCTTCATCAGAAGCACCTTCGCGACCATATTTGATATTATCACGAATTGATCCAGTAAAGAGCCATGTATCTTGGAGAACCATTGCAAATTGCTGTCTTAACTTAGAACGATCAATGTTAAGCGTATCTTTACCATCCAACAGAATAGTTCCTGAGTTAACATCATAGAAACGTTCTAGCAAGTTGATAATAGTTGTCTTACCAGCACCAGTTGGTCCAACAATAGCCACCATTTCACCTGGCTCGACCCGCAAGTTAAAGTTACGGATTAATGGTGTGTCTGGAACATAACGGAAGTCAACATTATCAAAGATAATCTTAGCTGTTGTATCGATTGGTTGAACATCACTCTTAGTTTCTTCCATCTCTGGTTCATCTAAAACTTCAAAGATTCGTTCAGCTGATGCCATTGTCATTTGCAATGTATTAGCGATATTAGCAATCTGTGTAATTGGTTGTGAAAATTGTTGTGTATATTGCAAGAACGCTTGAACATTACCTAATGAGATTTGCCCATGAGCAACTTCGATACCACCAAGTACAGCAACTAATAAATAACCCAAGTTCTTAACAAAGTTCATCAATGGCATGATTAATCCACTGATAAATTGAGCTTTCCAAGCTGACTTATAGTATTCGTCATTTTCTTTTTTGAAGTCTTCGATTGCAACTTGTTCATGATTAAAAGTTTTGATAACTGTATGACCAGCATATGTTTCTTCAACTTGATCATTCAATAAACCTAAATGAGCTTGTTGTTTACCAAAGTACTTCTGAGATCTTGGGGCAACCAACGCAACCACAATCAAACTTAGCGGAACAGTTGCCACAGCAAGTAACGTTAATTTCCAACTGATGGTAAGCATCATATATAGAACACCAACGAATTGGAATGCACTAGTTACTAACTGCGTTAAACTTTGTTGCAATGTCGAACTAATGTTATCCATGTCATTAGCCATACGACTCATAATGTCACCATTTGAGTGAGTATCGTAATATGAAATTGGAACACGTTTCATTTTTTCTTTGAAGTCAGTTCTCAATTGAGCAACCGCTTTTTGAGAAACACGCGTCATAATGATTTGTTGTAAGAAACTGAACAAACCAGACAAGATGTATAAAATAGCAACGGTCAATAAGATCTGACCGATTTTTGTAAAGTTGATTGGAAGAGAATGAAGTGGAATACCAGCCTTCATTTCGGCATTACCCTTCATAACTCCCTTAAAGATTTCCGTAGTTGCTTCACCTAAAACCTTAGGTGTGCGAATCTGAAGAATTACAGAAACAGCAGCCATAATCAAAACGATTGAAAATCCAAACATCCAAGGGGATAAATATTTAACTAAGCGACGGGTTGATTTCCAAAAGTTCTTTGGCTTTTCAACTGCTTGTCCCATTCCTGGGCCATGACCGCCACCACGTGGGCCACGTGATTGTGAGGTTTCATTTTTAGCCATTTTCTTGATCCCCTTTCTTAATTTGTGAATCGATGATTTCACGATAAGTTTTGTTGTTTTCTTTCAATTCTGCATGAGTACCTTGACCAACTAATTTACCTTCGTCAATAACAAGGATCAAGTCAGCATCGGCGACTGTAGCAATTCGTTGAGCAACAATGATAACAATACGATTCTTCATTTCAGGGTCAGCTTTCAAAGCTCCACGAAGTTCAGCATCAGTCTTAAAATCAAGTGCTGAAAATGAATCATCAAAGATATAGATTTGAGCATTCTTCACTAGGGTCCGAGCAATCGTCAAACGTTGCTTTTGACCACCAGAGAAGTTATCACCATTTTGTTCAACCGGTGTATCAAGTCCTTCACCATCTTTGGAAATAAATTCTAGTGCTTGAGCAATTTCAAGTGCGTGCCAGATTTCATCATCAGTAGCAGATTCATTACCGTAAAGCATGTTGTCCCGAATTGTTCCCTTGAAAAGAACTGATTTTTGTTGAGCCAACGAAACTTTTGAATGTAAGTCAAACTGACTCAACGTCTTAATATCAGTTTGATCTAAATCAATCGTTCCACTTTCAGGATCGAATAAACGTGGAATCAAACTAATTAAAGTTGATTTACCAGAACCAGTACCACCAATAATAGCAACAGTCTCACCCGCTTTAGCATGGAAGTCAGCATCAACAAGTGATAGCTTTTCAGCCCCCGGATAACGGAAATTAACGTTGTTGAAGTCCAAAGAAACTGGTTTATTACTATCAACTTCAGTAAGTTGTTCTTGATCAACAACACTATTCTTAGTGTCTAATACTTCATTGATACGAGCTGCAGATGCTGAAGCACGAGGGATAAATACGAATACCATTGAAAGCATCATGAAACTCATCAAAATTTGCATTGCGTAAGTCATGAACGCAACTAGGTTACCTACTTGCATTGTTTGGTTAGCAATTAATTTACCACCGTACCAGATAATTCCCATATTAGTACCACTCATGATCAATGTCATAATTGGGAACATAAATGAAACGATTGTGAATACTTTGATACCGGTCTTTGTATAATCTTGGTTAGCATCTTTGAAACGATCTTGTTCAAATTGATCTTGGTTGAAAGCACGAATAACACGAACCCCCGTTAAACCTTCACGGAAAACCAAGTTAATCCGATCAATTTTCTTTTGCAAACTTTTAAATAGAGGAACTGCAAAGAACATGATAATTCCAACAAAGACAGCCAAAATAGGCAATGAAACCAAAAATACACCTGTTAATTCTGGTTGTTTGTTATAAGCCATAAATCCAGCACCAACCAACATAATTGGTGACATTAACATCATACGAAGAACCATGACCATAACATTTTGGATTTGGATAACATCATTAGTTGTTCTGGTAATTAATGAAGCATCGCCAAATTTTTCAAACTCATAATTTGATAGGAAAGAAACTTTTTCAAATAAATCATTTCGAATCTTATTACCCATCTTTTGAGCTTGTGTGGAAGCAAAGTAAACATTAACTGCTGCGGCCACAATTCCGACCAATGATACGATTAACATTTTGTATCCGGAATTCCAAATATATGAAATATCACTCTTAGCGACACCTTTGTTAATAATATCTGATGTAATATTTGGTAAAATCAAATCGGTCGAAACTTGCACGATTAAGAAAATCGTTCCAATTGCGACCGCCCACCATTGTAGGCGTGATTTCATTAGTTTAAACATTTTTATCCCCCTTGTTTTTACGAGCACCAAATTCGAGCCAATCTAAGTTACGATTAAAGACCTCTTTGGTTTGGTTAACTGTTTCTGTTGTTTCACCATCAGAGCTAATGAAGAATCTAGCAACTGAGTGGAAGAAAACCATCACGATCATTCTAAATAACATCCCAATATCATGCTTATTGGCAACATTGAGTTTTGAATCATCCGTAACGTCGATAATCTCAGAACGAATATTTCTCAAATTCTGAGATCCATGAAATTGAACTTGTGGACCATGATGTTGTGCATTCTCAGCATGAATTAAATTCATATTCAAAAAGAAATTCTTAAAGAATGCTTTATTAGGTCCATCCACAATCTCATCAATATAATGACTGAAATAAATCCGACATGCCTTGAACAAGTCACCATCGTTGTCATTAATTACATCGATCAAATGAAAATGTAGGTCTTCAAATATTAATCCAAAATAATAGCTATATAAATCGGCTTTATCTGTAAAATACTGATAAAAGCTACCGCGTGGAATACCAGCATCAGCAATGATTCTACTAATCGATGCCTCTTGAAATGGGACGCGTGAGAACTCACTTTTGGCTGCGTGAATTATCCGTTCTTTTTTCTCAGCTTTTAAATTAAAAAAGGTTTTAGTTGGCATATTACCTCCTAGATGACACGCTGTCATAATGATGAATTATACTCTTACAGAAATGATTTGCAATAACTTTTACTTGTAATTTTTGATACAATAGTCGATAGAGAAAGAGGGTTTATCAATGGCTACCAATTCAGATGCTTTATACAATGTTCTTTGGCAAGTTGATCGTAAACCGAATTTAGCAACATTCAGCAGTAATGGTTATTCAAATGTAGTATCTATTTTAATTCCGGACACCGTCAAAGTATCCAATCCAGAATTTTACTTTCCATCTGACTCACTACTAGTTGACCGTTTAGCTGATGAATTTGTTGCTAAAAATGGTGATTTGTTAGAAAGAATCAAACAAAAAAATAAAAAGATTGATCACGGACTAGAATCCGTTTGGATCACTACTACACATATAACGAGAAAACATCAATATATGCTAGAACTCACGTACGAATAGAATAATTATAAAGGAGTTAATACTATGCCATTAATTCGCATCGATATGATTAAAGGTCGTTCAAAAGAAGAAATTAAACAAATTCTAGATATTTCTTACGAAACTATGTTGGAAGATTTCGGTGCTCCTGTCGGAGATCGTTATCAGATTGTAAATCAACATGACCCAGAAGAAATGCAAATTTTAGATACCGGACTAGGATTTTCAAGAACTAAAGATGTTTTAATTTTCAGTTTGACTACTCGTCCTCGAACAGAAGAACAAAAGGTCAACTTCTACCGTGACCTAGTAGCTCGTTTAAATGAAAAGACTGGTATTTCTCCAGATGATATCATGATTAATTTAACAGTTAATAGTGATGCCGACTGGAGCTTTGGCCAAGGAGAAGTCCAGTTCTTAAATGGAAAGCTCTCTTAATAATCATGTCCAATGAACAAAACCAAATTACTCCAGCAGGACTTCAAGAACTTAAAAGAGAAGTTGAAGCAACCAAAGAGCAACGCCCTACTCTTATCAAAGCACTGCAACACGCTCGCTCATTGGGCGACTTATCTGAAAACGCTGAATATAGTTCTGCAAAACGAGATTTACGTCATCTTGAAAGTCGACTTCGTTTTTTGAATAAGAAAATTCAATACGCTGAGGTAGTCGCTTCACCTGTTAGCACTAATAAAGTTAAACTTGGACACTTCGTGACCGTTGAGTTTTTGGATGATGCCGATCAAGTCACCTACCAAATTGTCGGTCAACAAGAAGTAGATTTGAAGCAAGCAAAAATATCCTTATCATCTCCACTTGGAAAGGCCTTGTTGAATCATCGGGTTGATGATGTCATATCGATTAAAGCTCCAGCTGGTGATTATCAGGTTAAAATAATAGATATTAAGAACAAAGGCTAGAGAAAATTCATTTTTTCTAGTTTTTTTGTATTTTTATAGACTCTATATAGTATAAATCGGGGAAATAAGGCTGCCTCTTGTGCTTAGCTACGAAAATCAAAGTATTCAAAATACAAATCATCCGATTTCCTATGCTATGCTCAGAGCCAAAGCACCTTTTCTCCACTCTCTTATTTATTAAGTTTTCTTAGTCATTAATCAATTTAATAGACTTTAGCATCAATAATCTGAATAATAGTAAATAAATTATGGAAGCCATAATACGCCACTATGACGGAGGATGACCCCCTAATGGAACAACAAATACTTAGTATTATTAATGACTTTGGTTATTTAGGCATTATTATCTTAATTGCTTTAGAAAATATTTTCCCACCGATTCCCTCTGAAGTTATTTTAACCTTTACTGGTTTTATCACTTTAACTTCAGATCTTACTATCTTAGGAAGTACCCTTGCTGCCACGCTTGGAGCCGTGCTGGGTGCCGTTGCCTTATATTTAATCGGAAGTTGGCTCACACCAACTCGGTTAAGTCGCTTTGTTCACAGTAAGCTTGGTAAATTCCTAAGATTTAAAGAAGCGGATATTCAAAAAGCTGAACAATTTTTTGTTAAACACGGTGCTAAAACAGTTTTCTTCGGTAGATTTGTACCAGTCGTTAGAAGTCTGATTTCTATCCCAGCTGGTATGACTAAGATGTCATTATCCAAATTTGCAATATTAACTACAATTGGAACTTTAATCTGGAATGTTATTTTAATTTCACTGGGACACTTTGCTGGAAATGCATGGACGCAGGTATCAGCAACTGTTGATTCATTTTCAACTATCGTAACGATCGGTTTAGCAGCAATAGTATTAATCGGATTCACAACAATCTATTTCAAACGACTAAAAAAGCAGAAATCTAGTAATTAGGTTTCTGCTTTTTAATCTTTATGAGTGAAATGATGCGGTTCTTCTGATTCTATAAAGGCCGTGTGATTTTGAATATAAGCCATTTCATCGTAAATAATATTTTGCTGAAGTTCTTCTGCTACTTCTACATCAAGTCGTCCATCGACAAGTGCTTGTTGGAAATATTCATATTCGGTATGAAAAGCCTCCAAGAAAAGTTGATACAGCACTGCCGCTTGAGGTTGTGGCAAATTCAATCGACGATGCCTTTGTTGATAGAAGCTCTGCACTTCATGCAGCTCCGATGAACTACCATTCTCCTTTCGAACTCCTCTCAGAACTTTCATCACAGCGCGGTATCCAAAGTCTTCAATCGGCTTAATGTCCTCTCCATGTAGCTCAAACTGTTGTCTCCAGTAGTATTGTTCTGCGATTAATGGAGATGTAAATAGGATATCTTGGACCGAGTGAACATCCTGATACAGCCGACCAATATGAATCCCAAATCTAATCCTTAATAAAATATTCCTGATTAAATTAAAATTAACCGTATATAGGCTGAGATCCATAAACTCCTGATAGTATTTATACTCATCGTCAGTAATATTGCCTTGACGGTGTTGCTGCTCTAATTCTTTTAACTCCGCATCATGGCCTAATTTAAAAAGACGAATTCTCTCTCTCCTCTTAGATCGTTTATGCTGGTGTAATTGACTACTTAAAGCATCTGTTACAATTTGCACTTCTGATGGATAATCCTTTTCATGCTTGATTTTAGCCATTGCCACCATGATCATTTCACGCGACCACTGTTCAATGGGTTTAATCTTTTCAGAATTTTCTTCTGGTTTAGTCAGTTTTGGAACAATCACTGCCGCAATAGTTAAACTCAATAGAATAACTACAGTAACAATGAAAATTAACGCATCACGATCTAACGCCCCACTGTAACTTAAATCCTCAGGTAACAAAAATGCTAAAGACAGTGAGATGGTTCCGCTCGCACCACTGACTGCCATTAGCCAACTGTCTTTCCAACGATGATTACTTGGTAAATGCATCCAAACTAAATAACGTGTCCACAGCAGTCGAATAACAAGTTTTAATGTGTATACAACTGCAGCAACTAAAACTAACAGTAGTAATAGCTGTGAATTGCTAGCAAAGATTCGTTCAATAATGGTTGGTAATGAAATTCCTAACAGTACAAAAACTCCACCAGTTAAAGCTTCTTCAGCCATCTCCCAAGCATTATTTCGGACTAACTGCATTCGTGAAGCCGATAACCTCAAATTATCATTTTCCATTCCTTGAACAAGGCCAGCTGCCACAACAGCTAGTACCCCTGATAAATGAAAATGATCTGCTAAAAAATAAACCAAAAATGGTACTAACATTTCAATTGAAATCATAACTAACGGACTGTCATCATTTATTGAGATTAAAAATGATCTCAACATATGGAACAACGCGCCGACGATTGCACCAAATAACAATCCACCGGCGAACTCTAAAATGAAGTCGGTCAAAGCCATAGTCCAAGAAAAACTACCACCAATTACTGCAATCAGGGCAATATCAAAAATAACAAATCCAGTTGCATCGTTAAATAAAGATTCATTTTGTAGGATTGTAAATGGAATTTGAAGCTTTTTATTGGGACGTGCAAAGGCACTAACCGCCGATGCATCGGTTGGCGTGACAATCGCACAGAGTGCAAATGCTAATGCCAGTGGAATGAACTTGAAAATTGCATGTACTCCGAATCCGACAAACACCACGGTCGCGATCACTAACATAATTGATAAAGAAAATATATTAACCGCTCCACGTCCAATCCAATATCTTGATGCCGACTGAGCATCGTTATAAAGTAATGGACTGATTATTAAGAATAAAAACAAAGACGGATTAAAAATATAATGCTGATACAGTGGAATAACTGACAAAAATACTCCGATAATAATAAACATTATCGGTAAAGGTATCATCTTCCAATGATTTTGAATAATTGTGGCTACCACAATGCCAATTAATATTAATAAAACAAAAAACATATTACTCATAAGCATCTACTCCCAAAACCTTATTATGATTAAGTATATCTTTATTTTCTATGAAATGGCTACTAAAAGTATTTAGATATTCAAAGCCACTGAAAACAGTAACCCTATTGACGAAATCGATTTATTATAGTAAATTAGTAAAGGTAAATTTGCCCGCTGGTCAAATTGGTTTAAGACGTCGCCCTCTCAAGGCGGAGCTACGGGTTCGAACCCCGTGCGGGTGATTTTTAATAATGGCCATTCGCCAAATTGGTAAGGCAGCGGACTCTGAATCCGTAATTTACTGGTTCGAGCCCAGTATGGCCAATCAATAATCTAACCATCAAACACTTATGTTTGATGGCTTTTTTTGTTTCAAAGATTTGCTTGCTTTATCGAAAAGAGTTATTCTATTAACGTAAACGTTAATAGAATAACCGGAGGAAATCTCATGATAGATAAAATTAAGCAATATACCGAATATTTAACTAATATTGATAATGACAGTGACCTGGTTTCAGAAACTGAACTCAAAAACTCACTATCATCCATTTATTCAAAGATTAATGAACGTAGTTATAATGAAACAGCTGTTAAAACTAGCAAAGTAATTAGTGAGTTCTATTTACAACATCACGAATTTTCAGCTACTCTAAAATCCTTATACGACTTCGTCCAACCTGATGCTGATAGTGAAAAGCTTGATTCATCAGTTAAACGTGATTTGGGCATGCCTTCTGGTTATGTTCGTTCACCATTGAATAAAGATTCTGCCTTAAATTAATTCAAGCTACAGAAAAGAGGAAATCCAATTGGATTTCCTCTTTTCTTATTGTCTTGTTAAATATTATAGACGAGCATTCAATTCAGCTGTCTTGTCTTCATAACCTGGTTTACCAAGTAATGCGAACATGTTAGCTTTGTATGCTTCAACACCTGGTTGGTTAAATGGATTAATACCATTCAAGTAACCAGAGATACCAACAGCTGCTTCAAAGAAGTAGATTAAGTATCCAAGAGTATAAGCAGTTTGGTCAGGGATTGTAACGTTCATAACTGGAACGCCACCATCATTATGAGCCAAAGTTACACCTTGATGAGCTTTTTTGTTAACTTCGTCCATTGTGCGACTTTCAAGATATCTTAATCCGTCTAAGTCTTGGTCTTCCTTAGGAATGTTTAAATCGTGGTTAGGATTTTCAACGTTAACAACGGTTTCCATAAGGTTACGACGACCTTCTTGGATATATTGACCAAGTGAATGTAAGTCAGTTGAGAAGTTAGCTGATGAAGGATAGATTCCCTTTTGGTCTTTTCCTTCTGATTCACCCATCAATTGCTTCCACCATTCGCCAAAGTATTGAAGAGTTGGTTCGTAGTTTTCAAGTAATTCTGTTGTGTAACCCTTACGGTATAAGATATTACGCAAAGCAGCATACTTGTATGCGTCGTTCTTTGTTACATCAGCATCAGTATATTCTTTACTTGCGTCTTCAGCACCCTTCATCAATTGGTCGATGTCACCGCCAGCAACAGCGATTGGTAACAAACCAACAGCAGAAAGTACCGAGAAACGACCACCAATATCATCAGGAACAACGAATTCTTCGTAGCCTTCAGCATCAGCTTCAGTCTTCAAAGCACCCTTTGCACCATCAGTTGTAGCGAAGATACGTTTCTTAGCTTCTTCTTCACCGTACTTCTTGATTAGTTTTTCTTTCAATACACGGAATGCAATAGCAGGTTCTGTTGTTGTACCTGATTTTGAAATAACGTTAATTGAAAAGTCGCGGTCGCCGATTAAGTTAAGAACATCAGCTAAGTAAGTTGAGCTAATTGAGTTACCAGCGAAGATAACTTGTGGTGCTCCCTTACGTTCGTCTTTTGATAATAAGTTATAGAAAGTGTTATTTAAGAAATCAATTGCAGCACGAGCTCCTAAATAAGAACCACCGATACCGATTGCAACAAAAATTTCTGAATTGTTACGAATCTTAGCTGCTGATTCCTTGATGCGAGCAAATTCTTCTTTATTGTAATCAGAAGGAAGATTGATCCATCCACGGAAATCAGCGCCAGCGCCTGTACCATCTCTTAATTCTTTGTCTGCTGCAGTAACAAGTGGTTGAATTTCTGAAAGCTCATTTTCATGAACGAATTCGGAAACGTTTGAACCATCAAATGAAATATGTGCCATTAATAACTACCTCTCTCTTTTAAGATTTCTTATCTATTATACAATACCAAATTAACTTTTGTGATAATTAGTTCGTTTTTTTTATAAAATAAAGAAAAAGCTTTCATCCTTATTAAATCTAAGGATAAAAGCTTGCATAAATTTCTATTTCATAGTAGCTAGTAACGTTGAACCAATAATGATTAGCGCTGAGCCAATGATAACGAATTGCATTTCGCGGTGAGTCTTATGTTCACCCAATAACCAGATGCTACCAAAGGTTGAAATAACAATTCCGGCTTGTGCCAATGAGTAACTAATAGCTAATCCGACACTTGGAATAGCCAAGAACATAAATATGTTACCAATACCCCATGCTAAACCAGTAATGATATTAGCAAATGTATGAGGTTTAAGGATTTCTTTTTGTTCCTTGGCTGCAATAACGAATAGGATTGCTCCAATTAACATTCCAATTGCTTGTGGTAAGATAACAGCTTTAGCATCAACGTTTGCAAACCGGATTACAACTGTGTAACCGATATATCCAGCAGTTGAAATTGCCAAGGCACGGACACCAGCAGACATGTTCTCGTCTGAGCGACTGCCACCTTTATCGCTTTTATCTTTTAATGAAGTTAATGTTGCACCAACTATTAATGTAATAACGGCAATAGTTCCGACCAAAATCATATGGCCTGAAGTCCATTCATGCCAGATTAAAACTCCGGCAAGTGCATTTCCAGCTAATTGAAGACCAGTGGAAATAGGAACAGTTTTTGAAACACCAATGTGTTTCATAGAAGTAAACTGATTGAACTGTCCAACAGCCCAGAACAATCCAGAAATCAAACCTGCAATCCAAACCTTACCTGTTAGTGCTGGTTGATAAAGAACAATTGTGATTGCTGCGAAAATTACAGCACCCATTGTCATTCCCATCGTTTGTTGAGCAGCACTACCACCTAAACGACCACTAATAAGGCCGATACTTCCCCACATAATGGCAGGAATTAATGCGATTATAATACCCATTTTCTCAATTCTCCTAATTCTCTCTATTACATAGTTGTCTCTCTCTATTAGACAAAAAACTATTTTAACAGTTTTGAAAACGGATTTACAGCTTTTTTTCATTCATCTAAATTGATATACATAAAATTGTTTCTATATAATTACGCAAATAGCTTGCCACAACTGTTTTGCACGATAAAGTTATTTTTTTTGGACTAGCCCACTTCATTCAATCTTTAAATTCACATATAAAAGTCAATTATTTTGTGTTAAAATAAAAACGTTGCAAAAAAGCAATGCAATCTTGTATTGCACAATATATATTTCGGGAGGAACCAGTTTTATGTCATTAATTAATGGTACAGAAACATTTGCTGCTGCCCGCAAGGGTCATTACGCTGTTGGTGCTTTCAACACTAACAACCTTGAATGGACACGTGCAATTTTAGGCGCTGCTCAAGAAAAGAACGTTCCAGTTCTTATCCAAACTTCAATGGGTGCTGCTAAGTATATGGGTGGATACGAACTTTGTTTACACTTAGTTCAAGACACTATGAAGTCAATGAACATTACAGTTCCAGTTATCATGCATTTAGACCATGGTAACTACGAAGCTGCTAAAGAATGTATCGAAGTTGGTTACAACTCAGTTATGTTCGATGGTCATGATCTTCCATTCGACGAAAACTTGGAAAAGACAAAAGAAATCGTTAAATTAGCACATGCTAAAGGTATCTCAGTTGAAGCAGAAGTTGGTTCAATTGGTGGAGAAGAAGACGGTATTATTGGTGAAGGTGAATTAGCTAGCGTTGAAGAAGCTAAGACACTTGCAGCAACAGGCGTTGACTACTTAGCTTGCGGTATTGGTAACATTCATGGTCTTTACCCTGACAATTGGAAAGGTTTGAACTTCGACCGTTTGCAAGAAATTGCTGCTGAAGTTGAAACACCACTTGTATTACATGGTGGCTCAGGTATTCCTAAGGAACAAATCCAAAAGGCTATTTCACTCGGAATTGCTAAAGTTAATGTTAATACTGAATGCCAAGTTGCTTTTGCTAAAGCTACTCGTAAGTACATTGAAGAAGGACATGACCAAAACGACGAAAAAGGCTTTGACCCTCGTAAGCTTCTTGCACCAGGTGCAAAAGCTATCAAGGATACAGTTGAAAGCCGTATCGAATGGTTCGGTACACCTTCACTATAATAATTTGTTAATTCAAATTAAAAAACCAACGCTTAGGCGTTGGTTTTTTTGTTATCTTTTAATTCTTATTTAGCAATAGGAAATGTAAGTTTGAACGTGGTTCCACGCCCCACTTCACTTGATACTTTTATAGTTCCATCGTGAGCTTTGACTAATTGATGAACAATTGCCATTCCAAGTCCTGACTCACCTTTTGTCTGCATTCTTGAAGCATCAGCCTTATAGTACCGTTCCCAAATATTTTGTAACTGTTCTTCGCTCATACCAATTCCGGTATCACTAATAACAATCTCCGTATTTTTATCATCAGCACTACCAGAAACTTCAACCTTTCCATCACTGGTAAATTGAATTGCATTCTGAATGATATTGAACATAATTTGAACAAACCGATCGTAATCTGCAAGAACCGTTAAATTTGGATCAACAGTCACTATGAGATCATCATGAACTTCATCAGCCTTATTCTTAATTTGACTATAAATTCGATCTACAACTTCTTTTATATTGATATTAGTCTTATTCAAAGTAATACTATTCGTTCTGATTCGCTCATAATCTAAATTGTCATTAACCAATCTAATCAGTCGTTTAGTTTCGCGTTGCATCAACTCAATACTTTCTTCCTGACTATCTTCCGGCAATGCACCGTACTGCATGCCCTCTAAAATTCCATTAATAGTAGTTAAAGGTGTCCGCATTTCATGCACAGCATCTGCCATAAACTCTCGTCTACGCTGTTCTTGTCTTTGTACTTCAGCGTTAGAAGTCTTCAAGGACTTTGACATTCGGTTGAAATCAACACTCAAATCATGAATTTCATCACGACCACCAGTTGGCACTGTTACATCGAAATCACCATTAGCAACTTTATGGGCTGCCGCACGTAATCTATTAATTCGATTAGCTGTATAACGTGATAGGAAGAACGCTGCAATCACGGCTACCAATGCTGAGAAGCCAGCCGCAATCCACAAATTATATCGAATCTTCTGCACATCTGATTGAATATTTGAAACCGGAGAACCAACAGAAATAACACAAATAACCTGTCGTTTACTATTCAAATATGGCTTCATAACTTCCGTCATTGGACGAACACGACCTGCGGAAAATTGCTTGGTATCAGACTTGCTAGTTACAACCTTTCCTTTTCTCAGCTTAGCCCACTGTTCTTTGTTAATCTTGGGAGAAATATTCTGTTTTGGATAAGCAATCACATTATTCTGCAAGTAAATTGTAAAATGCACTCGTTGATCAGTTAATAATTTTTCACTGTTCTGTAATCCAGAAATCTGAACAGCTTTTAAATTGCCGGTCATTGGATCAGTAACAATGGACTGTTGGTACAGGCTGTCAGCATAGCCCTCAAGCGATGACCATTTATTACGGTAAACCATGTTTGTCGAAAAACGAATAAAGATCAGTCCGAGAACTAACAAAGTTGATAACGTAACAATCAAAAAGGCAACCATTTGTTGATAAACTAGTTTCATAATTAATCTCCTAGATTACTGTCATCAAACTTATATCCAACTCCCCAAACGGTCTGAACAACCTGTGGTCCCACTTCTTCAATCTTTTGACGAAGCTTTTTAATATGCGCATCGACTGTTCGTTCATCTCCGTAATACTCATAATCCCAAACCATCTGTAATAATTGCTCACGCGAAAAGACTTGGCGAGGTTTTTGTGCCATCGTCTTCAATAAATCGAATTCCTTTGGTGTTAAATTAGGAATTAATTTGTCGTTTAAATATGCTTCACGTGTAATTGAGCTTAATCTGAAATGGTCCGTCCGAACATCATATTTATTCGTACGTGGTTCTTCTTCTGTATCATTAGCTTCTTGCCCCATTCGAACTCTGCGATGCAACGCCTTCATACGAGCAATTAACGTAATTGGACTAAAAGGTTTTGTAACATAGTCATCAGCACCCATTTCAAGTCCTAATACTTGATCACTTTCTGAATCTCGAGCCGTTAACATGATGATGGGGACTGTCTTTGAAAGACGACGTAATTCAGCGCTAACTTCCATACCATCTTTACCAGGCAAATTTAAGTCCAGCGTTACAATATCCCATCCTTCAGGATCTTCTTTAAAAATATCAATCGCAGAATTACCATCATAGGCAAAAGATACAGTCCACTGTTCTTTCTTAAAAAACATTCCCATCATATCAGAAACTGATTTATTATCTTCGATCATTAAAATTTTCATAATACTAAATCCCTTCAACTCGTTCTAACCACTAGTATATGCTACACCACTGGTAAATCCTAGGGTTATAGGATAATTGACATTAACATTTAAGAAAAAAAGGGCAAAAAAAAACGACCAACAGGTCGTTTTTTAAAAGCTATTATTCGCCCCAAGCTGCCATACCTTGTGCATGGTATACGCTAGCAGCCATATTTACTTGTTCTGCAGCACTCATGCCAGCATGTTCACCATGACCAAGTAACTGGAAGTAACCGTATGCACCTGATGATGCATTTGAGATGCTACCATTACCGCCTGATTCACGCATGATGATACGTTGCCATGTTGATGCTGAAACACCAGTCTTAGCAGCCATTGCGTTAGCTACTGAGCTTGCTGAACCACCAACATTTGTTGTTGAAGCATTGTTTGTTGCAGCTTGTGTACGAGCAGGTGCTTGTTGTGCAGGTGCTTGTTTTTGTGAGTTATTTGATTGTGTGTTGTTAGCTGACTTGTCAACTTCTGGAAGTGTTTGAACATCCTTTGTAGTTGCTTGTTTAACATTACCGTTATCAGTAATAACTAATTTTTGGCCAACTTCGATTACGTTAACATCTTTAATGTGATTTGATTTAGCTAAACCATTGTAATCATTCAATCCAAATTTTGCGCTGATTTCTGATAATGTGTCTCCAGCTTTAACTGTGTAGATTTCATCAGCATTTACTTTGCTGTTGTTACCTGCCAACATAACTGAACCTAGAGTAGCACTTGAAATCAATGCAATTGCTAGTTTTGAAAGTTTACTTGTGTTTGTCATAAAAATAATAATCTCCTTTAATTAAAAACGCTTGTGATTTATCAATGTCTATAATTTACAACATGAACATTACAGAGATATTTTGCAGTTCACGTAATTTAGCCGTTTTTTGTAAAGAGTTGTAATATTCAGTAATATTTACTCAAATCTAGCCTATTAACATAGCATTCTCATTTTAAAAAAATAAATTCAAAAAAGCTCCATTTGTAAAGAAAAGATTTAAAATAATGTTTTTTAACTTCTAAAATCAGCTTTTTGAGGTGATTTTGATCCCAATTATGCTAATTAATAGCAATAAAATAAATACCCAAGTCCAATTTGAAACCTGATCTTTGAAGAAAACATACCCTACAACAATCGATCCGACCGCTCCAATTCCGGTCCAAATGGGGTATGCAACGCTCAACGGCAACGATTTCGTAGCTTGCGACAAGAAAACGAAGCTTAAAATCATCCCTATTACTGTGTAAACATCATAATTCAGCTTAGTAAATCCTTCACTGAGTTTCATCGTACTTGCCCAAACAACTTCAAAACATCCTGCAACAACTAAATAAATCCAATTCATTTCAAATTCCTCCTATATAAAATAAAAAAGCTCCTAACAATTCCTTCAATGACCTAACGGAATTGTTAACAGCTTTTTGCCACCCGGTGATGGCTTTGTTATTTTTAATATTGATTCAATATTATCACATTTGCTTTATTCTTTGGACTACTTACTGCAATAATAAGCAGAATCTTTGCCTCGCTCTGTAAAGATTCTTATCATAGTGGTAACTACAGAAGGAGGAACCATGTAATGAAAAAATTCGATGTCATAGTTCTAACTATTTTAATCTTGGCTGGTTTAAATTGCTTATTAGTGGGCACGATCAATTTAAACCTAATTGAAACTTTGGTTGGTACTCAAAATTACAGCATGTTGAAATTCATCAATATAATAGTGGGTTTGTCTGCATTGTACTGTCTAAGATTTATTCCTGTTCTTTATGCTTCACCTAAACCAACACCATTCTATAGTAGAAAAAAACATTATTAAGCAAATTCAAGCTCTGAAGTTGAATCTTCTAAACTATCTAAAATATCATTTGAATCCATAAAATTAATCCAGGATTGCTCGTCATCACGATGTGCAGTATCAACTCCTGATTGTACTTTCTCATAGACACTATCTAAGAACTGTTGGTACATTTTATCAACGGCTCTGTTCATCTCGGCTTCATTCCATTGTCTGGCAAATGCTCTTTCATCATTCAATTGGATTTGGTAATCCATTGCCTTCTCACTAAACTTATCCCTGACATTTGAATTCTGATCTAAATATTCCGCAAATTCTTTTTCATTCATATTCTCTACCCCACTATTGTTATTAACTTCATTATGCAGTAATTAGTACATCGATACTAGTATTTAGTAGTAAAAAAAATCACCGTTAGATTTTCATCCACGGTGATCACTTATTCTGTATTCATAGTTATAGTTCCTTTTTAATCTTATGGTAGGTTTGGGTTTCTTGAATACCGGAATTATTTTGCTGGTATTCACTAGTACCATTAAATTTATCTCTTAATAATCCAACATGACGCTCATTGCGTTCCATTTTGCCATCGAACCATTCTACAGTATCCCAACGTTTCGGGATTCCACGCACACCACCCATATTTTCATGATGCACTACAATACCATATTGTTTAACTGTCATAATAATCACGCTCCTATTTAAATAATAACTGGGATGTAATTCCTGAATTCCATAATCGTATCTTAGCTTGTCTTAATTTCATCGTCAAAGAATGTGCTTAGACGTCTCACAACATCTTCAGAAAACATTTCGATATAATATTACATATAAAAGGGAGATGATTATTTTGACACAAAATGAAGCATTACTGATTATTGATTATACAAATGATTTTGTAGCTCCAGATGGTGCACTAACAAGTGGTAAGCCCGGGCAAGATATTGAACCAGCTATTATGAACTTAGCCAATGAGTTCTTAGAACAGGACCGTTGGGTTTTACTACCAACCGATGTTCATACTCCAAATGATCCATATCATCCCGAAACAAAGCTCTTCCCACCTCACAATGTTCGCAATACTTGGGGACGCCAATACTATGGCCAATTACAATCGTGGTTTGATGGTCAGACAGATAATCCACGCATCTGGTCTTTCGATAAAACCAGATATAGTTCCTTTGCAGGAACTGACTTAGATTTAAGACTACGAGAACGTAAAATTGATACCGTTCATCTCGCCGGGGTATGTACTGACATATGTGTACTCCACACTGCGGTAGATGCATATAACCTTGGTTATAAAATTGTGATTCATAAAAATGCTGTCGCAACATTCACAGAACATGGTCAAGAATGGGCGTTAGATCATTTTAAAAATAGCCTTGGAGCTGAAATAGTTTAAATTAAAAAAGCTAATAGTTGCTAGTTGTGCGATTTCCAACTGACAATTATTAGTTTTTATTTATCTAGATATATTGGAATTACCACTAAAATAGTCGTTCAAAACATCGCGATGCTGTTGATTTACAATCTGTAGGTCATTGATTTCATTTTTCGTAAACCATTTTAAATCTAGAGTTTCATCAACTGGCTTTTGTGCCAACTTTTTAAATGATTTAATTTTATATACTAACAAAATGGTCTGTGCCTGATCACCATTGGGATAACTGTCCGTGTATTTGGAATAAACTCCAAAGAGCTGACCTACCTCAACATCTAAAGCAACCTCTTCTTTTAATTCACGCTGAACAGTTTCAACTGCAGACTCTCCTAATTCCATTGCACCTCCTGGCAATCCCCAAGCTAGTTTGTCACTGCGCTTTTGTAAGAGAACCCGGTTTGAATCATCAGTTACAATACCACCTGCAAAATTAAGAATTATTTCTTGATGGCCCACTTGTTGTCTAATCCATTTGATATAGTCTGGTTTATTCATATTACCTACCACTCATTTTTTATATGGTCTCCTGTGAGTATCTTTACTTTCAAACTCTGATACTTCACTGATTAGATCCTCTTTAAACTTAATAATCGATACACCATCAAACGAAGAATCCTCGTTATCTTGCGTACATGCAAAATGCCATTCAACTATAGTCACATTTTGATTTATCTAACCACATTTGGAAATACTTCCTGATTAATTTATTTGTCAGCTTATTATCCATAGTAGTACCCACTTAAATTATTATCTTATACCCTATTATAGTAACAATTTAAATATTATAATTATAGTAAATAAAATACGTACCCGAATAAAATACGTATTTAAATTGGAGGTTTTATTATGAATGAATTTAAAATTGGTGATACTGTTACTGTCGTTAAAACTAAATGGGTTGGCACGATTGTATTCTTTGATAAGAAACGTGAAAAATATTTAGTTCGGATTAGTGGGACTCAGCAGATGTATTATGGGGCGGATGAATTGAAGAAGCTCTAAAAATTGTGTAAAAAGTAATATACTTGAAACTGTATTGATTGGCTTAAATATGTTTATCTAATTTTAGTATGGTAATTCTCTTTTATCGAATTCAAAATTTCTATGTATTACTTTTAGTAACTCTTTATTATTTTCATTAGCATTTGAGCTATCAAAAATAATAACTTCATCAACAGAATCGTATAACTTTTTAGTAAGATTACTAAAGTCGTTCGTAGTTATAAGAATACTCTTCTTAGCTCGAGAATTTTTCAATGTACTCTTAAATTTATCTGTATCATTTGAATTAAATAAAACACCTTCTACAGGATAAAAAATAGCAAGGTCTTTACCAGCACCAAAAACACCATTAATATGACTTCTCCACTTTGTAAATACACCTTCCGCATTAGGAAATCTATATTTTTTCGTATCTAATTTAACATTTTTAAATTTTGGTTGTATAAAAGCCGGATTGAACAATCTAGGAACATCTTTAACGCTTGTGTCACCAAGAACCAACAATAATTGATTTACCTCTTCTTCATTGTACACACTACTAAGGACAGCTACTAGTTTATCAATATCAAAGTATCCTCTGATTAATAAGTTTTTATCATCAGAATGAATAAACTTTTTTATACAATTTTCAATTTCTTTCTCATTAACTTTTTCCATTACTATACCTCTTAAAAACAGCTCCTCAGTTGCATACCATTCAATACAAAAGTTTACTGTTTTCCTTATTTTATTTTTACATCCATAATACTATTAAAAAAAGCAATATTTCTTTTCAACTATTTCTAATTTTTTTCATTAGATTGCTCCAACATTTTTAGGGAATGCATAATATTTTCATGCATTGCCGATGGACTAGTTATCTTTATACTTGTTGAAACGGTCAGACCATTATGCAGTAAAAATTGAAAAGAAAGCTTGATTGTTTGGTTTCCCCAAACTGTGGACTTCCACCCATTCATAAAAATCAGCTTACTAGCTCTCTCGATAAGTTCTTTTTGTTTAATAAACAACTCTGGCATTTTTTCATTTGGCTTCACTACCAAAAAATGATCATTATTTTTTAGATATGGATTTCCATTACTCCTAAAAGGGATCCCAGTACCGCACAATTTATTATTCAGTTTTATTGCCTGCTGTGCTACAAAAGAATATGGATGATTTTTTATTATGCTATTAAGTCTATTTTTAACAAATCTCACATACCAATATTGCTTCAAAAACATTCCTTGAAAATTAACCATATAAGTAGTGCGGCTATCGTTAAAACCTCTAACATAATATCCAATATCATCAACCAGCAGGTTCACTGAATCTATATTAGATGTGACCTGAAAAACTGGAAGTATTCTCTGCTCATTCTTTATCTGGTTCAGTGTCATTCTAATAGCAACAAACGAAATAATAGTTGCGCATACTGTAGCGATTCCACTTACCCAATTAGGATCCCATGAAAGAACCATATTTTTACACCAATCAAACATTTCAATTAGTATATTTTTAATATTCACCATCATTAGTAACTTTCTCCCAAAATATATATTATTTAAGTTTACTTTAACCTTATGATAACAGCCATACTCATCTGTATATTTAGCACGTTATTTTAATTATGTAAGTAAAAGATATGAAATTTAGGCTCTAAATATTAGCTGACATCACAATTTAAAATGTTATGTTTATTACATTTTAAATCTCAATAAGCGGTTAGATGTCCTACATTTCTACCCGCGCTCACTTAATATTACCATGTAAACTTGTTTGATTTTCCAGTACTTTTCATATAAAACAAAAAATCAGGAACGCCGGTATAAAGGCATTCCTGATTTTTTAAAATGTTCTGGTACTTACTAAAATGGAGTCGGCGGGGTTTGTACTTACGTTTCATACTTCCCAGTATATCAACGTTTATGGCAACACTTATGTTTTTTGGCTAACCTTTTGGCTAACCCTATCTAATAATTGAATATCACGAGGGTGTAGTTACCACTGACTTTAATGTTAGTGGTTTTTATATTTAAGAGTACAAAAAAAGTGTTGTCGGACAACACTGACAACACCGAAGACGTTACTAGATTATCCGACCAAGATAATCTTATTAGAAGTAAACGCCACTGAACTTATTTACATAGATATTGTAACAGCTACATAATAAAAAGCAAGTATCTACTTTATATCAACTTCTGATACAATGTAAAAGATGTACGTTAAAATCTGACCGACCATCAGAAATAGTACATCACTGGAGGTAAACTCCATTGAACACATTATTTACATGCTGTATTACTATCTTACTAAATGTATTATCTTGTGTCATTTATGACTTAGTTAAATATTTTCTAAGAAAATAATATGGCAAGGAAACAGTAGTTTTGTAACTGCTGTTTTTTTTGTACTCTGATTATAACAAAAACTCACAAAAGATTGTGGGTGCTTAGTGTTTTCATTTCCCACTTCTTGTGGCTTTAATCAGCCCACCCACTAACAAAATAGCATAACAAAAGACCCAAACTATTCCAAGTAGTTAGGGCCTTAGTGTTCTATTAGTTCTCTTTTTCTTGCAAAATATGTGTAACACAAAAATATATTTTGACTCAAATCAGGTATATTATGGTTAGATTTATCCAACCGACACTGCAAATTTCATATAATTGTAAGACCGCATAAACGAAGCCTTACTAATCCAGTAGACACCATTCTCTGGATCCACAATATGAAACGAATTCTTATTATAGCCGTCAACGGTAACGACATGAGCGTTATCTACTCCATAACCCCAGTTATATTTATCCCAAACAGCAGTACGATAGTTTAAAGTAATCCAACTAACGACTGGCTTTCCATCCTTTACTGAGTTTATAATTCCTTGTTCATTAGTGCCACTAATGTTCTTAGCGCTACTAAATCGTTGTACCCAAGGAGTGAGTGCAGATGGAAAAATGGATTGATAAATACCATATGTTACACGGAAAGGAGTTCCTCCGAATCCTTGATATGGATTACCATTCTTTGCTACTGGCATAGTCTTTATAAAGTGCTTTAGATCATAATTTGTAGCTTTGCCTTTATAATGTAAAGCCTCTAATGTACTTGCAGCTTCACAACCCATAGGAGCACCAGCAGCTTCTTGGCTAATGTACTTAACACCTAAAACCTTCGAGCTTGCAACTACAGGCTTGTTAGGTTCTTTCTTATTAACAGCATCTCCATTACTTCCAAAGTAATATTGCACGTTTCCATCTTGATAATATCGATTACGGTACTGCACATGGTCTGATCCATAATATTCTAACTTGTTATTGCCGTAGTGCCGTAAACCGACTACTGCATCACCATTACCACCAAAATAATACAAATTATTTCCATCTCGATAGTATCGATTACGATACTGCACATGATTAGCCCCATAATACTCTAACTTGTTATTGCCGTAGTGCCGTAAGCCAGTTACTGCATCACCATTACCGCCGAAATAATATAATTTATTTCCATCTCGGTAATATCGATTACGATATTGTACATGGTTAGACCCATAATATTCTAATCTGTTATTGCCATAGTAGCGTAAACCAGTGACTGCATCGCCATTACTACCAAAGTAATACAGCTTATTTCCATCTCGGTAATATCGATTACGATATTGCACATGGTCTGATCCATAATATTCTAATTTATTATTGCCGTAGTAACGTAGGCCAGTTATCGCATTACCATTACTATCAAAATAATACAGTTTATTTCCTTCTCGATGGTATCGATTGCGATACTGAGAATGCAATGTCTTATTTGATGCAATTACATTGACAGAATTATCACTACTTATCATTACAATACTACCGATTGATAGTGCTGATACAGCAATCGCTATATATTTAACTAACTTATTCATTCACTTAAACTCCTAATATATTTTAAATATTCACACACGCTCTAATTACCATTTCCCGACTGATTATACACTGAACTCAACCGAAATCGTATGAGAACACGTCCTACAACACTGTTAATCACCAATTTATTTTCTATCTAATATCTTCAACCACCGATTCAGAAATTTTCTTGTTTCCGTCAAATAGCTTTCCTTTTATTGCTCTTTTCATCTGAAATATAGATCCGTCTTCATTCAAAGTAAGTGCAAAAATTCCGCCATCAAACTCTGATGAACGACTGCCAGAATCAATCAAATAGCGTGGCACATCTTCACTATCCGCTTGCATTTTAATATATCCCTTACCCATATCATAAAATGGCATTGTTTGGACTGGCGTATGACCTGTCACTATCACTTTACCAAGTGAGTTTTTGTGCCAATTGTTAGGTCGATTAGTACCATCGAAATAATAGTCATCACGAATCCACATTAAATCATTTCTATCTTGTTCATCTAGTTTTCCGTCCCAAAGTAAACCTGCGTGAACAGCTAAAATATTTTTATTACTCCAAGTTAACGGCAGACTATTTAAAAAATCTGTATACTTTTTTAGGTCACCTTGGTTCAACATTTCTTCCACAACATCTAAATTACTACTATGAATTCCTAACTGTCTCCAAGTTTGATTACCACCATTTATGCGCCACAACTTGGCTTCAAATTCATTTCCCCATGCAGTTTGAATCCAAAAATTATCATGGTTACCCAATAATGCAGTATCATCATTATTGTTAACTCGATTCATAACTATATCTAAAACACCTATTGAATCTACTACAGAATTTTCAGTATGATCAAAAAACTTTCTTTGCCCCATACCATCAATATAATCTCCCAAAAAAACTATCTTATTTTCAGTTATCACGGAATCATTTAGTAAAGTTTTTAAATCATCAACTGCACCATGAATGTCTCCGATGAAAGTGGTTTTTTTCATTTTTACTCCACCTCTAATTCAATTCATTTAATAAATCTAACACCATTAAATACCTATAAAAGTTCTCCTGAAATACTTCACTACTCAATTTTACTACTTTAAAAAGAATTGAACTCCAATAGACAAAATAAATTTTGTCTTTTACTTCAATCATTAAAAAACGATAAAAATACATTTATGTCAACTATAATGAGTAACATACATCCCTACCTACCACGATATTAAATTAAATTTCTTACTTAGAATCTTATTGCCATTAAAAAAACTGATACATTAGAGCGGTTGTGCTCTAAATGTACCAGCTTTTTCTAAATGTTAAAAATGGAGTCGGCGGGGATCGAACCCGCGTCCAAGCATGTTGCCACCGTAATATCTACACTCATATCTATACTATTTAAATTTCGCGATACAAAACGCCGCATAGCAGGGCTTTCATGTAAAGCTAGCTTGATGATCCTCTTCTAAACTTTCCAAACGTAAAAGATTAGCGCAAGCCCGTTTCATTTAGGACCCGCTACTAGCCCACGGGCAAGACTAGACGGATCTACGTTAAGCTGGTATTAAGCAGCTAAAGCGTAAGAATTGTTATTATTTTTTGCAGTTATAATAAACTGAGCGTTTTAACGTAGACGCGACCTACGAAGTGCAATCACGGTACAACCCACACCTGTCGAATCCATAACGACCCCATAAGTGTATCTTCAGTATATCATACTGAGTTTACTTACGATTTTTATTGTTTTCGATTGGAATTGGGCGAAGTGCTAATTGACCCTGACTCTGTAATCGATCCAATAGACGGTCTACAAGTTCAGAATTTTCTAGGTTCTTTAGTAAATAATCTAATAAAGCATTCTTTGTTCTGCGCATCTTCGGTTCCCCCTTTTAATTAAAGCATAGCCATATAATAGATACTTACAAAACAAAAGTCAACTAATTTAACGGATGGTAAAACTTTCTTTAGATGTTACAATTAACACATAGAAAACGTTTAGAAAGGACCACTTATTTTGTCACAAATTGAACAGTTACATCGGGTTGAACTTGGGACTCTTAAATTAATTATCGATATTTGTAAGAAACATCATATTGAATACTTTATGATTGGTGGATCATTGCTAGGTACGATTCGACATGACGGCTTTATTCCTTGGGACGACGATGTCGATTTAGGTATGACGCGTAGAAATTATAATGAATTTGTACGTGTGGCACCAGTAGAACTTCAGCACACCCACTACTTCATGCAAACAGCTGATACAGATCCAAATTTTGCATTTAGTTATATGAAGATTCTTGATACAAATACCTATATCGAAGAAAAGAATAATGTGAATGACGCTCGTAAAGGTGTATTTGTGGACATTTTTCCACTGGATAAAATTCCGCATCAACCAGAAGTACGTCAAGCAGTCTACAACCGTTTCAAATTCTATGACACAACAATCCTACTTCGTTTAGGTTATAACGTGGTCCGGACACCTTTCCGAAAGGATCCGGAAGATAAATCACTCAATTTATTCATGACAGTGGCTAATATGAAGGAAAAGCGTGAAAATATCATGCGCTTGTATGAGCATGAGCCTTTCCATCATTATAAAAACTATGCTTCTCAGTATGCCTACAATATGGAAGTCATGAGCCAAAAAGAAGTATACGAACTTACAACTCACAAATTTGAATCAATTGAAGTTGCGATTCCTAAACATTACGATCAAATCTTAAATCGAATGTATGGTGACTATATGCAATTGCCTGATGAAAAAGATCAAGTTGCAAAACATATCGATACCCTTGTTATTGATGGTAAACAAATTGAATAAACGAAATGCCAACCTACGCTCTCAGTCATAGGTTGGCATTTTTATTAACTCTTATTATTTTTATCTGAACATAGTTCTTGTTGCACGAGCCAAGACTTTGGGATCCTTCTCGTAATGATGAACTGGTGTTAATTCTGTATCAGGAATACCCATGAAGTGGTAAACCGCGATTTGTGCGGCACGAACTGAATACTGTTCTGTAAATACCATATCAAATGGCATTTCAACGAATTGACTGATGAATGCCAAGTTCTTAGAATTCTTTGGTACAACATCAGGACGATCACCAATTGCACGTTGATTGAATAATGCACTAGCATATGGCATGTAAACCGGAATGACGTTTACAATACTATCCATAATTTCAGCTTCATGATTTTCAATGTTGTCAGCAGCAGGATCAACTTCTGATAAATGACCAAGCAATTCTTGAAGGATTTCTTTACCCGTCATTTCCATGATGGTCTTGTCAACATAGTCACCCTTCTTACGTGGGAACATTGTGTAGCCCCAGAAGACGGTCTCATTTTCCTTTTGAGCCTTGAAATGTGGTTGATGATGAACAACGATTGACATCAAATTATTACTATCAACCCAAGTATTCAACGCATTCCCTGGCTCTTGTTGTGTAATCCGGCTGATTTGATTCAATAGGTAATGGTTGTTAGTTGTAACTGTAAAGCTGAACCATTCACTTTGAGCACGATCATTAAAGAACTTATCAGGTGTTCCTAAATTGTAGAAGTGTTCTGTAGCTTGCTTCCATAACTTAGCACTTGGTGCATATTCCATGTTTTCTGTAACTGGTGTATCGAAATCACCCATTGATGAACTATCTGTAATTGAGCCATTGGTATCAAATACAAAGTCATTTTCATCAACCTTGATAACACCCTTTTCTTTTTCACCATCAACATCTTCATACTCAAGACCCGTAACCACGATATCATCACGTAGGTCTGTGTCTTTAAAGTCGAATGCAGTAATCTTACGGTTGTTTACGAAATGAACACCTTGGTCTTCCAAGTATTTACGCATTGGAAGAATGATACTTTCATACTGGTTGTATGGTGTTCTCGTAACACCTTCCAAAGTGTTGATTCGGCTAAATTCCAGAATCATACGGTTCATGTAACGACGAAGTTCCATCGCCGAACTTTCTTTCTTGAAAGCGAAGGTTGTTTCCCACATGTACCAGAAATTAGTTGTGAACATGTGTGGACTGTCTTTGAACCATTCTTCAATGCTGACATTATTAAGCTTATTTTCTTTACTTTCAGGCATCAACATCAATTTAGTTAACAACATGCGATCTTTATTATCAAATTGCATGTGTGAATAATCTTTCTTGTCGCCTTGATTACGAACCCCATCAATTTTGTCCATTAAACGAGCTACATCATGGGTTGGATGAGCATGGTCAAAGTTTAAAATGTCATCTGTAACAGACTGTCCAGGATTATCCAATGATGGAACACTTCTTAATACATCCCAGAGGTTTTCGTACGTCTCTTCATTCAACATCCGGCCACCTTTAGCTAGGTAGCCTTTGTTATTTGATAAACTCTTGTTGCCATACTCGTCTTCATAGTTAGCAACGGTTGCACCATCATTAGCACCATGCTTTTCGAGACCAAACATTGTGATTTGGTCGCCACTCCATCCACCGTCTCTGATTAAGTAGATTCCAGCAGCAAGATTACCAATTCCAGTTCCAATCATATATGCTTTTGCCATACTCGTTCACTCCTTATCTAATCTTCAATATTCTGAAGGGACGCTCTGATTAAAGCCACCAAGCGTTCCAGCTTTTCCAATGTGTTATCTAATGTTAAATGGTAAGTATTCTGCAACCCATGTTTAGTTGATCCAACAATCTTAACCTGTTTTAAGATCTTCAAATGGTGCGAGACTGCTGGTTGAGACAAACTCATATTTTCGACTAACTCTGTAACCGTCAATCCATGTTTTAAATGTGAACCTAATAAAATTATGATTTTTTGTCGATTTGAATCAGATAGTGCATTTAAAACGTCAATATCTGAAACGAATTCATCCAACGCAAGTTGCTGTGCCTCACTAATAGGTGCTTCACTCATCACATCACCTCCATTCATATATTTAAATCTATGAATATGGTAGCATGATTATTTGAGGTTTGCAACCGGTTTCATGAAATCTTTATCCGTGTTAAAATTAGTTTAGAACAATTCTAACAAGAGGGTGAAAATATGACTCATAAACAAACTTTTTCCACTATTCTATTGATTGCGGCGGCTGCATTAGTTTTACAGTTTATCTTCCATTTAAATCTCTATGCCCAAATAATCATTTCGATTGCGGGCATTATTATCTCGATTGCCATGACTGTTGAAATGATTAAGACCATTCGTTCCGGTAAGTACGGCGTTGACCTATTAGCTATCACTGCTGTCCTTGCAACCATTGCAATCGGTGAATACTGGGCTAGCATTATTGTTTTAATCATGTTAACCGGTGGTGACACCTTGGAAGACTATGCATCTAAAGTTGCTGGTCAGGAATTACAATCACTCCTGGATAAGAACCCACAGATTGCGCATCTAAAAAAAGATGATAATATTTCAGATATTCCAGTTGATCAAGTTAAGGTATATGATACGCTGTTGATTAAGCCCGGCGAAGTTGTTCCAGTTGACGGTGAGATTACTAAGGGTAACTCAACCTTTGACGAATCTTCTTTAACTGGAGAATCACTACCACGTACAAAACACGTTAGTGATACTTTACTATCAGGCTCTATCAATGGCGAACAAGCAGTTGAAATGTCAGCCACACATATTGCGGCCGAGAGTCAATACCAGTCAATCGTTCAATTGGTTAAAACAGCTAACACCCATCCTGCAAAATTTGTGCGACTCGCCGACCGTTATTCCGTTCCATTTACAATCGTTGCTTATCTAATTGCCGGTATCGCCTGGTTCATTTCCAAAGATCCAGTTAGATTCGCTGAAGTACTAGTGGTTGCCTCCCCCTGTCCATTAATTTTGGCTGCTCCAATTGCCTTAGTTTCTGGTATGAGTAGTGCCAGTCGAAACAGTATTATCGTTAAAAATGGAACTACTATTGAAAAGATGGCTGAACTCAAAACTATCGCGTTTGATAAGACCGGTACAATTACTAAAGGAAAATTAGAACTGGCCGAAGTAGTATCGCAAAATAGATTTTCAACCGAACAACTACTACAATACGCCTGCACAGCGGAACAACAGTCATCACATATATTAGCTCGTTCACTTTTAAGTACGCATAAAGAGATAAAATTACTTCCAACTGATGAAATTACTGAGATTACCGGTACCGGACTTCAAGCAGCTCTTACTACAGGTGAAATCATTAAAGTCGGTCGGCAATCATTTGCCAACCCTGATCACCCAAATGAGATTCAAATTTCTGACACCGCTATTTTTATTAGTATTAATAATCAATTTGTCGGGTACATCACTTTTAAGGATCAACTACGTTCCGAAACCATAACGTCACTAAAAACGCTTAAAAAACTCGGAATTCCACACACCTTGTTGATTAGTGGTGACCAACAAGCAATTGCCGAAAATATTGGTAAAGAAGCTGGTATTCAGGAAATTCACGGAAACTGCTTACCAGAGCAAAAAATTAAATTATTACAGCAGATTCCTAAAAAGCAACATCCAGTTGCAATGGTTGGAGATGGCGTTAATGACGCTCCATCACTGGCTGTCGCAGACGTTGGAATTGCCATGGGTGCCCATGGATCGACTGCCGCAAGTGAAGCCGCTGATGTCGTATTCCTAAAAGATAGCTTAGACCGATTACCAGTCGCTATTCAAATTGCACGATATACAATGTCCGTTGCCAAACAATCTGTTTTGATTGGAATATTCATTTGTACCATTCTGATGTTGATTGCAGCAACAGGCGTAATCCCCGCATTAATTGGAGCATTATTCCAGGAAGTCGTTGATACTGTTACCATCCTTTGGGCATTACGAGCTCATAAATCAATTAAATTTATTAGATAAAAAATGGAGCTGGGAAATAACTAGCCCAAAAGAA
>NZ_JQCQ01000021.1 GCF_001437605.1 Pediococcus argentinicus
TAGTCCAATATTATGGGTTCAGATCAACTGCAATTTTTAATTTTATTCTTCGAAACCTGTTTCAACTGCTTCAGGATAATTATCCTTTACAATCTTTGCACAACTTGCACATAAATTATCAAAGTCAGAATCTGAACCAACGTCTTCTTTTGTCATACGACAACGATCACAAACAGTTCCTTTAGCCGCAGAAACAGTAACCGCACAGCCGTCTTGAACAGTTAGATCACTTGGTGCTTCATCAATACTAAGTAAATTAACTTGTGAAACAATTAATAGTAATCGAACGTCGATTCCTAAATCATCAACCAACTTACGGTCAGCGTCGTCCAAGTATAAATCAACAGATGCTTCCATTGATTTACCAATTACTTTAGCATCACGAGCTTCTTCAAGAGCCTTCAATACGTGACTTCGAATCTTCTTAAATTGATCCCATTGGTCTAATAATTCTTGTTCACCAGTATACTCTTGAGCCTTAGTCATTTCGGAAAGTTGAACAAATTCTTCTGGTTCATCCAAGTATTCCCAGATTTCTTCTGCTGTATGTGGCAAAATTGGTGTCATTAGTTTTGTAAGACCAACAACAATATCATAGAAAACAGTTTGCATAGAACGACGTTTCAAACTATCAGCAGGTTCGATGTAAACAACGTCCTTTGCAAAATCAAGATAGAATGCTGAAAGATCATTAATGATAAAGTTCATCATAACTTTATAAATATCAATAAAATCATATTTATCATAGTCAGCATGAATTGTTTTTACTAATTCATTAAACTTAACAGCCATATAACGATCTTCAGGACGGAGTTTATCAAACTCAACTCGATTATCTTTTGGATCATAATCTGATGTATTAGCCAATAAGTAACGAACAGTATTACGAATCTTCTTGTATGCATCTGAAATCTTAACAAAGTTTTCAGTTGAAACACGAACATCAGATGATGAATCAATTGATGAAACCCAGAGACGAATAATTTCAGCACCCATTTGCTTGATAATATCAGCAGGTACAATTGTATTACCCAATGACTTACTCATTTTGTGACCTTTACCATCTAAAGTAAATCCTTGTGAGACAACTTCTTTATATGGTGCATGTCCAGATACAGCAACACTTGTGATTAAACTAGAGTTGAACCAACCACGATATTGATCTGAACCTTCTAAGTACAAATCAGCTGGGTAAGTTAAGTAATCTCTTTCTGCTAAAACACCTTGATGAGATGATCCAGAATCAAACCAAACATCCATGATGTCACTTTCTTTAGTGAATTCGCCATTTGGTGAATGTTCACTAGTGAATCCATCTGGAAGCAATTCTTTGGCAGTCTTTTCAAACCAAATATCTGATCCATGTTTCAAGAATAGATCGGCAATATGATCAGTAATTTCTTTAGTGATGATTGGTGTACCATCTTCACCGTAGAAAATTGGCAAAGGAACGCCCCAAACTCGTTGACGAGAGATAACCCAGTCGCCACGATCACGAATCATATTATAAAGACGTTTTTGACCCCAATCGGGTTGGAATTTCACATCATCGATCACTTTAAGAATTTGATCACGAATCTTATCAACAGATGCAAACCATTGTGGTGTAGCTCTGAAAATAACAGGTTTCTTTGTACGCCAATCAAATGGATAACTATGTTCATATGGCATGTAGTTAAGTAACAAGTTCTTCTCTTTTAATTTATCGAGAGAGATTTGGTTGGCATCTTCGTAGAAAACACCTTCAAAATCAGGACCAGCCTCAGCTGTCATATATCCTTTATCATCAACCGGAACTAAAATATCTAAACCATATTGTTGGCCAATTCTAAAGTCATCTTCACCAAATCCAGGTGCTGTATGAACTAGTCCAGTACCAGCATCCAGCGTTACAAAGTCTCCAAGCATTGTGACAATCTTACGATCTTCAATGTAAGGATGTTGAGCAATGACACGGTCTAATTCGCGTCCTTTAACCGTCTTCAAAACCTTCACATCTGACCAACCGAATTTTTCACTGACGCCAGATAACAATTCGCTTGCAACAACAAACTTGCGTGATTCTCCTGCTGGTTGAACAACTGAATAATCGAAACCTTCATCAATTGTAATTCCTTCAGATGCTGGAATGGTCCAAGGTGTGGTAGTCCAAACGACCATATATGTATCATCGTCTAAAACACCTTTTCCATCGATAACTTTTTCAGCATAGAATGCTGATGGCGACGTAACATCATGATATTCGACTTCTGCTTCAGCCATTGCTGATTCTGAAGACCATGACCAGAACACTGGTTTTTTACCACGATAAATTAGTCCCTTTTCAGCCATCTCACCAAATGTTTTGATTTCATTGGCTTCGAATTCTGGTTTAAGTGTGAGATATGGATTATCCCATTCTGCTGAAACACCTAAACGTTTGAAATCCTCACGCTGTTTATCAACTTGTTTCAAAGCATAATCGCGACAAAGCTTTCTGAATTCAGATGTAGACATTTTCTTACGATCGTAACCATCTTTAGCTAATTGAGCTTCAATAGGTAGTCCATGTGTATCCCAACCAGGAACATAAGGTGCACGAAAACCATTCATTGATTTATAGCGAACGATAATATCCTTTGAAATCTTATTCATAGCATGTCCCATATGAATATTACCATTGGCATATGGAGGTCCATCATGTAAAACAAAGCTTGGTTTACCCTCATTTAATTTTTGGCGTTGCTCATAAACTTTATTTTCAAACCAAACGTCTTCACGCTTTTTTTCGTTAACAGGCAAATTGCCTCGCATTTTAAATTTAGTCTTACCCAAATTCAAAGTATCTTTAACTCGCATAACAGCACTCTCCTTTTTTATTGGATATACACAAAAAGACCCCGTCCGAAAGGGACGAAGTCTTCGTGGTACCACCCAAGTTTAGAAATACATTTTAAATTTCTCTTTACAGTGAGTTAACGTTCACAAATCCGGTTCAGACTACAATACCATGTATTTTCATCTAAACTCTCGAAAGTGATTAGAACTTAATATCAATGCTAGTCTCTCACCAGTTAACTAACTCTCTGAAATTGATTATTATTAGGTTCAGTCTTCCTCATAAATTTACTTTTTTGGATCGATATGAAAACCTTCATTTGTAGCTTTACCAGCAACTGGCACGTGTTCTTCAGGGAACACAACCACTGTCTTAGGCTCACTACTATCATCTTGGTCTTCAGTAACTTTCTTTTCATCGTCGCTACCATCTGCTTCAACAGCAGGAGTATCTGGAGAAACATCGGCTACTTCTGTTGAGTTTACACTGCTTGTTTGTGTAATGTCAAGCGCCCCACTATTACGCATAGCTTCTTTAATTTCACCAATGGTCAAAAGTTCATCGGCATTTAGCAAGTTATCCCAATCTTTACCCTTAATCATTTGAAGTTGTGACTCCAAAAGAACCTCCAATTTTTGTCTGAAGCTACGGGCTTGTTTCTTCAAATCATCTGTTGCAACAACAACTTGTTGGGCCTTACCAGCAGACTCATTAATGTAATTGGCTGCTTGTTTATGAGCAGTACCAACAACTGTTTCTGCTTCTTTTTGTGCTTCTTTAGTTGTGAATTCGGCTTCTCTTTGTGAACTAATTTTAACCTTGTCAGCAGCGTCTTGAGCTACCAAAATTGATTTATTTAACGATGCCTTCATTTCATCAAAGTACTGTAATTGACCTTGAGCATCTTTTAATTGACGAGTTAATGAATCAATCTGATCTTGTAAACGACGGTGTTCAAAGGCAACATCATCCAAAAATGAATCTACTTCTGTCGGATTATATCCTCTCATCTTGGTTGTAAAACTTTTTTGTTGAATATCTGTTGGTTCCATTGCCATAACAATCCCCCACTATTTATTATTTCTAATAATTTTTACTTCCATACGTAATTTACCTTTTTTTGTCTCACCTTGCAACGCTGAAATCTGAATTCGACCATAACCGCGAACCGAAAGTATATCATTAACTTCTAATTCCGCATCTGATTTTTCAATGACTTCCCAGTTTAGACGAACTTTCTTAGCTTCAATCAATTCTTTTGCATGATGTCTAGATAAATTAAAAATGCCTGCAACAATTGCATCTAGTCGTTTTGAAGCAAAGGTAGTAACTTCGGTTTCCCAATCATCTGTTGGAATCACGACATTCTCAGCTTCAACCAATTTGGCTTTAATTTTTCCAATTCTTGTAACTTCTGAGCTAAAGAAATCTGCCAAATCTTTTGTTACAAAAAATTGCCAAGCATCTTCGTTAGAAATGATATCACCAAAGGTATTTCTTTCAATACCAAGATTCGCTAAAGTTCCCAAAACCTGTCGATGTTGCAGTTCTGCAAATTTAATTGGGTAAACAATATCAAACGTGGTAATTTCAAAGTCTTCAGGTTGACTGATAAAATAATCTGGATAAATTAAGGCTCGCTGCAATTCCGCACCCTGATATCCACCAAACGAATCCATCTTGAGGGTATCGACTCGATTAACCAGAGTTTCTAAAATATAAATTTCACGTGGATTAAGAAAATTAGTAAGAATCGGGCGATTCTGGTCTCCTGCTTCTTGAATCCAGCCACTGGCGGTTTCAATAAATCCAGATTCATCATTTCTAAAATGCTGTAAAACTGAATCTGGCATAATTACACCCCAAGAATTAGTGATTCAATGTACGTTAAACCGTTCATACAAAGATCTAACACTAAGATTGCAAGTATTGGTGAAAAGTCGATACCCATAACTGGTGGAATGAATCTGAATTGTGACATATACGGATCACAAATCCTAGTCAGTATCTGACCGAATCTTGATTGGTAGGCACCTGGCAACCATGACATTAAAATCCAGATAAATATCAAAAACATATAAATCTGTATTAGCCATCGTAAACCAGCAAACAATAATAAAATCATAAACTCTCTCTCATACTTTCTTTTTACATACTAATGTAAGAAACGGGCTTGAACAATTGTTCAAGCCCTATCTTATTTTAAATATTTTTATTTTTCACGACGCTTGAAGAATGGAGGTGTATCCATCCCATCGTCATCGGGACTTGTATTGTCGCTGTCGTTAAAAGCATTGAATTCTTTCTTTTCAACATTTTGGAACTCATTGCTATCTTCAGTAGATTCTGGACGAACGCCTTCAGATTTAGATTGACGTAATTGCCAATCACCAAATGGATCATTATGACTTTCATTGCTACTTGAAGAAGCTGCAGTTGTATTGTTATTTGAAAGTGATTCAGTAGAACCTGAACCTCTTAATTCTTGTCCACTCGTACTCGCTTGTGTTGGTGTTTCAAAGCTTGTACGTTGTGGTTGACGATGTAAGCCACGACTGTTTTTCTTGTCAATTCCTGTTGCGATAACAGTTACACGAACTTCGTCTTCAAGTTTATCGTCAATTGAAGTACCAAAGATAATGTTTACATCATCAGTAGCTGCTTCAGTAACAATTTGTGATGCAGCTTGTGCTTCAAATAATGACAAGTCTGGTCCACCAGTAATATTAAGCAATACTTGTTCAGCACCATCAATTGATGTTTCAAGAAGTGGTGATGAGATAGCTTTCTTAGTAGCTTCTTCTGTTCTATTTTCTCCACTAGCAGAACCAATTCCCATCAATGCAGAACCTTGGTTAGCCATAACGGTCTTAACATCAGCAAAGTCCAAGTTAACGTAACCAGGAGATGTAATTAGATCTGAGATACCTTGAACACCTTGACGTAAAACATTATCAGCTTCGTTGAAAGCTTCCATCATAGGAGTTTTCTTGTCAACAATATCAAGAAGACGGTTGTTAGCAATAATGATTAATGTATCAACATGTTCTTTAAGCCTAGCAACACCTTCGGCGGCAAAACGTGCACGCTTTGGTCCTTCAAAGCTAAATGGACGAGTAACAACACCAACTGTTAGTGCACCTTGTTCCTTAGCAATATTAGCAACCATTGGTGCAGCACCTGTACCAGTACCACCACCCATTCCGGCTGTGACGAAGATCATATCTGCTCCTTCAAGAGCTGAAGCGATTGTTTGTTGACTTTCGTCAGCAGCTTTTTCTCCAACTTCGGGAGTTGAACCAGCACCTAAACCTTTTGTAAGTTTAGGTCCAAGTTGGATTTTAACGTCTGCATTTGATGCTTGAAGTGCTTGTACATCAGTATTAGCAACGATAAATTCAACGCCCTTCATACCGTCAGCAATCATACGGTTTACAGCGTTACCACCACCGCCACCAACACCAATGACTTTAATGTTAGCGCCAGTACTTTTACTTTCATCCATTGAAAATTCCATTTTAAATTCCTCCATATTGATTAATCAAAGAAATCGCTAAACCATTTACGTACGCTAGCAAGACGATCTTGGGTACTTGTTTGTGCTGTCTGCTGTTTTGGTTGTTTAGGTCGCTTTGTTTCCTTAATTGGTCTTTCAGGCTGTGCCTGTTGGTAATTAGTTTGGTTAGTGCTTTGATCCTCTGAAGAAGCATAATTGTCATCCTGTTCAGGAACAACTCTTGAGCTTTCAACCATTGCACTTTTGGCAAGAATTGAAACTTCACTCAAGCTAACTTCGTAGTTTAGTAATGCTAAAGATTGTGAGAATCCTGGATGTCTTAATCCCATTTGGTCAGGAACAAAGATTTTAACATTCATACCAAAGACGTCCTGAATCAAATCAGTCACACCTGGTAATGCTGCTCCACCGCCGGTAACAACCATTCCACCTGGCATGTCCAAGGCACCAACAGCTTCTAATTGTTTCTTGATATTAGTAAAAATTTGTTCTAACCGAGCTTCAATTATCTCGCTTAAATATTCTTCAGAAACTGCTGCTGGCTCGTTTTGACCAACGATATTAACTGGGAATGTTTCAGAACTAGCATCAGCGGTCCAACCGTAACCATACTGTACTTTCAGTTTTTCTGCATCTTCTAAGGAAGTATTTAGAACAACTGAAATATCTTTAGTTACAAATTGTCCGCCTTCTTGTTCAACATAAGTATATTTAAGTTGATAATCATGAATAACTGAAGCGGTCGTTTGACCAGCACCTAAATCTAAAATAACAGTTCCAAAGTCCTGTTCTCCGTCATTAAGTACCGTCTTCCCAAGTGCCAAAGGATTAACAATGACATCAACTAGGTTTAGCCCAGCTTGGCGAATTGCTCGTTTTAAGTTATGCACAATTGTCTTAGGACCAGTTAAAAGAGTTCCGTTCATTTCTAAACGAACGCCAACCATTCCTCGTGGATCCTTGATGCCATCAAATCCATCAACAATGAATTCATCTGGTAAGACATCAATAACCTCTTGCTCTGGTGGAAGATTATGAACAGAAGCTGCGTTAGCAACGCTAATTACATCCTGATTATTAATCTCACGAGAACTATCTGAAATAGCAATCATGCCTCGGCAATTTTCAATTTTTAATAAGTTTGCAGGAACGCCTGCAACAACATCGTGAATTTGAATATTCGCTTTACGTTCCGCTGACTCTACAGCTCGCTTGATAGCATAAGCAGCCTTGTCGATATCAACAATAACTCCCCGATTCATACCATCTGAACGCTCACTACCCACACCAATAACGTTCATTTGTCCTTGAACATACTCAGCAACAATAACTTTTATTGAGGTGGTTCCGATATCCAGTCCAACGTAAATTCCTGAATTATCCATAAAGGAACCTCCTGTCGTTTACTTTCTTATATTTTTATATATATTTACATACACTCAGTATTGTACCATACAATGTTTTTTTATAGTACGCCCAAATCGCTAATCAATCAACACTTTCTCATATTAATTCGTTGGTGCTAAATCGTTTTCTTTTTTAGTTTTCTTTTTGGTCTTTTTCAGTTCATTAGTTTTTGGTTTTGCTTTTGTTTTCTTTTTGGCTAAACCGGAATCAATTTGATTTTTGGTATTGCCCTTATCAATCACATTGGTTGCACCAAGTTCATTTTCCTCACTCTCCATTGAATAAGGATATGAAAAAGCGCCAACCTCTAAATCAACAATTCCCTTTTTTTTCATTGAAGCAGAAATTCCAGGATAGTATTTCATTTTAGTCGCAAACGTTCGCATTACTGCTAATACCTGATTACCGTCATCCATATAAAACTTAAGTTTTGTAGGAGTAATCTTTGTAGGAGCAAAATCTACTTCTGAGATTGAATCTTGAACTTCGTTAGGTAAGGTACTGTATTTACTTAAGAAATCTTTAATCTGACTATCGTTAGTAAAGTTCCTAAATACCGGAAACTTACCATTTGGTTGTGTGTTATGCACTGCAATCACATTTCCATCCTGGCGAATGGTATAGTACTTGCCATTTCGAATGACAAATCCCATAACTGCATTCTCGGTAACTTTAATATTAACTGCATTATGTTTTTGCTTTTGAACAACTACAGTTTTAAGATCAGAATTACTTTTCTTTACCCTCTTCTGAATGTCAGCTTTTTTTAAACCTAGATTAAAAATAAATTGATTCTTCTCTAAATTAGATTTTTGAACTATTTGAACAGAATCAACACGTTTGTTACCAGAAACAGTCACTTTTTGAATTCTAGAAATTGGTGTCAATAAAAACACTCCTACTAAGACAAGAATCAGAGCAATTGAACCAATCACAATCCAACTAATCCGTCCTAACTTAAATTCCTTAACATTAGCAGTCAATCTACTCATAACACTATTGGTATTAGAATTCGAATTTTCTTTAACGTTTTTCTGTGGTGTGTGACCATTTCCAGCCTGATGTATACGAATAATGTCACGCCATGATTTCTTACTTTTAGCTTGCTTAGCTTGATAAGCCGCCCAAGGAGTTAACTGCGTATCCTTTTTCTTTTTCTTAAACATTTGCTATACCATCATTATTTGACTACAGATTTTAATACATCATATAAATTATTTGCGGCTTCTGGTTCTCCCAAGCTCTTGGCCTGTTTTGACATTTTTTCACGAATAGATTGGTCATTCATAATTTCATCGACTACGGATACCAACTTAGAGCTTGTTAATTCGCTTTCAGTCACTAATTCAGCAGCCCCTACTTTTACTAAACTCTTAGCATTCTTTGTTTGGTGGTCATTAGTAACATATGGACTTGGTATTAAAACTGATGGAATTCCTAACGCTGTTATTTCAGCTAAACTTGTGGCGCCAGCTCTACCAACGATTGCACTTACAACTGGTAAAATTTCGGGCATATTAGCTATGTAAGGTTTTATTGAAACATTGTCTGATATATCTGTTTGATTAATACTTTGCATCAACTTATCAAAATGTACTTGGCCAGTAACAAATAAGACTTGGTAATCTTTTGTACCAAAATCTTTAAGTGCGCCCATTGTGGCTGAATTGATTTTTTCAGCTCCACGGCTACCACCAAAAATTAACACGGTTGGTGTTTGATCCTTAAGGCCAAAATTAGTCAATGATTCAGTCTTCTCAATGTTAACCACTTGTGTGGCCCTTGGATTACCAGTTAAAATAACTTTTTTTTCAGGAAATTGAGATCTGGCATCTTCAAATGAAATCGCAATTTTAGTTACAAAGCGACTAAGGAACTTATTTGTTACTCCCACGACACTATTCTGTTCATGAATAACTGTTGGAATTCTCATCATTGCAGCCGCAAATACAACAGCTCCACTGACATACCCACCAGTGCCGACAACAACGTCAGGTTTAAATTCCTTAATCATGTGACGAGCCTTCGAAACACTTGATAGGAATAATCCGATAGTTTTTAAGTTATCTAATGATAATGAGCGTTTAAAGCCTTGAATTTTAATTGTTTTGAAATCAATTCCTTGATCTGGAACAATTCTACTTTCAAGACCTTTGTGAGTTCCTACGTACAGAATATTTGAGTCAGGTTCTGACTTTTTAACTTCCTGAATTAAAGCCAATGCCGGATAAATATGGCCACCGGTTCCTCCACCTGAAATCATTAATCTCATTGCGTTTAATCCCCTTTATTTATTAATGTTTTTAACAGCTTCGATAAATTCATCTCCGCGAATTTCAAAGTTTGGATATTGGTCCCAGCTTGCAGCTGCCGGTGAAAGTAACACAACGTCGCCAGGTTCACTTAACTCAAACGCTGTTGATACACCGTTCTTAACTTTATCTACCTTGATAATTGTTTCAATACCAGCTTTTTCAGCAGCCTCTTTAAAATTATCAGCCGTTTCGCCGTTTAAGACAACCGCTTTGACATTCTTTTTTAACATTGGAACTAATCGAGAATAATCATCTCCGCGATCTAGTCCACCTGCCAATAAAATAATCGGTTGGTCAAAAGCGCTTAACGCAACTTCAGTAGCTTCTATATCAGTTGCTTTTGAATCGTTATAAAAGACACGTCCATCAATTTTATCAACAAATTGAATTCGATGTTTAACACCAGAGAATGTTTTTAATACTTGTACAATACTTGCATTATTTGTTCCTGATAACTTAGCAGCTGCAATTGCTGCCAAAGCATTTTCAACATTTTGCTCACCAGGAATTGCAATATCTTTTGCGTCCATTATGTATTCATTCTTAAAGAAAAGTTGACTATCCTTTTCATATGCTCCATCTTCACTGAGTCCTTGCCGTGAAAATGGTACCACCTGAGCATTACTTTTTTTAGCGATTTTTTGCCATTCTTCTCTATCCCAATTCATGATTAAATAATCATCATTGGTTTGGTTCTCTGTGATCCGCATTTTATCATGAATATAGTTGGCCCTTGTTTTATGCCAATCTAAATGATTTGAAAAAATATTATTAACAACAGCGATATGTGGATGTAAATCACGGATTCCGGCTAACATGAAACTGGATAATTCCATAACAATTGTGTCAGTAGCCTCTGCTTCTTGTGCAACAGTTGTGGCGGGTACGCCAATATTTCCAGCAACGTAAGCTTTTTTGCCACCCTCATTGATCATTAAATTAATCAATGTTGTAACTGTCGTCTTACCATTGCTTCCTGTTACACCAATTAAATTAGAATCTGAAATTTGATATGCTAATTCTGGTTCCGAAATAATCTCAATTTTATTTGCTAATGCTGTAACTAAAACTGGATTAGTATATGGGATACCCGGATTTTTAACAATTAATTCAATTTTGTGTTTACTGAGGATATCATCTGGGTGGCTACCTAAAATAGTTGTTATATCTTCTTGTTTCAACTGCTTTAACAGATTTTCATCCTGTTTCGCATTTGCATCATTTACGACAACATTTGCACCAAGTTTATGCAACAAAAGAGCGGCACTAGTACCACTCTTTGCTAACCCCAATACAAGAACATTTTTATTCTCAAAACTCTTATTAATTTTCATTATTATCTCCTACCAAATCACAATCAATGTAATAACTGCTCCAATAAGACCAACAGTCCAAAATACAAAATCGACTTTCCACTCACTCCATCCTAACATTTCAAAATGGTGATGGATTGGACTCATTTTAAAAATTCGATGTCCAGTTAGTTTAAAAGAAGCCACTTGTAAAATAACACTCAGTGTTTCTAATACAAATACAATTCCGATAAACAATAATGAAAGTTCGTGATTTAATAAGATGGAAACTGCTCCCAGCGCTCCACCTAGTGCAAGAGATCCCATATCTCCCATGAATATCTTAGCTGGTTTATGGTTGAAGACCATAAATGAAAGCATGGCAGCAACTACGGTAATACAAAAGATAAATACTGATGTGTTGTATAAATGAGCTGCTAGAATAGCGTATGCACCAAAAGCAATAGTTGAGAGTCCAGCAACAAGACCGTCTAATCCATCTGACAAATTAACGGCATTTGAAAATCCTGCCAACCAAAAGATGACAAATAAAACATACCAAACGCCCATGTGCCATTCACCCAATCCAGGAATATTAATACCTAGTGGTAAGTTTGAAGCTTGAATGACCAAGAAAAAGATAACTGAACCAATAATTTGACCCAGCATTTTTTGCCATGCCTTAAAGCCCTCATTCTGACGTTTTAGTAATTTAATACTATCATCCCAGAAACCTAGCAATCCAAAAATAATTAGAATAAAGACCAGCATTAATAGATCCGAATTCAAACTCTTTTGAATTGTTCCTGTAATCAGACTAGCAATCGTGATAGCTACAATAAATACTAATCCACCCATTGTAGGTGTTCCAGATTTTTTCTGATGCCAACTAGGACCTTCATCACGAATCATTTGACCTTCATCACGTTTTCTAAAGTAGTTAATAAATGATGGCATTGCACTCAATGTAATACCAGCACTAATAATTGCTCCAATACAAATTGTTAGAATCATCTTTTTCTCTCCTATTTTGAATCACTCTATTTTAATGTCACTACTAATTGACCTTGTCCACTTACAATCGTCGAGCCTGTCGCCATCGATTGCTGGGTAACAAATCCACTACCCTTGAATTGAACCGGTAGATTTAATAATTGTGCGAGATTAACAACATCATTTTTGGACCAACCCTTAAGATCTGGCATAAGTACCTGCCCATTGGTTAGCAAAATCACACGCTGTCCCACCATAATTTTGGTATCAGCATCAATAGATTGCTGGGTTATTTCTTTTCCACTACCTACAATTGTTGCAGCAACATTTTGTTTACCTAAATCTCTTTTAGCATTTACGGCGTCCTCGCCGATTAGATTTGGCATCCTGACCGTTGTTTTAAGTTGATCCTTCGCAGTTGTAGTATCTTGTTCCAACGCTTGCTTCATAACTGGTCCAAAAACCTGATTAAGTAGTTGTGTTGGTGTTTGTGTACCAGGTAATGTTGGTTGCTTCATAGTTACATACATAATGTATTTAGGTTGTTTAGCAGGAACCATCCCGACTACAGAATATAGATAACTATTATCACCCATCAGGTATCCAGTACCATTTGAACTAGCAACTTGGGCTGTACCTGTTTTAGCAGCAACTCGATAACCTTTAATTTTGAAGTCTTGCCCAATACCATACGACTTATAAACAACATCCTGCATTAGATTACGGACTTCCTTAGCTGAAGATGCCTTAATTGGAGTTCCCATATCTTCCGTTTTCATTGAGTAAGTTGTTTTCCCAGTATTTGGATTGATAATTTTTTTGATAAATTGTGGCTTAACCATTTTCCCGTCATTCGCTACGGCAGTAAATCCTTGCAACATTTGCATAGTTGTTACATTGATTCCCTGACCAAACGCTGTGTTAGCTTGATCAATAGGGTATGTGAACGCCATGCTTCCACTGGATTCACCTGGTAACCCAGAGTTAGTTGATTTCAGTAATCTAAAACGTTTTATATATTTCTTCCAAGTAGTGGCTCCCATCTTTTGTTCAAGATGAGCCATTGCAACGTTACTTGAGAGCGCAAATCCTTTTTTATACGTTATTTGTCCCCAACCTGATCGCTTCCAATCGGGAATAATCTTTCCATCAATGGCGTAAGTACCGGACTCGTACGTTGCATCAGGATTGAAATGACCACTATCTACTGCTGATGAAACTGTAAATAGTTTCATGGTTGAACCAGGTTCAAAAGTATCTTGAACTAGTCCATCACGCCAAGACTTATCCAATCCTTTTTTCGTAGCTGCATTGAATGTCGGACGTTGCGTAGTTGCCAAAATAGCTCCTGTTTTTGCATTAATAATCGTTGCATTCATTGAGTTAGCATTCGTAATTTCTTCAACCTTGCTAACTTGAGTTTCCATAATACTTTGTAGCCTACTATCAAGTGTCGTATAAATTGTTTCACCATTAACAGCTGGCCTTTCAACCTGTGAACCGGGTAATTGATATCCAAATTTGTCTTTCTGCAATGAGCGTTCCCCATCAGCACCGGTCAAATTATTATTGAAAGCTCGTTCAATACCCATAATACCGTTCAACTGTGTTGCGTCACTATTTTTATCTTGTTTGGTTTGTGATAAACCAATCAGGTTGGAAGCAAAAACACCGTTTGGGTATAGACGTGCTTCTGAAGAGACAAAGTTTATTCCAGAAAGATGTTTACTCTCTATTTTTTCTTTTGTCGCAACAGAGAGATTCTTTCCGGCATTGCCGAACTCAACCTGAAATGCTTTAGAATTAGTTGGATTAAGAATCTTCAATATTTTGGAATAAGACAGTGGCAAATACTTAGACAATACACGTGCTGTTTTTTCTTTATCTGTTACATATAGCGGAACCTTTTTAGGAGCAGGACCTACCTGATTTTTATTTAAAACTGCATAAACTGAATATGTGCTTGTATCCTCAGCAATCGGTTGACCATCTTGGTCTAAAATCGACCCACGTTGAGCTTTAATTGTTTTATTATCAGTGTACAGCCGTTTAGCCTGGTTACTTAAATTAACATTCCCAATTGTCTTACTAATTGAGACATAAGAAAAGCGAACAATGATAAATCCAAAAACGATACAAACAATGAGTAGTAACCATCTACCAAACATTGTTTGATTTTGTTTTGTTTTTGAATTACCAGTTGTTCGCTTTTTTGGATCGTTCATCGGTTAACATTCCTTATATTTTTTGATTTGAGTGTTAAACCGCTATTTTGACCAATCTTATTCAATCGACTTTGACTAGAAAGTTGGTTTACTTCCTGTTTAAGTAAATTATTTTGATTAGAAACAGTGGTTACTTTCTCTTGAGTTGTATCTAACTTGTGTTGTGCGTTAGATAGATTTATTTTACCAGAAACAACCACGACCATTAAGACCAAAAGAACAAATGTACAGAATATTAACAAAACCTTTTCAAATTTTGATAATGCTAGATTCCGTGCTTTTGCGACTTCACGTGCTTTATGTAAATCAGGATTACCTACTGTGGGAATGGTAGAAGTTCCCCGAACCCTTCTTGCGTAACTATTATCTGCCATAGTACTTCACTGCCCTTTAATTTTTAATTTTTTCTATTACTCTAAGTTTTGCGCTATGTGAACGATGATTTTCGTTCTGTTCTGATTCTGTTGGAATAATTGGTTTACGTGTTACTAATTTAAACTTTGGCTGTAACTCATCCGGAATCACTGGTAAACCAGCAGGCAAATCTCCGACTGATGTTTTTTCTTTGAACATGGTTTTAACTAGTCGATCTTCAAGTGACTGAAATGTAATCACAGAAATACGACCACCAATATCAATTAAATCAAGTGCTTGTTCTAATGAATCTTCTAACGCACCTAATTCGTCATTAACTGCAATTCGAATCGCTTGGAAGGTCTTCTTAGCCGGATGGCCACCAGTCCTTCTTGCAGGAGCAGGAATGGCATCTTTAATGATTTCAACCAGTTCCCCGGTTGTTTCAATTTCATGTTCTTTTCTTGTTGACTCAATCCGACGAGCAATCTGCTTAGCAAATTTTTCTTCACCATAGCGAAATAAAATTCGAACCAAATCTGAATAATCCCATGAATTAACAACTTCTTTGGCACTTAACGGAGCACTTTGATCCATTCGCATATCAAGTGGAGCGTCAAAGCGATAACTGAATCCACGACTGGCATCGTCAAACTGTGGTGATGAAACCCCTAAGTCATAAACTATCCCGTCAACCGCGTTAATTCCTTCATTCTGTAGCGCTGTTTTAATATCTCTAAAGTTGCTTTTTATAAATGTTACTTTTTGATTCTTGTAATAGTCTTTTAAATTCTCTTTATTAAAATCAATTGCAGTTTGATCTTGATCAAATGCATACAGATGTCCTGATTCCAACTTGGACAAGATCAGACCACTATGTCCGCCTCCACCCAGAGTGCAATCCACATATGTTCCATTCGGATTAATATTTAGCTCATCAATCGCTTCGTTCAAAAGCACCGTTGTATGGTTAAATTCTGTCATCTATCTCACAACCCAAAATCCATTAAATTTTCAGCAATATCATCAAAGTTTTCTTCTGTTTCAGCTGTAACCTCATTCCAAGTATCTGCATTCCAAATCTCAAAACGATTTGAAACCCCGACCATGACGCAATCCTTAGCTAATTTGGCATGATCACGAAGTTGCTTTGGAATATTAATTCGACCTTGCTTATCGAAGTTACACTGTGTTGCATCTGCAAACATAAATCGAACAAACGCACGACTGTCACGCTTATTCATTGGGAGTTGTTTTAATTTTTCTTCGATCAGTTTCCACTCTGAAAGCGGATAACCAAACAAACAACCATCTAATCCTCGTGTAATAACAAAATCAGTACCTAGTTCTTCACGAAATTTAGCAGGAACGATAATACGACCTTTTGTATCTAATGAATGTTGAAATTCACCCATGAACATCGATATCGCCCCTCCCAATTTACTTATAACTAAATATTACCACTTTCCACCACTTTCCACCACAAAATTCATTAAAAGTCTAACTTTAGTTTTTAGCTCCAATTAAAAAAGCATATAAAAGCTGTATTATTAGCATTTGTACGTCTTTTTGCATCATTGAAATAAGGTGGTGAGTAAAACCAGGTTTTTAAAGCGATCAAATTTGCACTTACCATTTCAATCGGGTAGAATTTATATAAACTTCTGGAAAAGCGGTGGATTTGTGTGAACAATAAAAAGAAAAAAAGTACCTTTCAAAAAGTTACCAACGCAGTTGTTTGGGTAATGATTATTCTGATGTTAGGTAGCGTGCTTTACGGAGCTGTCAGCGCTCTGCCAATGTTCAGTGGTGGATAACAAAAAAAGCATTTGACTAAGAACTTAATTTCTTAGTCAAATGCTTTTTATTTTTGGTCGTCTTTTTGTCGATAAACCACGCGTGGCTTACTACCATCTTGAGGACCGATAATCCCATTTTGTTCTAACTGATCAATCAATCGCGCAGCTCGGTTGTATCCGATTCTAAATTTTCTTTGAAGCATTGAAGTACTAGCTTTTTGCATATCAGTAACCAGTTCTACCGCTTCATCATAATGTTCATCTAAATCGTCTTGTTGGTCTGAACTATTTGTTTCTTCATCAGTAACTACTAAATCCTCGTCATAGTCCGCGTCCTGCTGAGTTTTAACAAATTCAATTACTTTCTTAACATCTTCATCAGATATAAAGGCCCCTTGAACACGTTCAGGTTTATTTTGTCCCATTGGGAAATATAACATATCACCTCTTCCCAACAGCTTCTCAGCACCATTAGAATCAATAATCGTTCTAGAATCGATCCCACTAGCAACCGCAAAAGCTATTCGAGATGGAACATTTGCTTTAATCAGCCCAGTTACAACGTCCACGGATGGTCGTTGAGTTGCAATGATCATATGGATTCCAGCAGCTCGAGCAAGTTGAGCTAATCTAATAATGGCATCTTCAACCTCGTTGGAAGCAACCATCATCAGATCAGAAAGTTCATCAACAATAACAACAATGTAAGGTAAATGCGGACGTTGCTTGCCGTCATTTTTATTTAAATCATCAATATATTCGTTGTATCCTTTGATATTACGTTGATTCATCTCCGCAAAAAGATCATATCGATGTTGCATTTCTGCCACAACCTTATGCAAGGCTCTGGAAGCTTTTTTCGCATCAGTGACAACAGGAGTAAGTAAATGAGGAATATCATTATAAATCCCCAATTCAACTTTCTTTGGATCAATCAAGATAAATTTAACTTCATCAGGTCGTGCATTCATCAATAGTCCATTAATAATCACATTAATCATCACAGACTTACCTGATCCAGTAGCTCCGGCAATCAATAAATGTTGCATCTTTACCAAATCGGCTGTTACTAGATTACCAGACACATCCCGTCCAATTGGAACCTGTAAGATGTGATCATGATGCTCTGGTTGTGACTCAATAATATCTCGGAAAGAAACTGGTGAAATACTGTTATTCGGAACTTCAATTCCAATTAATGATTTACCAGGAATTGGAGCTTCAATTCGAATATCCTTAGCCGCTAAGGCTAAAGCAAGATCATCGGTTAAACCAACAATTTTGCTAACTTTAACCCCAATAGCTGGATGAAGCTCATATTCAGTAACCGAAGGACCTAGACTAACACTTTCAACCGTTGCATCCACTCCAAAGCTAGTTAATGTTTCCTGTAAAATTTTGGTATTCTTTTTAATAGTGTCATATTCCGAACTCTGATCCACCTTACCCATTTTAGTTAACAATGAACTGGGCGGCAGCTTGTAATTTGGATTAATCGTACTCTCTTCGGATGCATATCCCGATGTAATTTCTGAATCTGACTCTGTTTTAACATTTTTCTTTGGGTCAACATGTTCAGAGGCCACCTTAATAGATGGTTCAATTTTATGTTCCACGCCACTGGTTCCATCAACAATAATTGGTTCTTTTGGAATGGGCTTTGGTTCCACAGGCACAGGATTAGATTCATTTTTTACTTGAACCCGTTTGGAATCCTCGGAAGACTTCATTTGAGCCCGTTGTTTATTTGCTTTATGAGATTGCCATAATCGCTTAAGTCTGGTAGTGAATTTGATTAATCCAGCTTTAATCCAACTAAAGACTAGTTGCCCGCCAACTAAAACACTCTCAAGAATTTTATCAAATGGTATGCCGAAAATCATAACAATACCGACAATTACGAATAACCACGTAATTACCAGACTTCCAATTGTTGAAAAACAAAAGTGAATCAATTGATAAAATGCAGCCCCAATCATCCCTGAGCCAACCGGATTATTTGCAGTTTGTTCAGTAAAACCTCGTTGAATTGCTTTGCTGGTTGCATTAATAAAATTATTATTAACTGAAATACTTGATGCAAAACTATATTCAAACCACAACAAAGCACCCACAAATACTGATGTTGATCCCCAAATAACTGTCGACATGCCTTTAAAGTTGTAATCTTTTCCAGTAAATAGCAAATATATTCCGTAAACAGCAAGTAAAACGAAGGCCACTTTATTCAAATCGCCAATTAAAAAGCGAATCATATTTGCTAATAGGATACCTAAAAAGCCACGGGCAAAGTAACCTAAGGCTGCAACTAATACATAAACCAACCCTAGAATGTTTTTAACTGGAACTGCATTCTTTGTGCTTCGTCTCTTTTTTCTTTTTTTTGCCATCGCTGCTCCTTACTTCAATTTATCATTATCATATAGATGAACTAAATCCAGTCCATTATAGTTTTGTTGTCTTAAAGCTTCATAAATTACGATTGCAACACTGTTTGACAAGTTTAAAGCTCTAATATTATCGTCATTTTGCGGAATTCTAATGGCTTTATCAGCATATTGACGCATAAATGGTTCAGGTAATCCAGTTGTCTCCTTACCAAACAAGAAATAATTATCTTCATCAGATACTGAATAATCTGGTTCACTATAATCTCTTGGTGCAAACTTAGATACGATAAATAGTCGAGCAAGATTTGGCAAACTATCTAAAAATGCCGGTAAGTTGTCATGATACTTTATTTCAACTTTATCCCAGTAATCAAGACCCGCACGTTTAACAGTCTTATCATTAATTTCAAATCCTAACGGCTTGATTAAATGCAATACAGAATTAGTTCCGGCACAGGTTCGAGCAATATTACCAGTATTTGCTGGCATTAAAGGTTCAAATAATACAATATGATTTGTCATTTTTTTATTTCCTCTCAAGTACATTCAAATTAAAAAGCGTAGGGACTCGGTTTACAACTGCGAGTGCCTACGTTAGATGAAGTCAATTTTTTCGTAGCAAACGACTCTCATCGATCTAGCGAACAATTGATTTCGCTATTTGATAGTAGCACTAAACCACTGGTACTGTAAAGTTTAGGTTGAATCCTTCTCCACTAAAAAACTACCACTCTAGTAATTCAGAATGGTAGTTATCAAAAATAATCAAGTTATTTATTCTTTTTTGGTGTGGGTGTCATGACCACTGTTTCTTGGTACTCCCCACTAGTCCGTTTGAACCAATTGAATAGATGACTAATTAAAACTTTTAAGACTGCATAAGCAGGAATTCCGAAAATAACACCGATGATGCCAAACATCTGTCCCGAAGCTAATAGTACAATTAAAATTGTCACTGGATGAATAGATAAATTGCTGCCTAAAACCAATGGTGAAATAAAACGGCCTTCGATAGTTTGCTCAATCACGAACACCACTAGTACTTGAAGTAACATTGCTGGCGACATAAAGGCTCCTATAACAATTGATGGAATCATAGCTAAGAATGATCCCAAATATGGAATAAGATTTAAGAATCCAGCTGCAATTCCAATTGTTAATGCAAATTTTAGACCTATAATCGTGTAACCAATAAAGAACATGAGTCCAACAAAGAAAGCAACGATTAATTGTCCCCGAATATATTGACTTAGTTGATTATTAATTTCACCAGAAATAGATTTAAAACGTTCACGTTGATTTACTGGGAAGAAACGTGCTAGGTAATTGGGTAACTGATGTCCATCTTTCAATAAGTAGAAAAGAATAAACGGCATTGTAATTACACCAATAATCACTTTAGTTAGCATGCCAATTACATTGCCTAGTGAAGAAACAGTGTTATTTGCAAATGAACTTACACTCTTAGTAATACTTGCGACTGTATCCTTATTGATGTTTTGAACTTGTTTTTGGACCTCACTCAACCGTGGGTCACGCAAAAAGCCATTTACTTCGCTGACAGCGTGATTCCAGTAATCTGGCCAGTTATTAATCAACGCAATACTTTGAGAGCGAACTACTGGAATGAGCGCCACAATCCCCCAGACAATCAAAATTGCTACTACCACAAAAATAATAGAAATTGACCAAGTTCGTTTCATTTTAAATCTTTGTTCTAATCTATCTACAAGTGGATTTATCAAATAATAAAAAACGCCTGCTAGAACAATCGGTAATCCAACAATATTGAAAAATTGCTTAAATGGTGTGAAAATCCACGTGATTTTAGAAACAACCAGTAGGATTAGTAAAACCAACAAAGTAATCATTAAAGCCACAACAACCCGATTATTTAGAATTAGCTTACCAAACCACGATTTTTTAAAACCTTTTGTTGTTTTATTATTCAATAATTATCACTCCTTTATTTATAGTTAATTGATGCTCCTACTTTAAATTCAGGAAATGTGTATGGTTCAAGATAAATTGCACTGGCCAAGGGTGTTTCAGGAATCTTATCAAAAACAAGTGTTGCGTGGCCAATATTTTGCATATTACCATTTACTAACTTTCCGACAGCCTTCACTTCATATTCATTATCACCGATTTCAATCTGACTGCCAGCTTTAATATCGAGTTGTTTATTAGATTGTTTGTCAAATTGTTGAATGATAGCAACCTGTTTTAAATCGTCTGTGGCACTTTCGTCAAACAGAATTGCTAGTGGATCGCTCTTAGAAATTGCTTGCTTACCTATTTCAATAATTTTTGATGATATCATCTGTTAAACACTCCTTAATTTATATTGTTCTAATTGTATCATATCCGCATAATACAAACGAAGGAAAGCGCAAACATATGATATACTATCTTTGTATTTATTTAAGGAGGATTTATCTAATGATCGATAATATTTTAATTGGTACTTACACCAAAAAAGACAGTAAGGGAATTTATTCAGTTCAACTTGATACCGAAAAAAAGCAACTACAAGATTTAGAGCTATTAGTACCAACTTCAAATCCAACTTATTTAAGTGTTAGCAGTGACAACACACTTTACTCAGTTGTTAAGGATGGCGAAAAAGGCGGACTTGCCAAAACAGACCTCAGTGACACAGAGATCAAAGTTAACAAGATTGCTTCTGCACCTGGCACCCCTCCTGCATACGTTTCAGTCGACGATAAAAATAAGATTGTTTATGATGCAAACTACCATGAAGGTACTGTACACGCATACTCTCAAGATTTAGATGTTTTGGGTGAATTTCAAAACTCAGGAAGTGGTCCAAAAGAAGAACAGGATGGTTCACACCTACATTACGTTGACCAAACACCGGACGGCCATTTAGTAGCATGTGATTTAGGAACCGATGAAGTATTTATTTTAGATTTTAAGGATTCAAAATTCACGACTTTGTCAACTTATCACACAGAACCAGGATTTGGTCCTCGTCATATTGTTTTTGCCCCAAATAAAAAAATTGCTTACCTAGCTGGCGAACTTGCTAGTCAAGTCGAAGTATTATCTTATGAAGAAAACAAATTCACCCATGTTCAAACAGTATCTACTATTCCATCGGACTACAGTGAACATAACGGTGCAGCCGCAATTAGAATCGATAGTACTGGCCGTTTCTTGTACGTTTCAAATCGTGGATTTGATTCAATTGCAGTATTCAAGATTCAAACTGATTATCAACTAGACTTAATTCAAAATATCAGTGTTGAAGGTAGTTTCCCTCGTGACTTTGCTCTAAACCCTTCTGAAGAATTTATAGTTGTTGCAAATCAAAATACGGATAATTTAACATTATTCGGTCGTAACAATGAAGACGGAAAATTAACCTTGTTACAAAAAGACTTTCATGCCCCTGAAGGAGTTTGTGTATACTTCAACTAGATTAGGAGAACCCATATGATTAAAGAAGCAGCAGTAGAAAACTTCACCAATGTTCCAACTGTCATCGCTAATGGTGCTAACAGGATTGAACTTTGTGATAACTTAGCGGTTGGCGGTACAACAGTCAGTAAAGGTGTTATGGCTGAAACACAAAAGTACGCCTCCGAACATCACACACCAATTATGGCAATGATTCGTCCACGTGGTGGTATCTTTGTTTATAACGATACTGAGTTAAAAATAATGGAAACCGATATTTTTCAAGCCCAAGAACTTGGCATTGATGGTGTAGTATTTGGAGCACTAACAGACGATGGTGATTTAGACACAGAAGCACTTGAAATGTTGATTGCAGCCGCTGGCGGTATGCAGATTACATTCCACATGGCATTTGATGCAATACCGATTGAGAAACAGGATGACGCAGTCAAATGGCTCATCGAACATGGTGTTGACCGTATTTTGACCCATGGAGGTTCATTAGATAAGCCAATTAATGAATCTATTAATCAAATTAAAGAAACTATCAAATCAGCAAATGGACAAATCATTGTGCTCCCTGGTGGTGGTATAACAAAAGACAACGTTGATCAGATCACTTCTGAATTAGGCGTTGCAGAAGCTCACGGAACTAAAATCGTTTAATTATATAAAAAAAGGATGGTTGAATTTTTAACCATCCTTTTTTTAACCACCAAATCCAAACATTTTTAGACAAAGTGATGCAATATTGAAATATATTAAGATTGAAGTTAAATCACTAAGTGTTGAAATAAAAGGACCACTAGCAACAGCTGGATCAACTCCGATTTTTTCCATACCGATCGGAATTAAGCTTCCTGCTAAATTAGCAACAAAAATTGCACCTGCCATTGCTAGTCCAACAACCGAACCTAAAACAAGATTTTTCTGCCAAATTAAAACAATCAGAAAAACTGTCGTTCCTGTTAAGGCTCCGATCAAAAGACCGGTCACAATTTCGTTCAGTATCAGTTTCCATAGTGCGTGTTCTTCATCACTAGTTGCAATTCGTCTAATCGCAACCGCTAAACTTTGAGTTCCGGCGTTCCCCGCCGTACCGGTAATTAGAGAAATAAAAATTGCCAGTACACTAACCTTACTTAATACTCCTTCAAAGTGACTGATCAAAGCAGCACTCAACATCCCTAAGAAAAGTAAGATTATCAACCAAGGTAGCCTATTTCGAACTGCTATCCAAGGATTATTAGTCGTTTCTTCAGTATTAATACCAGCCAATTTAGAATAATCTTCAGCAGATTCTTCATCAATAACATCGATAATATCATCAACTGTAACAATTCCTTTGATCTGTTCATTATCATTTACAACAGGTAAAGCAACAAAGTTATAATCCCTAATTTGTTCGGCAATCTCTTCTTGGTCCTCGTTAACATTGACACTTATAACATTTGAATTCATAAAGCTTTCGATTAAGGTATCATCTGAATTCACAATTAGATCTTTAACCGAAATAACACCATCTAACTTTTGGTCTTCTTTAGTAACATAAATATACGAAATAGTTTCAGCTTGTTGGGCCTCACGTTTAACTTGGGCCATGGCTAATCCAACCGTCATACCAGAACTAACCGAGATAAATTCGGTAGTCATCAAAGCTCCAGCCGTTTCGTCTTTATACTTTAATAGCTGACGAACGCGACTTGAGTCCACAGGATTCATGTAATTCAATAATTCTTCTAGCTTATCCGCATGAACCACACCTAAAATGTCAGCCTCATTATCGGCAAACATTGCAGATAATAATCTAGCAGCGTACCTAGGCTGCATTTCATCTAAAAATTCTGCGATTTCAATTGGCTCATCTTCTAATTCATCAAACGCATCACTTAATTCAACCGGAGTGAGATATTCATATACTTTGCGACGATCATCAGGATCAAGATCACTAAAAAAGCGTCCCTGATCAAACGGATGAAGCTCAAAAAAATCAGTACGAAACTTGGTTCTTTTATTTTCAAATAAGGATTGTTTTAAATCATCAAAAACAACCTCAACCTGTTCTTGCAAAGTAATCATCTCCTAAACTAGTTCTGTAATCTGCGAAGCGTAAGGTACTTCTACTGTAATATTGCGATCATCAAATACGGAATAAAAAGTGGTTTTGAAACATTGAAGTGCCTGTCCTACCATCAAATTCCCGCTTTTTTCATCCATTGAACCATATAGTGGATCGTTAACTAACGGAAATCCCTCTGATTCAAAATGAACTCTAATCTGGTGAGTGCGTCCGGTATGCAATTGAACTTCCAAAAGTGTTCTATTATGGGCACGCTTCAAAACCCAGTATTCAGTTTGTGCCGGCTTTCCATCGGGATTAACTTGCCTTTTAATAAATGAGTTAGGATCACGACTAATCGGTTCATCAATTAAGCCATGATCTTTTTCAATCAAACCTTCAACGGCAGTTAAATATCTTTTATCAATCTGGTGCTTTTTTAACTCTTGATCCAGAATCGTATGTGCAAAGCGATGTTTTGCAAAGATAACTAATCCTGTAGTATCTTGATCTAGTCTTGTTACAACATGAACTACATTACTCTCATAGTTATTTGCAATATAATAAGCCTTCACTCGATTAACCAAAGTATCAGTACGATTAGAAGTCGACTGAACTGTCGGTAATCCAGCGGGTTTATTCACAACTAAATAATGTGAGTCCTCATAAACAATATCAATTGGCCCAGCTTTAGGTACCACATGCGGATTCCCTGGTTCTGGCGGCATAGTAACCTCCACTGAGTCCCCTTTCTTAACCATAGCATTAGCCCTCATAGCAACACCATTAACATGCATATTACCACCATGAAACTTAATGCTTTTTAATAATGCTCGTGAAATACGTTTATGAACTAAAAAGGTCCGCAAATGTTGCGGACTCTCATCAGTTACTATCCAACTAAACTTCATTATCTTTACCTATAAATGCATTTTGTACTCGATTCCAGAAACCAGTATGACGGTACTTTGCAAAGTGAACTTCTTCTTTAGCAATCCGATATTCAACTTGCTTAATTACCCGACCAACTGTATCCTCACGATCAGATGTGAAGTTAAACGTTCCCTGGGCAACTGGAATAATTGTAATCTTTTCATTTGGAGCCAAAATGAGTGATGCACCAACCGTTCTAAAAACACGATTATTAATTGAAGCAATTTCAGCCATCTGAAGTACTTTGAGTCGTGGGTGAACAATAGCACCACCGACTGAACGATTATACGCTGTTGAACCAGTTGGTGTAGAAACACACAAACCATCCCCACGAAAACGTTCAAATAGAACTCCACCAATATAAACATCTGCAACCAGCGTGCCCGAAATCTTTTTCAAAGTCGATTCATTAACGGCATTATAGATGACAGGCTTCTTTTCGCCCTCATATTGAACAGCAATTTCTAATAATGGATACCCTACTTCTTCACCGTGATCCTCTTTTAGCGCTGCAACCAATTTTTCTAGCTCATAATCGCGCCAATCAGTATAGAATCCAAGATGTCCAGTATGAACACCAACGAAGCGCACCTTATTCATCAAAGCACGATATTTATGCACGGCTGATAAAAGCGTACCGTCTCCCCCGATTGTAATAACAATATCAGGATCAACATCATCAATTTCAAAATTTTCATTTAATAACAGTTGCTTTAAATCATTAGCAACATCTAAAGAGTGATCTTGACCAGAATGATAAAGTGCAATTTTCATACTACTCTTCCGAGTCCCTTCGTTCATTTTGATATTTTTGTGCTAAATGAATCTGTTTTCTAATATCTGACATTTCCTTGTCTAAATCATATGCAGTAACAGAAGCCTTTTGTAGGCGTTCTCTTAAGACACTAGGAAACTCTCCATCAAATTTGTAATTCAAGGTATGTTCAATCGTTGCCCAAAAATTCATTTCCATGGTTCGAACCTGAATTTCAGCTAGAATTTTTTTCTCGCCTTGCATCATTTGAATTGGATACTCTACCACGATATGGTACGAACGATAACCACTTGGTTTTTCATTTTCAACGTAGTCTCGTTCTTCAATAATAGTCATATCGGTTCTTTTTCTTAATAAATCAACCACTTCGTAAATATCTTCAACGAACTGGCACATGACACGAACACCAGCAATATCTTGCATGTCTTGTTCAATCCGGTCCTCTAAAACTTCTCGTCGAACCATCTTTTCTTTGATACTGCTAACGGGTTTAACCCGACCCGTTACAAATTCAATTGGGCTTTCCTCATTGTTAGCAATAAATTGTGTTCGCATACCCCGTAACTTAACTTTGAGTTCTGAAACAGCTTGCTGGTACGGTAATAAAAAATGTTCCCAGTTTTCAACCATTGTGACTCCTCCGTTCGTTAATCCTTTACTATTTTAGCACAGAAAATATAGAATATTGTTTTGAAACAAAAACTTACAAAACAAATTAATTGCAATTACTTTCACATTTGTTAAAGTATATACAGTTATTAATTAAGCTTTGAGCTGTTGGAGGAGAATTAATGCTTGAGACGTACTTATTCATTTCCCCATGGGGAGACGAGTGTTTTCACTGCGAAAAAGAAACAATTCGATATTTTAAAAATGTAAACGAAAAAGTAGATTTTAAAGTTATTCCAGTTCTTAACATGCGAATTATTCAACGTTATATTCATCGTCAAAAAGAACATGGCTTTGACGTTGTGGCAGACTACAACACTCTTTTTGAAGAAATGTATCAAACCGTTTTAGATTATAAGGCCGCTTGCTACCAAGGCCGCCAAAAAGGACGCAAGTTCTTAGTTAATATTCAAGAAGCTATTATTAATGAACACCAAACTTACTCTAAACAACTTGGCACAGATATTGCAAAAGAAGTTGGTATCGATTTAGAATGCTTTGAACATGATCGCCGTTCTAGTTTAGCTCAAAAAGAATTTAAGCTAGACCAACAGCTTTCACAGGAAATGAGTGTTGATACAGTTCCAGCTTCCGTTATTTTTAATTTAAAAGATGAGGAATGCGGTGTTCTAATTGATCATTATGATTATAATACCCTTGCATCTGTATGCCAGCTCAAACTAAAAGATTTAGAACAACAACAATACTTTGAACCCCACGTTCTCTAATAAGCTGAGACTTTACCCTATTGGTAAGGTCTTTTTTGTTTTTTCAATAGCATTTTCAGTTCTACATTATCGTTTAGTTTTTCCCCACTGTCAGAATACCATCTCACTCTCCGTTCACCTAAATAATAATATCCATCTTTATAAACCAGATGCTTATTCTCACACAATAAATTGAGAAAAGACAGTTCTCGTCCCTTCCCGTCCACAGTATCACCGACCTTCAATCCTACTAATTCCAGTAGAAATAGAACTCGATTTAAAAATGGAACTGTATTTAAATGTTCACGATTGCCGTTGCACACCGGAAAATGGGCTATCCAAGGAGCTCCCATTATAGAATAATGTTTTTGATAACATTTCATTTGTACTTTCAAATAGCGCTGATCAATTTTACTGCCAATGATTTTATGCTCGATAAATGTTAATCTATTTTGCTCTTTTTTAAGTGATGTACGGATAAATGTCTGCTTGTTTGATTTAAAGAATTCAACCAATTTTTTTAAATCAAAGCCGACTAATTTCTTCTGGTACAGAATTTTTCCAAATGCATCTATTTTAATGTCAAAATAAAATAGTACTCTACTCCCAACTAAGAATGAAATCCAAATGCCTAAATATTTATTATTTTGTCCAAATTTACTAGCTACATTATTTAAACGATTTAAAGCTTGATATTTGGGCCCTAAAATCCACCAAACGTGATAACCAGTATGATGATAATCATCTGTTCGTTGCTTCAGCATTGATTTTGAAATGGGACTACATTGAAATTCCAATACAATGATTTTATCTTTCATCCAAACCATGACATCGGCTCTTTGTTTTGTTTCGTGTAGGTAAACTTCTTGCTCTACTTTCAATCCTTGTTTAGCACATGCTTTAGCAATTTGTTGTTTTCCCATCTTGTGAAAATCACTTTCACCAATCAAATTTGGTTTACTCTTAGCTCGCCTATGGTGTACAAAGCTAGCCTGATGTATTTCACCTTTTTTTAGATACACCTCTTCCTTACATTTTGGACATCTATAGAATTCATTTATCTGATAATCTTTGACTGGAATCATTTCATTTTTCGAATTAACGGCCCATTTCACATCAATCACCTCTAATTCAAAGTACAAAAAAAGAGCGATTATAATTTAATCGCTCTTTCATTAGTCAAAATAATGTCTTGAAAGCTCCAATGCCGCTTGAGCCATAATCACCTTGCCATGTTCTTGTAAAACTTCTGGTGCTATCTTTGTTGGAACCGCATATTCATATGCGATTGCCAATTGGTCTTGAATCAACTCAGGACTATTTTCACTTGAGTAGAAAGTTAGTTCCAAGTAATATTCATTTTCATATTTATATAATTTAGATTCAAGTCCCTCGATCTTCATAAGATCAGCAATCTTAGGCAAACTTTCAAAGTCATGTAACTTTAAGATTGTCGTTGTTTGTGACTTACTGTCGGAACCAAATGTTGAAAAGTCAGCTGGATCTTGATCATCACTAGCATCTGTGTCTGAATCTGTCTGTGATAACTTATGTTTTAAAAATTGAGAAACATCATCTAGTTCAGCCTCTGACTCTTTATCTCCAGCTTGTGCTGATTTAATAATTTGTCCCATTGCTTCATTGGGGTTTTTACTAATATATAGTTCCAAACCGTTTCGATTTGGTAAAACCTGGAATGTCACGGAATCATTATTTGAGAACTGATGGTCCGTGTCGACTTCCTCTAAAATACCGTAGAAAAAGTTTTCTATTTGTTGATGATCTCCCATGAGATCCAAAAAGCTAACTCCGCGTTCGCTTAAATCATCTGGACCAATAGTGACCCTAATTGTATCGTCATTAATTCGTTCCATTTCCATGAAATAACACCTCCAGTAGTTACTGGTTATCTAGAACCAAAATAAAAATAGATTCATGGTTTATTATCCCACAAACCTATTTATTTGCAATCATCAAGCCCTTAAAGATTGGCTAATCGTTGAGCTTCTGCTAATTCCAATTGACGAACTTCGCGTGGTAAGAAACGACGAATTTCATCTTCGTTGTATCCCACTTGAAGTCTTTTATCATCAATCATAATTGGACGACGTAGTAATCCAGGATTACTTTGAATTAAATCACACAATTTTTGTAGTGGTAAATCGTCCAAATCAGTGTCTAGCTTTTGAAAAACCTTTGAACGTTTAGAAACGATTTCTTCAGTACCATTTTCAGTCATACGTAGAATTTGTTTGATTTCGTCCATTGATAAGGGTTCTGAAAAGATATTGCGTTCAGTATATGGAATATTGTGTTCTTCTAACCAAGCGCGCGCTTTTCGACATGATGTACAACTTGGTGATGTATATAATGTTACCATTTAAAATTCCCCCTCTGGAAGTGAATCAAATACCAATTAATTTAACTTACAAGAGTTATTATATAACGTTAACCAATGCTTGTCTATGGAATTTTAAAAATATTTTCTTACATTTCGTAAATCATTATAATACATATTTTGCAAAACAGTATCTTTTCTATATTCTATTGAATACTTGTTTTTTCTGCGTAATTTTCTTCATTATTTTTTCTTAATTTTTTTCTTATATTTATCATATATATTTATTTATAATGAAACCGTTTTATATATCAATGATAAAAACTAGACCAAATATTCCTTTCCTAGCTCTGGTAGCTGGATTAAAGATTCTCTTCTACTAAACTTTTTAGTCTCATCTAGAAGATTCTCCAAATTAATTTGAGTTGGCAAATGGCTAATAATCAATTTACGAGATTTAGAATCGTCAAATAACTGCGCTGTTTCTTTTGTTGTTAAATGCCATCTGGTTCCTTCTTTATCTGATAAAAAGTTGGTATCTGTTATCAACAAATCACTATTTTTAACAAAATTAACCAGTCCATCAAAATACGTAGTATCTGAAGTAAAGCTGAATATCTTTCCAGTTGATTTTTCTTGAATTCTAACAGCAAATGCTGGAACAGGATGAACTGTTTTACAGAACGTTACTTTAAATGGTCCCAGGTTCAACTCCGTATCTGTTGAATATGCTTTGCCTATAGTCGAGTCTGGCCATGAAAGTGCCCCAAAATTCAATGGATCTTGAAAATGACCGTAAATTGGTAAGATATCTTGCTTTTTTGAACCTTGTTTAAGTTGCCATAGATACTGTAATACACCAACATCAGCAGTATGATCGTGATGATAATGCGTCAATAAAACCGCATCCAGTTGTAATGGATCTAGGTGTTTTTCAAGTTCCAACAATGTTCCTGATCCTGCATCAAGTAATAAATTAAATCCTTCACTTTGTAATAAATATCCTGTTGTTCCTACTCCATCGGTTGGAAATCCACCATAGTATCCAAGTATTGTTAATTTCATTTTAAAGTCCTCCTCGTATATTTAAAATATATATTCTATTTATTGCTTGGGTG
>NZ_JQCQ01000022.1 GCF_001437605.1 Pediococcus argentinicus
CTCTTGACTTATTACCTTAGGTCTTTTCAAATTAAAATTAAGTATTTAAGTGATTCAGCAATCTGGAATTTCCAAATTTTTTGTAAACAAAAAGCACTTCATCACATAGGACGAAGTGCTTCGCGGTACCACCTAAATTGGGCTTTTAAGCCCCTCTTATTCCATGTTGTTAACGAACTTGAATAAGTCCGATTTTTCCTACTTAGTTTCAGAAAAAAGGCTCCTAAGCTACCAACTAATCCTCAAAGTTTACACCAACCACTTTGTCTCTAAATCGACTAGTTTCCTCTTAATCATTGCCATAATTAGAATTGTAAATAAAAACGATGACCCCGTCAACACTTATTTTAGTGCTGATAGTTCATTTAAAGCCGCAATATAATCTGGCTCGTTATGAATTTCGGGAACAATTTCGCGATATTGAATCTTACCATCGGCATCAATAATAAAGATTGAGCGAGCTAAGAAACCAGCGTTTGGAATATACAAGTTCATTTCATAACCTAAAGATAGTTCATGATCTGATAACACCTGTAGATTAGAAACACCCTCAGCAGCACACCAATTTGCTTGATCCTGTGGCAAGTTATTGGAAACTGTTATAAACCGTACATCAGGGAAATCATCCGCTTTTTGATTAAACTTCTTTGTCTGTACACTACAGACAGGGGTATTTAAATCTGGGACAATACTAATGAGAGTTGTTTTACCGAGTAAATCACGCGTTTTAATCTTTTGACCATCTGCATCAAATAATTTGAACTTAGGTAAGTGTTCGCCCACTTCAGGGGGATTACCAACAAGTTCAACTGTTTCTCCACCAAGTAATACTTCCACAGTCAACACTCCTTAAAAAATAAAATATTTTTGAATTAGGTTAACCATATAGCATTTATTATTAAATTTCAATGAAAAAACACTAAAATTATAATAATTCGGTAAAAACATCTTCATCCTGATTCATAAACTTCTGTTCAGCGTGAACATTTTCGATTTTAACTCCAGCTAATGATCTCTCAAGTAATCCTTCAACATCAATTCGTTTTTCATAATAACGAGTTTTTTCAATATCAGGGCGAGTCTTAGGAGCAGGTGGAGCAAAAATTGTACAACAGTCTTCAAATGGCATAATTGAAAGATCGTAAGTATCAATTTCCTTAGCAATTTCAATAATTTCATTTTTATCCATTGAAACTACCGGACGAATAATTGGCATGTTAGTAACATCATTAATTGCTGCCATGCTTTCCATGGTCTGTGAAGCAACTTGTCCAAGAGATTCACCATTGAAAACAGCCATCCCACCGCGTTGCTTAGCAAGTGCTACAACAAGACGTAACATCATCCGACGTTGAATCGTCATTAGGTAACCTTCAGGACATTTTTCTTTAATGGTCTCTTGAATTTCAGTAAATGGAACCTGGATGAATTGAACATTTCCAGCATAAGCAGCCAACTTACCAGTTAATTCTTTAGCCTTAGCCAACGCTTGTTCACTTGTGTATGGAGGACTGAAAAAATGAACCATTTCCATATCAACTCCACGTTTCATACCAAGATACCCAGCAACTGGAGAATCGATTCCGCCAGAAAGCATCATCATTCCCTTACCCGCTGTACCAACTGGTAAACCACCGGCACCTTGAATGATTTCACTTGTTAAGAAAATTCCGTTTGAACGAATTTCAACACGAAGTGTAATATCAGGATTCTTCATTTGAACGATACTTCCTGGGAAGTTATCTAAAATGAAACCACCTAAATCTCGATTCATTACATCAGTAGTGATTTCAAAATCATGGTCAGAACGACGAGTATTAACTTTAAAAGTCATCCCCGCCTTCAATTGATCTTTCAATAATTCCAAGGTACCACGTTGAACATCTTCCATCGTACGTTCAACTTTCAATGATGGAGAAAAGTTTTGAATTCCAAAAACCTTTTTCAATCTGCCAATGACATCCGCACTATTAGCACCATTCAAGGTAACATGTGTACGATCTCGATTTGGGTGTACTTCGACTTCTGGAAAGACTTTGAGTGTCTTACGAATATTTCCGCCCAGACGATTAATAAAATCTTTCCGGTTTTTACCTTTTGTAGATAGTTCCCCATAACGAACCATTATTTCAGTATATTCCATTTAAATCTCCTAGCTTCTTCCGTTAATTTTTGAGAATTCTTTATATAACCGATCAAAAGTTTGATTAAATTCACGTGCTTCATCCATCGTATTAGCACTATCCAAACTAATTCTAATAGCACTGGTTGAAATATCAGAATCAACTTTCATTGCCGTTAGCGTACTTGAAGCCTGTTGTTTTTTGGACGAGCAAGCACTGGTTGTTGAAATGAAAATATCTTCTTGTTCAAATGCATGGACGATTGTTTCGCCACGAACACCTTTAATTGCAAAGCATAAGATGTGTGGTGCAAAGTTATCTTGATTTTTAGAGAACATGACAACTTTTGAAAATGATTGAACATGATCATAAATCATACTTTTGATTTGTCGCTGTTTTTGAACCTTAGCTTCTTCATCATCTAATAAAATACGTAATGCTTTAGCCATTCCAGTAATTGCAGGTAAGTTTTCAGTGCTACTGCGTTGATTCTTTTCCTGACCACCACCGGTTAATAGTGGTGCAATCCGGCGTCCAGTTCGAGCGTAGATGAATCCGACTCCACGTGGAGCATGAAATTTATGACCAGAGAATGTCACAAAATCTACTCGATTATTCATGATTAATGGCTGAATTCCCTTACCGATTCCTTGAACCGCATCAATATGAAAATGAATTTTAGGATAATCTTTCAAAACGTTAGCAACTTCAAGTAATGGTTGAATAGTTCCAACCTCATTATTAACAGCCATAACTGAAACAAGAATTGTATCCGGACGAATTGCATCCTTTAAATCTTGAATAGAAATTCTGCCTTCGTCATCAACTGGCAGATAAGTAATATCAAACCCTAGTTGTGCAAGTTGTTCCATACTATTTTTAATCGCTGGATGTTCAACTGCAGTCGTAATGAGATGTTTACCATACTGACGTTTTTCAATCGCCGTACCTTTAACAACCCAATTATCGCCTTCTGTTCCACCACCAGTAAAGAAAATTTCGTGTGGTTGAGCACCTAATAAATCAGCAATTTGTTTACGTGATTGTTCTAATAAATGAAAGGCTTGTTCTCCCATGGCATGCAAACTTGATGGATTTCCCCAAACAGAGTTACTTACCTTTTGGTATGTATCAAGAACACCGGGATCAACCTTGGTTGTTGCACTATTATCAAAATAAATCATTATTTTCCTTCTCTATTCCTTAATTCTACTTACAAAATACAATTGATTATATCAGAAAAACGATTTGGAAAAAATCATTCTTACTTTTTATCTCAAACAAAAAAGTTGGTCTGATTAGTAGTTCATCAAACCAACTTTTGCTTAATGCTTAATATTCAGTGTGTTTTTGTTGATAGTAATTCTCAGTAATATTTTCAACTGATCCTGGTTCTACTTTATCAAGTGCAGCCGAAATTGTTTCTAAACTTTGATCATAACGATGTTCTGAGTCGAACAGGCGTTGCGCATGACGACTAGCGGCATCGACATCTTCATTTGTATGACGGTAGCGGTTGGCATATTGAATAGCTAATTCGCTAAGCGCAGCGTTATCAGTTAATTCAGTTGTCTTCTTCGTTAACGTCTGTAAATCAGTATTGATCATATCAAGTTCACGATTAATCATTTCCATATTAATTCGAACCTGGTTCATACTGCTACTTGCCTTTTCAATCTCATCACTAACTACAAAGAAGTAATCCATGTAATCGTTTGGAATTCCAGGTAGGTTAATATTCTCAACATGGCGTTTAATGTTGTGAATTTCAATATCGTACTGTTGCAAACGACGACGAGCATCTTTTTCGCTATCAACTAAAGCTTGTAAGTTTTGGTTTACTTCTGCTTGAGTAGTTTCGATATCGTTTAATTGACTATTTTCATCTTTCAAACGGGCTAAAATATCAGAATAGACAACTGGTTGGTTAGTCATTTGTTCAGTATCGCGGTCGTGTTCACTGCGAATTGATTCCAATTGACTGCTAAGATTTTGAGCTGTTTCATCTTCGTTACTGTTGAATACATAACTTTGATCAAGTCGTTCAACTTCAGAAAGAAGCACTTTGTTCTGACCTTCAGCGTGAACAATAAAATCAGTAATGATTGGGAAGCTGTTATCAACTTCTTTACGAGCATCGATTTCTTGTTGCAACTTATCGTATAAAACATCAATACGTTTTGAGATTGATTCGTTATTACTTTGAACAGCCTCTAATCTCAAATTACCTAATGTTTCTTTGTTCTCAGAAATTTTAGCTTTGATTGCTTTAAGTTCTGTACGAACATTATCATCATTGAAAGCATAGTTATGGTTAATTAATTGTTCATAAGCGTCTTGAATTTCATCCAATTGACCTGGGAAAACATTTGTTAAACGATCTTCCAAAGGTGGAATATCTTCAATCTGTTGTTCCAATGTAGCAGTATTACTTTGTAATTGTTGAAGTTGGGCTTGAGCCTTTTCATGATCACCAGAATCAACTGTTTCACTAAATGTGTCAAAATCTGAGTCCAATTTAGATAAGTTATCTTCTAAGATATCAATGCTTGGTCCAAGTGCCACGTTTTGTGATAACAACGTCTTACGCAAATCTTGATACTTAAGACGTAAAACTTTAACAGCATCACGATGGTCCTGATCAACTTTTTGAATATTAGCTAACTGATCATTAATACGTGAACTTTCAGCCTCACTAGCATCCAAAGAGTCTTTCATAGCTGAGACACCACGACGAGCTTCAAAAATCTTCATATCATTAACATCTTGACGAGCATGTGCAGCGATATCATCAATTTCAGGCAAGCGCTTGGTTGTCACTGCTTTATAATCATTGGTTAACTTTGTATAGCCTTCCAATGAAGAACCAGCGAGCTTCAGGCTCCCAACTTCATCAATTTTATTTTTTACTGGAAGATCACTAACTTGATCTTTCCGTTCTACTAAACTACTTATTTGCTTTAGCAGGTATCGTTGATATGCCACAATCCCGATGTAAATCAAAATCGCAACGACGATAATTCCAATCAATACTTTGATCATGCTAAACCCCATCCTTCTTCCATCTATTCCAAATACAAAAGTTTGCTTTTTGTCCCTTTTAAATTTAGAATTTAATCCATGTTAAATTATATCATACCAAAACACGTATTAAAGCAGGGATTCTAATTAATTTTAAATTTTTACGAGGTGGATAAACTATGGCCAAACCAATCGATAACATTATTGTTGCACAAATTGACGCATTACTTACAAATGAAACTAATGTAATTGCTAACTTATCAAACGCTTCTGCCCTTTTAAAAAGTGAAGTAGATGATTTAAACTGGGCCGGTTTCTACCTATATGATGAAACCTCAGAATCACTTGATCTTGGACCTTTTCAGGGTGAAGTTGCATGTATGCATATTGCTAAAGGTGCTGGTGTTTGTGGTACAGCGTTAGCTAATCGTGAAGTATTACGTGTGCCAAATGTGCATGAATTTCCTGGGCATATTGCCTGCGACAGTGCTTCTAACTCAGAAATCGTACTCCCATTAATTAAAGACGACCATATTATCGGTGTACTTGATATTGACTCTCCTTCTTTAGACAGATTTACTGAATCAGATGAGGAAACTCTTACTAAATTCCGCGATGCACTACTTACACACATTGACATTAAGAGCTTAGATAGAGTATGATGTATTTTGTGTAAAATAATGCAGCAGTAGATGGTAAGCTCGTCAACAGGTTGTTGCCTTTATGGTTCAACTAGTAACCTTGCGGCTGCAAAGGTGAAGGTTGCAAAGCAATCTGCACGAATACTAAATCTACATTGATTATTTTACTCCAAACAATATTATTGGAGGATACATTTATGTCTCGTTATACAGGTCCAAGTTGGAAAGTTTCTCGTCGTTTAGGTATGTCCCTTACCGGTACAGGTAAAGAACTTGCTCGTCGCCCTTATGCTCCTGGTGATCACGGTCAAAACAACCGTCGTAACATCTCAGAATATGGACAACAACTTCGTGAAAAACAAAAATTGCGTATGATGTACGGAATGACAGAACGTCAATTCTCAAACTTATTCAAACGCGCTGGTAAGATCAAAGAAGGTTTGCATGGTACAAACTTCATGGTATTACTCGAACGTCGTTTAGATAACGTAGTTTACCGTCTCGGTTTGGCAACAACTCGTCGTCAAGCTCGTCAATTGGTAAACCATGGTCATATCACAGTTGATGGCAAACGTGTTGACATCCCTTCATACGAAGTAGAAGTTGGCCAAGTTGTCTCAGTACGTGAAAAGTCAAAAGATCTTAAGATTATCGCTGAAGCTGTTGAAGCTGTTGTGGGTCGTCCACAATTCGTTTCATTCGATGCTGATAAGCTTGAAGGCTCACTTGTTCGTTTACCTCAACGTGACGAACTTGAAGCAGATATTGATGACTCACTTATTGTTGAATACTACAACAAGCTATAGTCACCTCAAGGAAACAGCCTTGCTTGCAAGTGCTGTTTTTTTGCGCCCTTTTTTCATAAAATAAAATGTTATACTAACACTACGAACATCAAGGAAAGGAGGATTATTCCATGCAACCTTTAGCCTACCGAATGCGACCAACCAAGATTGAAGAAATCGTTGGTCAACAACAACTTGTTGGTCCCGGAAAAATCATTAATCGAATGGTTAAAGCTAAATTGCTTTCATCTATGATTCTATATGGACCACCGGGAACCGGAAAGACCAGCATTGCTAGTGCAATTGCCGGGTCAACTAAGTATGCATTCCGAATGTTAAACGCAGCAACTGATACAAAAAAGGATCTCCAGGTAGTAGCTGAAGAAGCTCGTATGAGTGGTACGGTAATCCTACTTTTAGATGAAATCCATCGTCTGGATAAAACCAAACAGGATTTTCTCCTTCCCCATTTGGAGAATGGTCGGATTATTCTCATTGGGGCCACAACTGAAAATCCATATATTGCAATTAATCCTGCCATCCGCAGTAGAACTCAGATATTTGAAGTAAAACCACTAACACCTGAAGATATTGCAACCGCCTTAGATCGAGCACTTGAAGATCCTGACCGCGGATTAGGTAAACTAAAAGTTAAGTTAGATTCAGATGCCAAAAACTTTTTAACAACTAATACGAATGGTGATTTAAGAAGTGCACTTAATGCCCTCGAGTTAGCCGTTCAGTCTACTGATACATCTGATGATGAAACAATTCATATTACTCTGCCAATTGCAGAAGAGTGCCTTCAGAAGAAAGCTTTAGTGACGGATAAAGATGGCGATGCTCATTACGACGTGATTTCAGCCTTTCAAAAATCAATTCGTGGAAGTGACACGGATGCGGCCTTGCATTACATGGCTCGTCTACTAGATAGCGGCGATTTACAAAGTGTCATGCGACGTTTATTGGTCATTGCCTATGAAGATATTGGATTGGCTAATCCGCCTGCATGCCAGAGAACAGTGAGTGCCGTGACTGCTGCTGAAAAATTAGGGTTACCAGAAGCTAGAATACCTTTAGCAGATGTAGTTATCGAACTATGCCTTTCACCAAAGTCCAATTCGGGAATTGTCGCAATTGATAGTGCTCTGACTGATATTCATGATGGTAAGATTGGTGAAGTGCCGGATCATTTGAAAGATGCTCACTATAAAGGCGCTGAAAAATTAGGACACGGCGTGGATTACAAATATCCGCATAGTTATCCAAATGATTGGATTAAACAACAGTATCTGCCTGATCGCCTTAAAAATGCCAGTTACTACAGTTCTAAAGAAACAAGTACTTATGAACAACGTTTTAAGGAACAATATCAAAAGCTTTTAAATGCACAAAGAAAAGATTAAACACTTGCCATTTTAAATTTATTTATAGTACACTATCAGTGAACTACTAGAGCAGGATTAGTTTCAGATTTTTCCTACAAACATCTATACGGGAATGAGGATCTTTAGTGAACGGTATACCTTTTTCAAGGAAACTCGAAGCTAAGTATTCATACCCACCTGGGAATACTCGGGTTAGATACTGGATAGTCCACTTTGCTTTAGTATTCGGCCTCACTTTTGTGGGGTCTTTTTATTTAAATACCGGAGGATTCTATGTTAATTAAATTACTAACTTCATTATTTGCACTAATTATTTTATTCGTGGGATATTACCTATATAGTCATCGTCGAACTGATTTTATGTTATTCAAACCTTCTTCAAATCCCGTTCTTAGTGGCGTATTGAAGAATACTGGAAGAATCCTAATTGGTATTGCGATTTTATGCTTTATTCTAGGTTTAATGGGCAATACATATTTAGTTTTAGCATCTTTATTTATCGGAATGATTGCCACTACTTCAGTTCTTTTAACATTAATGCGATTTATGTAAGTGTTTACCTTTTTATTTACCACTATTTAACGTACAATAAGGTTAAATCAAAGCAGGGGTGATAAATATGGAAGAACAACAATATAAACACATTCTAGTTCCAATCGATGGATCAAAAGAAGCAGAATTAGCATTTAAGAAAGCAGTTGCCGTAGCGGCGCGTAATGATGGTGCCGAACTTCACTTGTTACACGTAGTTGATACACGTGCCTTTCAAAACATTTCTAGCTTTGATACAGCAATGGTTGAACAAGTTACTGAAACAGCTAAGCAAACTTTAGATAAGTATGTGGATGAAGCTAAAAAAGCTGGAATTAATAATGTTGATTATTCAATCGAATATGGTTCACCAAAAGTAGTTATTGCAAATGACGTACCAGATGAGTTACATACAGATTTAATCATGATTGGTGCAACTGGTTTAAGCGCTGTTGAACGCTTATTAATTGGATCAGTTACTGAATATGTAACTAGAACTGCCGTTTGTGATGTACTTGTAGTACGTACCGGATTAGATAATAAATAAAAACAAAGAGTTGAGATAAAAATATCTCAGCTCTTTTATTTTGTCCAAAACTATTCAGTCAGCCGTCGGTTATACCTGAAGCAGTCACTTTCATGTCCGTTAATAATTCCAATTGCCTGTAAGAAATATTTAGTACTTTTAATACCAACAAATTGAAATCCTTTTTGCTTAAGGTCTTTCATAATCCGTTTCACTAAAATATTAAGAGCATCGTCGATTTCAGCTAAATTAGAATAACAGAATATTTCGTAATCAACTAAGGACCAAATATAATCACCAAACGGCTGTCCGACTTGATGCATTTGTTTAACAATTCTTGCGTTATTAATAACTGCCATAACCTTTCTTCGATTACGAATAATTCGACTATCATGCAACATTGAGTTTATTTTAACTACATCAAATTCAGATACTTTATTATAATCAAAATTAAAAAACACCTCGTCCAGTCCAGCACGTTTCTTTAGAATCACATTCCATTCTAATCCCGCCTGAAAAGTTTGATAAGATAGTGCTGCAAATACCTTCTGAGAATCTAACTCAGCAATCCCCCACTCCTCATCATGATATTTTTGTAAAAGTTCTCCTCTACTGAATCTACTGCATCTTACATATGAATCCACATAATCATCTCCTTAAAAAATAATTACGTAGGAATGTACTATTATATTTATATAAAAAGAACCAATCCTTCAACTTCAATCGGGCTTGGTTCTACACAATATATTTAAATTTTTATCTTATCAATATTATCATTGATCATTCTCTGTTTTAAAGACTCAATAATCTTAATACCAGAACTAGTGCCAATTCGTTCAGCACCAGCACCAATCATAGCTAGGAAATCGTCAGTATTTCTGATTCCTCCTGCAGCTTTGACTTTAACATCCTCACCGACTGTTCTTTTCATAAGCTCAACATCTTCTACCTCAGCGCCGCTTATACCGAAACCAGTTGATGTTTTTATGAAGTCAGGTTTAACATCTTTTGCTATTTCTGCGACTTTTTTAATCTCGTCCTTAGACAAATAACAGTTTTCAAATATAACCTTGCAAGGTACATCATGCTCATGACACAAGCTTACCATTTGTTCCATTTCGCTACGAATATAGTCAAAATTCTTATTTTTTAATTGTGTTATGTTAATCACATAATCAATCTCATTTGCTCCATGGTCAATTGCATCCTTTGTATCAAACAACTTTGAGGCAATGCTTGTTTGTCCTAATGGAAAACTAATTGCAGCACCAACATCAATATCAGTCTCTTTTAATTCTTTTGAACATAACTCGGATTGTACTTGATTAATTGCAACCATTTTAAAATGATACTTTTTGGCTTGATCACACAGTTTCATTATATCCTCATCACTAGCATCTGCATGCAGATTCGTATGATCTATAAAACGACTCAATTGATCTATTGTATATTCCATTACATACACCTCTCATTAAATTTAATACAAACAATACTTTTAACTATGAACTTTCTTTAACATTTCATGTCTTTTCTTTTGGTTAGTTTGTCCACCAATGAATTTAATTTTTTTATCAAAATCATCAATCAAAGCATTAATATTCTTTTGACCTCTCCAACCAACATATCCAAATATAAGCATACTGATAGAACCAATTATAAACATGACAATTCCTAACATTGTTAGTGCAAAGTTAGTTTTATGAAAGAAATAGAGTAGTACAATTCCAATTCCACTGACAACAGTTCCTAACTGAAACCAATAACCAACATTCCTCAACATTTTTTTCTGGTACGCAACTTCTTGTTCGTATCCATTTTTCATTTCTTGGATTGTCATTTTAATCATCCCACCCTATAAATTTCAATAACTACTTTAATATGTTAATCCAGGATTAAAGAATCCAACTAAAACACCTACAAACGAAATACCAACAAGAATTAACATAGTCCAGATTGCTGATACATGTCTCTTGGTCATTAACCACCAGCAGAACAAAGTAACAATAACAGTTAATATGCCTGGAAAAATACTATCTAGCTTTGCTTGTAGATTAAGAAATACCTTACCATTTGATCCCTTTAATTGAAGGGCTGTTGTGACATTTACCCATGATGCTAAAACACCACCGACAACCATACTACCAACAATTCCAATTGCGCGTCGAATTGCTGCGCCTTGCTTACCAACAAGGAAACTAACGGCTTGATCACCAAATTTGTATCCACGGAAATACAGGAAGCGTTGTCCAAAGTATGCAATTAAAATCCATGAAACAATATAGAATATAGCACCTAATGGAGAACCACCAGTTGACATTCCTAGAGAAATACCGAGCAAAATAGGAATTAAAGTACCATCAATTAATGAATCACCAATACCAGCAATAGGACCCATAAGTCCGGCACGCATGTCATTAATAGTTTCACCATCAATACTTTGTCCATTCGCACGAGCTTGCTCCATACTTGCAGTGATACCAACAATTACTGTTCCTAACATAGGATTAGTGTTAAAAAAGGCTGTGTATGCATTAATAGCTTTAACTTGGTCGTCATGTTTTGGATATAACTTCTTTAGAATAGGTAGCATTGATGCCATATATCCAAAAGTCTGCATATGTTCTTGTGAGAAACAAGTCAGTGCACCCCAAAACCAACGATGGAATGACTTTGTTAATGTTTTATGATCAAGCTGTTTTAAATTTTTTGTTTCTTCCATGATCAAATATCCTCCTCTTCATCATCTGGTCCAGACGCAACTGCACCTTTATCACTGACTTGTGCTTTTGTCATTTCAATTTCATACATGATTACAGCAAATAATAGAGAAACTACCGTTACAGATACCAAATTCAAATGTAATGAAGCAGCTAATGTGAATCCAACCAAAAATGGAACAAAATCAACTGCTCTACCAATAATCTGGCGAAGTAAAATAGCAATACCAACACAGGGTAGCATCCCGCCGACTGTAAATAATGTCTTCATTGCAATTCCATCCATTGGAAGGGCTGTTCTTAAAGCTGTTACCGCAGTAGATCCATAATAAGTTAATAACATAGTTGGTAAGAATGAGAAAATTGCATGTGATACCCATGGCCAGCCAAAGTTTACTGCAGTTAACTTATCTAACTTACCATTATGAACATCTTTCCAGCCAAATGACTGCCAAACTAGATTTAACATAGCAACTGCATAAAATAATACCGTACCAATTGTACCAACCAAAGTTCCAACTGACTTAGCAAGATTTGCAGCACTACCACCTAAAGGACTTAATCCTTGAGAAGTAATTGCTACCATTGCTAAGGGAATTCCAATGTATGAAATTGCACGTACATCAGCAGAAACGGTACCACCTGGTGTAACCAAGGCAATGTAAACTAATTGCATAGCAACACCACAAGCAATACCTAGTTGAAGATTTCCAAGAATAATACCACAAACTAATCCTCCAACTAAGGGACGGCCAATCGTATAATTACCAACTGCTTGACCCGCCATACATGAGTTAGAGCATAAACAAGCAAATAATCCTAAAATTGCAGCTTGAAGCCAACTAATTGTCATTTTTTATACCTCCATTTTTATAATCAAACTCAGTAACCAAATTTTGACTTAAATTTATCCCAACTACCAATATGCTGGTCTGGTAATAAAGCAAACTCTACTTTATATCCAGCATTTTGAATTGCTTCAAAAGAGTTACCCTCTTCTTTAGTAAATGATTGATTATCACCCAACTTAATTGCATTTTCACGATCATTTCCTGGACCAACAATAACGGTTTTAATATCACCGGGCTTAAATTTCATATCCACTAATATTTTCTCCATATCTTGAGGGCTCTTAGTAATCAAAAAATATTTAGTAGATGATGCTAACACCTTATCCTTTACTTGCTCAAAGTGTTCCAAAGTCCAAACAAAAGTTTTCTTATCAGAGGCAGCTTTATATGCTTCTGCCAAAATTGGATTACTTGCAGCTTTATCATTCACCGCAATAATTCCATCACAAGGATATTCTTTACCCCAACGGACTGTTATGAGTCCATGAATCATTCGGTCATCAATTCTTACAAATGAAATTGCCATATCTATTCCTCCTAAATATCATCATCATCATCAGATTTATGTTCATTAAACTCTAAAGGCTTAATTGCCTCCACGGCTTCAGCTAAAATCTTTGATCTCAAGTTAAGTGTATCTTCAGAGTCCTTTGACATTAATGCCGTCAAAGCCATTGAAAAGTTCATTCCACCAATGATGAGACTCTCTTCTAATAAATCCTTCTTACTTAACACATTACATACGGTTGTAAGTGGACTTCCACCAATAATATCGGCTAGCACAATGAATTGTGAATCGCTCTTTAAATTTTCAAGCATATCTTCAAATCTTTTACCAAGCTTATCTGCTGATTCATCAGGTTTCAGCCCAACAGCGATTACAGAATCGATTGCATCACCAGCGAACATACTCAACTCTTGACGTAATCCAGTTGAAAAATCGCCGTGACTTACAAGTAGTAAATACTTCATTTATTTCCTTCCCTTCATTTATTTTTTAAGAACATAACCTATATATACCTATATGTATGGTATTCACTGTTATGGACTACACACCTTCTTTCAAGTGATAATACCTTTTAAAACTAAAACTAGACTTAGATATATATAGCGCTTACAATGTATATGATAAGCACTCAGCTAATAGTTGTCACCAATTTATAGTGCTTAATTATTAAGAATAGTGATTAAAGGATGGTTATTGTGAACGCAGTTGAAAAAGTCTTATCAGTCCTAAAAAAAGAATTTCCGAACGAACGTATCACTACTAGTCAGATAGCTACTGCAATGGGACTTACGAGAGGAGTCACAAGTAGTTACTTATCAAAGCTTGAGAAAGACGGTAGACTCTTAAAAACAGGAACTAGACCTGTTTACTGGGAAGTAAAAGCTGAAAAATCTTCATTCGACGATCTTATTGGCTCACGAGGTAGTCTTTATGGGGAAGTTCAAAAAGCAATCGAAGCAATTGTTTACCCGCCAAACGGATTGCCCATATTTATGAGTGGTACACGTGGTACAGGAAAATTGTTATTTGCTAAATCAATTTATAACTACTCTATCCAGAGTAAAAAAATCCCTATAAACTCACAATTCATTCCGATAAATTGTGATAATTATAAGGACAACTTTTCATCTCTAAAAAAAGATTTAAACGATATTATAAATAATTCAGTTGATAAATGTTATTACATATATATTAAGAATCTTCAAGCATTAAAAGTTGCTGAACAGCAATTACTATTTACATATGCTAATCAACAAACAATCTCTCGTATAAGATATATTTTATCAGCATCAACGTCAAAAATTAAATACGAATATTCTGACTTAAATAACGCTGTTATTGAAATATCGCTCCCTTCTCTTACAGATCGACCACTAAATGAACGACTATCATTTGTGGTTAATTATCTTCAAAAACAATCGACTCGCATTAATAGGCAACTATTAATTTCACCAAACGAACTGATAAGCCTAGCCAATTTTAATAATCTAAACAAACTTGATAACAGCATTCAACTATTATGTGCCCAGGCGTTTGCAAAATCTGCTTCTGATAATCAGTTGATTATCGGAAAACCATTCAAAGATTCTATACAAATCAATCCAAACCAGATCTTCTTGCAAAATAGTGTTAATACTATTGTAAATAGCACATTGCAGCTCGGAGTGAGCGCTAAGGATCTGTTTAATAAATTAAATACTTCCTTAGAAAATAAAGAAGTTATAACAGAACAAAACTTTTTAGTTCTTAAAGTTTTAAAACAAATAGATAGTAATAATAGTGAATCCATTTTACAGTCATTGGCTCATTCTATAAAACAAAAAGTCTATGAATGTATTACTAAAAGTTATGGAGTTACCTTCCCAAGCGATAAGAATTTTTGGAGAAGCGTATCATTAGCGTTCACGTTTGCGAGACTATGTAGTGAAAATATATCTAGTGCAAAAATTAATCATAGCTTACAAAATAAAATAAAAAAACAGTATCCTAGGGGACACTATTTATTTAAAAAACTTTTAGAATCATCATTTAGCGAAAGTCAAAATAGTGATTACTTTTGGATTCCATTTTTTATTCTTATGTACAATGACATAGAAAAAATAGAATCTATACACTTTAATGCAATACTACTTGCACATGGTGAGTATACTGCTTCTAGTATAAAATCAGTTGTTAATAATATTTTTGGTAACTATATTTTTGAGGCATTCGATATGCCAATTGATTCATCACTAAGTGATATTAATAAATATATAAAAAGCTACTTGGCGTCCCAAGGCTCTCCCTCTATTGGAAATATTGTACTTTTTGATATGGGATCTCTGCGTCAGACATTTAGAGAGATAAAAGATATCTCAAATAATGAATTACTAGTTGTAAATAACTTAACAACCGCAATGGCTTTGGATATTGGAATAAAAATACAAAGAAACGATACATTTAAATCAATAGCTGAGTCTAGTAAAAAATACGGCCTAACAACGGATACTCAATATTTTGAAGGTATTTCTAACAAAAAAAATATCATAGTTGCATGCATGTCTGGTGTTGGTCTATCAAAAGAATTGAAAAAACTAATCGACTCTACACTTTCAAAGTCTTTAGAAGTAATAGCTATCGATTATAAGCAGTTGCATAATTTATTAACTAATCATGACTCTCATTTTTTTGCAAATACACAACTAATATTAACAACTACTGATGTTACATCTGACCTAGATCTAGACATTATGAATGTATACAATATTTTTGATCAATCTACTTCTAATAAATTACACAATATCTTATTATCTGCCGGAGAAAGTAAAGAATCATGTAATTTGCTATCAGAAAAATTAGTAAGTTTCTTATCTATTGAAGGAATTAGAGAAAGACTTCAAATCTTAAATCCTGACGTTGTGATCCAAGAAAGTCAAGATGTTGTCTCTCACTATGAAAACTTTTACAATACCAAGTTTGGCTTAAGACTTAAATTAAACTTATATATGCATTTATCATTAATGTTCGAAAGAATGATTATTAATTCAAGATCTTCAAAAAATAGTATCGATAAGTCAGTACTATCAGACGAAGAGCAAAACTTTTTCTCCATATCTCAAGAAATCTTTCAGTCGGTTAGGCAAAAATTCAACATTAAAATTCAGGATTATGAAATTGAACTTCTATACCAACTACTAAAAGACTTCATTTAAAATATAAAACTAAAGGAGAGACTTATATGAAACTGCAACTAGCATTAAATGATATCAGTTTAGTTGACGCATTGGACTTAGCTAAACATATTAGTAACTATGTAGATATTTTTGAAATTGGTTCCCCTTTTATTATAGAAGAAGGAATGAACGCTGTAAGACAATTCAGAAAATCATTCCCAAATAAACAAATTCTTGCAGATACCAAAATAGTTGATGCAGGCCAATATGAAGCAGGACTTGCTTTTAAAGCAGGTGCAGACTATTGTACCGTAGTTGGAATTACGGTTGAATTGACAATAAAGAAATGCATAAAATCAGCAAACACATTCAAAAAAATATTTTTTTAGATACTATTAATATGCAAAATATGACAACACACATTCCTCACTTAGAAGAATTAGGTATTAACCACATTAGTGTTCATGTTGGTGTTGACCAGAAAGCAATTGGAATAACCCAATTGAAAGCACTACAAAGAATTAAAGATATTAGTACTAAATCAGTACTATCTGTAGCAGGAGGTATCAACCTTAGTAATTTAAATCAGTATAAAACACTCAAACCCGATATTATAATTGTTGGTGGCGAAATTAATCACTCGGATCATCCCATCGATACTGCACAGACGTTATATAACAAAATTAAAACACTGAGGTAATATAATTATGCAAGAAATAATACTTGATCAAATCATTCGTGAACTCGCCCAGTATAGTAAAAAGATTGACGCCAACCGAATACATAAGCTAGCTAAAATGTGTAAAAAATCCAAAAGAATTTTTATTGCTGGCGCTGGCAGATCAGGATTTGCCGCTCGTGGTTTTGCCAATAGATTAATGCAATTAGGACTCACAACTTATTTTGTCGGCGAGCCAACAACTCCTTCTATTAGCAAAGATGATTTGTTGGTTATTGGTTCAGGATCTGGTAATACTGATAGTTTAATCGCAAACGCATTAAAGAGTAAGAAACAAGGCGCTCTTTTGGCCACACTTACTATCTATCCCGATTCAAAGATAGGAAAAATTTCTGATTTAATAATTAATATTCCCGGTGAAACGCCAAAAAACGAGTCTATTGACATGAGTACGGCAATATCATTACAACCAATGGGCTCATTATTTGAGCAATTAAGTTGGCTGACATACGACGCAACAATTATGGATTTAATGGTATTAACAAACGAGACTTCAGCAACTATGTTTAAGAGACATGCAAATTTAGAATGATCTCAACAAAAAAAGTTAACCTGTTCAGAAAAACTGGTTAACTTTTTATTTATGTTATCTTTCGTTATACAACTTTACTTTGCCTAAAACGATTTGTTCACACAAGTCTTCGTACTTGATACCATCAGCTTCTGCTTCTTGAGGCATCAATGATAATGGTGTCATACCAGGTAATGAGTTTGCTTCAATGACATATACGCCTGTTTCGTTCACTAAGAAGTCCACACGACCGTAATTTTCCATTTGAAGAGCATTCATTGTATCAACAGCTACTTTTTTCATTTCATTATGAGTATCTTCATCGATATCTGGTGGAGTTACAAATTTAGTTGTTGAGCCCGTTTGGAATTTGTGTTCGTAGTCGTACCAACCATCATTAACCACAATTTCAATTGCAGAAAGTGCTTTGCCATTCACAACACCTAATGAAAATTCGCGACCCTTAACAAATTCCTCAACAATGATTTCATCATCGAAACGGAATGCTTCTTCCAACGAAGAGCTTAACTCTGATTGATCTTTTACAATCATAGTTCCAATACTTGATCCACCGTTATTTGGTTTAACAACCATTGGGTAACCAAAATCCAATTCAGGATTGGTACCATCAGCTGTGTGTAAAACCTTAAATTGGGCTGTTTTGATACCGTTATAAAGCATAATTTCTTTTGAAATAGCTTTATCCATTGCCATACCAGCAGCTAAAGAACCACTTCCGGTGTACCGAATGTTATTTAAATCTAAAACAGCTTGGACCTTACCATTTTCACCGTCTCCACCATGGAGTGCAAGGAAAACAATATCAGCTGCTTGCAAAATTGGTAATACATTCTTACCAAACAAACCGACTGTACCATCAGTTCTTAACTTATCAATATCGCTATCAGTTAACACCTCATCACTGATTTCATAATCAGTTGAAGTATTGCTTTCCTTAAAAACATCATCGATATTTGATACACCATTCAAATCATAACCTAAGAAAAGGTCAATCATTGTGGCGTCGTGCCCTTTAGATCTCAACGCATTTGTAATCTTTGCTCCGGATGAAAGTGAAACATTACGTTCCGTACTTTTTCCACCAGCTAAAACTGCAATCTTCATTCTTATACCCACCTTGCTGTTTAAAAGTTACAAACTTAAGTTTGCTCCGCCAACCTTCAAACGTATTCTGAATCATTATTGTACCATACTACAAGGGTTGATTTCACTATTTTGCGGGCTAATATTTAATTACAACTTTTCCAATCATTCGATTTGAACGCACTAACTGGTATGCTTTTTCAAATGAATCAACCAAGAATCCGTCAATGATTTTGGTAGTTGTTGATTTTATTAACTTCTGATCTAGTAACTTAGAAACTTCTGCTAAAATCATTCCTTGTGATTGAACATCTACCTGGTATTTGGTCTTCGTGAACATAAACTCCCAAGCAAATGAAATTGATTTATCTTTCAACAATCCGATTTCAATTGGATGTTCATTTTCAACAATTGATACTATAATCCCTTCAGGAGCAACAATTGATGCCAACTGTGGTAAATACATATCTGTTGAATGAAGAATCAATGCTAAATCAATTTTTTCGTCACCAAGTTGTTCTTTTAAATCTAGGCGATGATTGATAACTTGGTCAGCCCCCATCTTTTTAACCCAATCAATTGTCTCCGGTCTTGAAGCAGTTGCAATCACTTTTAATCCAGCCCATTTGGCAAGTTGAATAGCCACTGATCCAACGCCACCGGCACCATTAATAATTAAAATAGTTTGATGATTGGCATCAGCCTTGGGAATCAAAGCCATCTTTTCAAAAAGGGATTCCCATGCTGTTATGGAAGTAAGTGGCATAGAAGCCGCGTCAGCATCAGATAATTCTAAAGGTGCATGAGCAATAATTCGGCTATCAATAACTTCCATTTCAGCATTACTTCCAGAACGGATATTGCTACCAGAGAAGAAGACTCGGTCATTAAGCTCAAAGCCACTAACATGTTCCCCCATCTCTTTAATAACTCCTACACCGTCGTACCCTAAGATCTTCTGATTACCAGATTCCAAAGTTGAGGCAACCTTAACATCCACAGGATTAACTGATACAGATTTAACTTGAACTAACACATCGTAACCACTAACACTTGGCGTTTTAATATCCGATTGTTTAAATTGATTATTTGCTACTGAAAAAATTGCCTTCAAAATAAAACCTCCTACATCATAAAATCATTGGTATCTTCCAAGTAATCCACAACATCTTTCGGTGTGTTGGGATTTAACAGCATTGCTTGTAGCAATCTTTGTCGATTAAACATAGCATGCCACATACCTTCAGTTTCTCGTACACGAACTCCTGCAATTGCACGACGCCATTCGCGTAAAGCAATTAAGGCGTATTGAACATATAAATCATCCTCTTGAAGTTGATCTGCTAAATATGTTGCTAGTCGACTAGGTTCTCCAAAAATAAGTGGTGTACGAATTCGGCGGTACTTTTCAATTAAAATACCCATTAAGAGTAATTTATCAGCCCGAATCAATTCGGTATCACTAGATATTTCATCCAAAATATTGCCGATATGTGTGTATGCATGAATCCAGCCATTAGAACCATTGTATCCACGAGTATCATTTTCTAAAACAATATAAAGGGCAATTTGATCGACCAACTTATTACGACGTTCACTATCGATAAATTGAAATCCTGCGCGATCAATATAAATCAGCGTTGATAATAGCATTACACTAAATGATCTTTGATAAGCAGCATCATTTTGTTCTTCAAAAATGTGTGATAGTAACATTTCATCACTGATTAATTCATCAAAAACTAAAGTCATCTGTTCTTTAGATAAAATTTGGTGTTGAACTAAATCATTAAATAAGTAAAAAATCCCTTTATCACGAATATTGATATTAGGCGATCCTAGATGGCTAACTAATTCCAATAGTTCATGATCAGTAACCTCAGTTAGTGATCCTTCTCTCATTCCGCTTTTTAAACGTGCTAAGAGCTCCTGAATGCCATCATTCTCATCTGGTAGTTCTACTTCACTAACTGGAAAATCATGACTGCTAGCGTCGATTATTTGGCCTGCAGATTTACCTAGTGATGAGAATATTTTCCCAATTTGTAAATTAGATCTTAATTCAGTTAATTTCGTTCTAGTTGTTGATATACTGTCCATATTCATTCTCCCAATTTGTCATTTGCGTTAATTTTAACATTCATTACATTCAGAAAATAATATTTACCTTTGAGCGCACAAAAAAAGCAAACCAATTAGATTCGCTTTTTTAAATTATTCAGTTATTGTACCAAACACTTCTGATACTTTCTTTGCGCCCTGTTTTTCAGCCAAATCCTTATAGAAGTTTGTAAACACTCCTGTTTGATATGGAGTAACCCAGATAAAGGCAATCCCAAAAGTGACTGCTCCAAGTAACCACCATCCAAATGTAGATAACTGAACTAAGAAGAATCGCCACTTATTACCATCCATCAATCGACGACTAAATGTAATAAAGTTCACGTATTCATACTTGTCAGCGACTCCTAAATCAGTGGCGTCTTTATAAATTAAATAGGATTGTGAGTATGCCAATGTTTTAACAAGGTACAAAATACCTAACGTTGGAATAGAAAGAATTCCCCATCCAATGAAGAAAATGAATTGTAAAATGTAAATTGCTAATTTTGAGACAAAGTATTTTTTAGTAAACGCCTGAAATGCTGTTCTAAAGCCAATTGGTTGATTCTTACGTTTTAACAAATCTAATATTCCATACTGAATTCCAACTGCTATAAAAGCTACAATAGCTGTCCATAAAAAGTTACTTGCTGCTTGAAAACCTGAAGTAAACTGAGCGCTCATTGAATCAGTTGGATTTTCAATTGCATGTGAGATAGCTTTGGAATTAAGTATTCCCACTAACGCTGCCAAAGAAATTGAAAATCCGGTCATAATTGAAGTCACGATTGGAATAATATTTGCTTTAATTACCCCACCCCAATTTCCTTTATACGACTTTAAGACACCCTTTTTCAATTCAGAAATAGTTGCGTTATCCATATTACTCACCTCGTTTAATTTTTAACTTTAAGTTTAAGTAACGAGAAATCAAAGAACCAATAATAATCCAAGCTAACATAATTCCTAATGGTGGTAGCGGATTAAAGTAGCCCAAAGATGAATTATATCCAACACACCATTTCAAAAAGATATCAATTCCCTCTGTACTGATTACGTGGCTGCTGATCAACTTACCAAAAATGGTTATAACTATAACTCCAATTAATGGAATTGCTACATAAACAATTCTCCGTGTACTTCGTGCTAAAAGAGCAAAGATGCTGCCAAGAAACATACCCATTACAAAGACACACATCGTAAATATCATAGTGAAAACAAACATCATGGTTAAATCCATCCACCGTTCACCGAAGAATTTACCGTATGTTTCGAGATATGGCACTGAATCATCAAACTTAGTTGTTCCCCAAATTGTGACCATACTGAAAACTTGGTTATAAATATTAGCGACCAATGCCATGAGTGTTAAGCCTATCCATTTGCTAGCCCAGGCTGTTCGACGTGAAATTCCATTTTGAATAAAGAATTCAAATCGTTCATAAGTTAATGATCCTAAACAAAATAACAAAACAAAATTAACAAAAATAGCTGAAACTAGGGTTGAACTAAATAAGTTCTGAATGAATCCACCCAAGTTATTGGTTCCGTTTGAAATAATTTGAACAATCGTAGGCAATACTACGACAATTCCAATCATCCAAAGATATGCCATTCCAATAAAACGCAGATATCGTTTTAAATCATACTTTAAAACTGACGAAAGTTTACTCATTATTCTGTCCTCCGTTAGTTAAATTAATAAATAAGGTCTGTAGATCCATCTTATCAATGGAGACACGGTCTGGAATGACACGGTTATCTAGCTCACCAAAAACATATGAAGCCTTTAGACTTGCCAACTTATCAGATCCAATTACATTTAAGCCGTCAACGTACTGATCAACCTCTTCTTCAGCACCACTGATCATGTAAGCATTTTTAAGAATATCTTCCGTCTCATCATCAATAATCAATCTTCCTTGATCAATAACCAAAACGTGCTCAATTAGTTGGGCAACTTCTTCAATCAAGTGAGTTGAAATTACGAATGTTCTTGGATTGTCAGAATAACTCTGAACTAGTTCTTTATAAAACAAATCGCGATGATTGGCATCCAGTCCTAAAACAGGTTCATCAAGAAAAATAAATTCAACTTGGACTGATAATGCAATTATCAGTTTCATAATCGTACGATATCCCGTTGATAACTTGCTGAACTGAGCTTTGACATCCAAATCAAACTTTTGAGCTAGTTTCATTGCTAACTCCATATCAAACCCATTGTATAGTTGGGCTGTCCACTTAAAAATCTGACTAACTTTAGCAGCCTTAGGATATAAATCAACTTCACTCATTAAATACATATTACCAAGCTGTTGATCATTATCCTGAATATCGACTCCATCAAGTCGAATTTCACCATCATCCGCACTGACCCGATCAGTCATAATATTTAAAAGTGTACTTTTACCAGCACCATTACGACCTAACAGACCATAAATCTTATTTGGCTCTAACTCGAACCCAATCCCATTTAAAATAACTTTTTTACCATACCGTTTGGTAATCTGTTTAACTTCGATTCCCTTCATACTGATACCCCTGTTCAATTAACCGATTTAATTCCTCTTTTGAAATATCAAGTTTAACTGCTTCCGTAACGACCTTAATGACATATTTTTCATAAAAGTCCTGCTGTCTTGCTTGAATAATCTGCCCATGAGCACCCTTAGACACAAACATGCCGACTCCACGATGCTTTTCAATCAATCCCTGACTAACTAAAAGATTCATCCCTTTTAGAACTGTCGCCGGATTAATATGAAATTCACGCGAAATCTCCGTGGTCGACGGAACTTGCTCCCCTTCATGAAATCCACCGGTAAAAATTGCGTCCTCAATCTGGCGTGCAACTTGCAGATAAATTGGCTCTGTACTATTAAAATTAAACTGCATATTGTCACCTTCGAATGTTTATTATTAACTTAATTACTCGTGTAACTAACTATATAGGTAAATGCTATTAAAGTCAATCAAAAAAAGCTCTTCATTCAAACCAATTTTGAATGAAGAGCTCTTCTCTTAAAAACTATTTAACTGGTAATACAGCACCGTGGTATTCCTTCTTAATCCAGTCTTGTGTTGACTTAGATTGAAGAACTTTAACAAGTTTCTTAATTGCTTTGTTATTCTTTTCATCAGGACGAATAGCAATGATATTTGCGTATGGTGATGATGATTTTTCGATAGCAATTGAATCCTTAACAGGGTTTAATCCGGCTTGAACAGCGTAGTTAGCGTTGATTACTTCAGCATCACCTTGCTTGTTCTTGTAGAATTGAGGCATCAATTTAGGTTCATAACCTGTCTTAAATTTGATGTTCTTCTTATTTTGATCAATAGCACTGAAGTTGGCAGAAGTAATATCGGTACCCTTCTTCAAAGTGATTAAACCAGCATCCTTGAAGATTTGAAGCACACGACCATAGTCAGGTGTGTTGCTACTTACTAAGACTGTTGCATTCTTAGGTAAGTCCTTCAAGCTCTGGTATTTCTTAGAATAAACAGCGATTGGTTCCAAATGAACGGCACCAGCATTCTTGATGTTACCATCATTCTTCTTATTCCATTGATCTAAGAATGGAATGTGTTGGAAGTAGTTGGCATCGATATCTTTACTTTGTAATGCTTTGTTTGGTAATACATAATCTTGGAATACTTTAACTTTTAAATTAACGCCTTCCTTTTTAAGTTCAGGTTGAACATGTTTCAAGATCTTTGATTGGGGATCTGGAGAAGCACCAACTGTTAAATCTTTTGCATTGTTGCTAGAACTCTTTCCACAAGCTGCTAATAATAAGACAGTTGCTGTGACCGTAATTGCAGTAATAATTTTATTTTTCTTCATAAGACGTTCTCTCCTTTAATTTTAAATAACTCGTTTATCAATTCGTTTAACTAAGAAATCACCTAACCCTTGTAAGATAAATACAAAGATAATGATCAATGCGGAAGCTACTAGAACAATCGTATTGTTATACTGAAGGAATCCATCTTGGTAAGCCAATTGTCCTAGCCCACCAGCTCCAATTGCTCCAGCCATTGCTGTATAGCCTACTAGAGAAATCGCTGTAACAGTTAATCCTGAAACTAAAGCCGGCATACTTTCTGGTAGCAAAACCTTAAAGATAATCGTCCATTCACTTGCTCCCATAGCATCGGATGCTTCCAAGATTCCGGGATCAATTTCACGAAAGGCAATTTCAACAATTCGTGCAAAGAATGGTGATGCAGAAAAGATTAATGATGGAAGTGCCGCAACTGGGCCAACCATTGTTCCAGTCAATTTTTGAGTAAATGGTAATAGCAAGATAATCAAAATAATATATGGCAATGATCTAAACACATTTACGAACAAACCAACTAACCAGTTCAATATTTTAACTAAAACATTGTCGCTATTGCGTGTTTCAAATAGTAACAGACCGATTAAATAACCAAAGATTGCTGTAAACAATACTGATACTAGAGTGACCCAAACGGTTTCCCAAGTGGCCCCAAGCATTGAACCCCAATCCACTGAACCGAAGTCAAAAAATCCATTAGCCTTCATGTGTAATCACCTCTGCTTCCACTCTGAGCTTTCTCAAGAAGTCCACTGCACCATCTAAATCATTCGTTGGTCCAGTTAGCTGTAAATAAAGATTTCCAATTGATCCGTCCTGTGTTTGACGGATATCGCCAGCAATAATATTCAAAGACACGTCTGGAAATTCATGGACCATTTCGGAAACAATTGGTAATTTAGCTTGGTCACCATGAAAGACTAGGCGAACAATACGACCTTTTGGATACTTTTTAATTAACTCACTTAGTACTATTTCAGTTTCTTGTTTAGATGGAGCTTCTTCGGAAGAAACAAAACGTTTTGTAAGTTCTTGTTGTGGATTCTTAAAGACATCTAGTACTTCGCCTTCTTCAATAATCTCTCCACCATCTAAAACAGCAACGTGATCACAAATTTTACGGATAACGTGCATTTCATGAGTAATCAAAACAATCGTAATGTTCAAGCGTTTATTAATATCTAAGAGTAAATCAAGAACTTCATCGGTTGTTTCTGGATCAAGGGCGCTTGTTGCCTCATCAGAGAGTAATATTTCTGGATCATTCGCTAATGCTCGAGCAACACCGACACGTTGCTTCTGACCACCGGACAATTCTGAAGGATAAGCATCATCTTTGCCAGACAAACCAACCAACTCAATCAATTCATGAGCTTTTTTAACTCGATCAGCCTTTTTAACACCGGCAATTTCCAAAGGAAAAGCAATATTTTCACTGACCGTCCGCGACCATAGAAGATTAAAATGTTGGAAAATCATTCCGATCTTATGGCGCTGTTTCTTTAACTCGCCAGATTTTAACTTGCTAATTTCAACATCGTTAACATTGACCTGACCAGTAGTTGGTGTTTCCAACCCATTTAACATTCGTATTAATGTAGTCTTACCAGCACCTGAATAACCGATAATACCGAAGATCTGGCCATCCTGAACTTTTAAGTTTACGTCTTTAATTGCATGAACTGTACCTTGTTTTGTTTCAAATGTCTTTGAGACATCTTTAAATTCAATCAAGTCACGTCCTCCTTTCAAATAAAAAAGCCTCCGTCCAATGATTATTAATAATCAAAGGACGAAAGCTTAGCTTCGCGTTACCACCTTAGTTTGTCAGCTCTTCACAGAACTAACCTCGTTGGGTCAAACAACCCTTGCATGATATTGGATGCCGCCATGGAAAGTTTACTATTGCTCACTCTCCGCTGAATTGGAAAGACCATCTTCTGTTCTCACTGCGATTTCCTTTCACCAGTTCGGAAACTCTCTAAACGTCAGTTTTAAACGTACTCATCTTTCTTTAATGCTTTGTTAATATAAAGCAGTATACATTGCATTGAATTAACCTGTCAAGGCATTAGTTAAAATTTTATTAAAAA
>NZ_JQCQ01000023.1 GCF_001437605.1 Pediococcus argentinicus
TGTTGCACTTCAATTTTAAATTCGGGTACAAAATAAAAAAATAAAAATAAAAATAAAAAAATAAAAAAGTTTCATTCCACGTAAAATGTGAAATGAAACTTTTTTACTGAATTTGCATAAAATTATGCTTGTCCACCATTTTTCTTGATAATTTCTTCTTGAATTGACTTTGGTACAGCTTCATAGTGATCAAATGTCATAGTAAATGTACCACGACCTTGTGATGCAGAACGAAGTGTTGTAGCATAGCCAAACATTTCTGAAAGAGGTACAAATGCATGAATTTCTTCAGCACCAGCGACCGCTTCCATACCATCAACACGTCCACGACGAGCAGTAACTTGTCCCATGATATCACCCATGTATTCTTCAGGAACACGGATTTCAACCTTCATGATTGGTTCAAGAATTACTGGAGCTGCCTTCTTAGCAGCTTCACGAAGGGCAATCGAAGCAGCCACCTTAAATGCAGCTTCACTAGAATCGACTTCATGATAACTACCATCGTATAACTTAGCCTTTAAATCAACTAAAGGATAACCAGCAAGAACACCGTTATTCAATGCTTCTTTAAGACCTTGTTCTACTGAAGGAATGTATTCACGAGGAACAACACCACCAACAATGGCATCTTCGAATTCGAATCCTTTACCTTCTTCGTTTGGTTCGAATTCGATCCAAACATCACCATATTGACCTTTACCACCAGACTGACGCACAAACTTACCTTGTGCAGAAGTCTTTTGAGTAAATGCTTCACGATAAGAAACTTGTGGAGCACCAATAGTAGCTTCAACGTTAAATTCACGTTTCATACGATCAACGATGATATCCAAATGCAACTCACCCATTCCGGCGATAATAGTTTCACCAGTTTCAGGGTTTGTTTCTGCACGGAATGAAGGATCTTCTTCAGCAAGTTTTTGCAAAGCGATATCCATCTTATCTTGATCAGCTTTTGACTTAGGCTCAACGGCAACCTGAATAACTGGATCAGGGAATGTCATTGATTCCAAGTGCAATGGATGATCAGGATCTGTCAATGAATCACCAGTCGTTGTATTCTTAAGACCAATTGCAGCTGCAATATCACCAGAGAATACTTCTGGGATTTCTTGACGTTGGTTTGAATGCATTTGTAGCAAACGACCAACACGTTCACGTTTGTCTTTTGTAGCATTTAAAACGTATGAACCAGATTCAAGAGTACCTTGGTAAACACGAATAAATGTTAAACGACCAACGAATGGGTCAGTAGCAACTTTAAATGCAAGAGCAGCGAATGACTTGTCATCACCGGCAACCAAATCAGTTTCTTCACCTGTTTCAGGATCAGTAGCTTTATAAGGTTTAACATCAAGTGGTGATGGAAGATAATCAACAACTGCATCCAACATCATTTGAACACCCTTGTTCTTAAATGCTGAACCAGCAAGAACAGGGAATAATTCAAGTGATAATGTACCCTTACGGATAGCAGCTTTGATTTCATCTACACTGATATCTTCTCCACCAAGGTATTTTTCCATGATGTTTTCATCAATATCAGCAAGTTGTTCTAACATCTCAGTACGACGTTTTTCAGCTTCTTCTTTATATTGATCAGGAATATCAACTGTATCCCATTCTGTACCTAACTCATCTTCGTCATACAAATCAGCCTTCATTTCAACAAGGTCAATGACACCTTCGAAATCATCTTCGGCACCAATTGGCATTTGAATAGGAAGAGCATTTGCTTGAAGACGGTCATGGAGTGATTGAACAGAAAAGTCAAAGTCAGCACCCAGCTTATCCATCTTGTTTGCAAACACGATACGAGGAACATTATAGTCAGATGCTTGACGCCAAACTGTTTCAGTTTGAGGTTCAACACCGGCTTGTGCATCTAACACAGCAACAGCGCCATCAAGAACACGGAGTGAACGTTCAACTTCAATTGTGAAATCAACGTGTCCTGGCGTATCAATAATATTGATACGGTGGTTCTTCCAAGCAGCAGTTGTAGCAGCAGATGTAATAGTAATACCACGTTCTTGTTCTTGGGCCATCCAGTCCATTTGTGAAGCTCCATCATGAGTTTCACCAATCTTATGGATCTTACCTGTATAGTATAAGATACGTTCTGTTGTTGTTGTTTTACCAGCATCAATATGAGCCATGATACCGATATTACGAGTTTTTTCTAAAGGAAACTCACGCTTGTTAGCCATATGTTTATTGTTTCTCCTTCCAAAAGTAGCATTATAGCTTACTAGAAAAAATGACTATTATATGCATCCATATAATAGTCACCATGGTTGCAAAAATTAATTGCAACGACTAAAGATTACCAACGATAATGTGCGAAGGCACGGTTAGCTTCAGCCATCTTATGTGTATCTTCACGTTTCTTAACAGAAGCGCCTGTGTTGTTAGCAGCATCCATGATTTCACGTGCAAGACGTTCTGTCATAGTGTGTTCACCACGTAGACGAGAGTAGTTAACGAGCCAACGTAATGCAAGAGTTGTCTTACGATCAGGACGAACTTCAATTGGAACCTGGTAGTTAGAACCACCAACACGGCGAGCTTTAACTTCAAGAACTGGCATTACATTGTTCATAGCTTCTTCAAATACTTCTGTTGGTTCTGAACCTGTTTCAGCTTTAATCATATCGAATGCTCCATAAAGAATCTTTGAAGCAGTTCCACGTTTACCATCTAACATTAAACGGTTGATTAAACGTGTAACAAGTTTTGAGTTGTACATTGGATCTGGTAAAACTTCACGTTTTGGTGCTGGGCCTTTTCTTGGCATCTAAACAGCCTCCTTATTTCTTAGGTTTCTTTGTACCGTATTTAGAACGGCTTTGTTTACGATCAGTAACACCCGCTGTATCAAGCGCACCACGAATAATGTGATAACGTACACCAGGTAAATCCTTAACACGACCACCACGGATCAAGACAACACTATGTTCTTGAAGGTTGTGACCAATACCAGGAATATAAGCTGTAACTTCAATTAAGTTAGATAGACGAACACGGGCATATTTACGTAAAGCCGAGTTAGGCTTCTTAGGTGTCATAGTACCCACACGTGTAGCAACTCCACGTTTTTGAGGAGCTGGGTTATCTACTGTAGTTTTTTTCATGCTGTTGTAGCCGTAATTCAAAGCTGGAGCTTTTGACTTTGAGCTTTGTGAATGACGACCTTTACGAACCAATTGGTTAATTGTAGGCATCGAAATGTTTCTCCTTCCAAATTATGAATTAACTTGTTTTAAGTACACATATCCAGGCGGTTCATTTTTATTCAAATAAAAATAATGCCTAGACAGTTATAGGGCTAACGTTTCCAGTCAGCATGTCTGCCGTTGCAGAACCTGTCCACAAAAAGCACCTCTATTAGAATATCACGTGATAATGGGTAATGCAAGAATCAAAATAAATTCTTCGCGTTAAAAATACTTATTTATAAGTATACAGGAGGAGAATTATGATTCAACTTTATTTATTTATTATTGGATCTTGTATCGGATCCTTTTTAGTAGCATCGTATCAGCGTCTTTCCCAAGGTAAATCTATTTATAGCCCCCGCTCACATTGTGACTCTTGTCAGACCCTACTTCCTATATTCTTACTTATTCCAATTGCTAGTTACTTACTGTGTTTGGGAAAATGTGTCTACTGTCGAGCAAAAATTCCAATCTACACACTCTTAATAGAACTCATTTGTGCTTTATTATTCCTATCAGTATATGTGCGTTTTCCACGACATATTTTATATTATCTTTTGCTATTCACAATTTTATTATTTATAAGTACCGAGGACTTGGCAACAAAAAGTATAAGCACTAACTGTCTTCTGTACTTAACTGGATTACTCTTTTTCCACAAACCCACTCTCATTGGATTCATTCTTTTATGTCTAATCATTCTATTGTCTATAGAGGCTTTTGATTTCCAAAGATACTTCCGAAGGATTGGGTTAGCCGATATCGAACTAATACTTAGCTTCATGATAGTTTTGAATTTAGAAAGAGTTTCCTACATTGTGCTTTGTGCAACATTAATCATATTTCCATTTCATATTTCTTTCAAACATAAGCCTTTGCCTTTTATTCCAGCTTTATCACTTTTCTTTATACTTTTATGTAAGTAAAAAGAGTGAGCTCATTTGAGCTCACTCTTTTAGTTTAACTACTTTTCAACAGTTTCATTCATTTCTTTTTCAACATCACTAAGTGATTGTGGTTGTTCAACGTTGCCACCAACGACTTCAGGTTTGATTTGACGATAATCGCCCATACCAGTACCGGCAGGAATAATCTTACCGATAATAACATTTTCCTTAAGTCCAACAAGTGGATCATTTTTACCACGGATAGCAGCATCTGTAAGAACACGTGTTGTTTCCTGGAATGATGCGGCTGACAAGAAACTATTAGTTTCAAGAGCAGCCTTAGTAATTCCAAGGATAACTGGACGTGAAGTAGCAGGAATACCACCAGCGATAAGTGTCTTGTAGTTATCATCCTTGAAATCATTAATATCCATTAACGTTCCAGGAAGAATATCAGTATCACCAGGATCCATAACACGAACTTTACGAAGCATCTGACGAATCATGATTTCCACATGCTTATCACTGATTTCTACACCTTGCATACGGTAAACTTTTTGAATTTCGCTAAGCAAGTAGTTTTCAGTAGAAAGAACATCACGAACTTTAAGAAGTTCCTTAGGATCAATTGAACCTTCATTAAGAGCTGAACCACGACGGATAAAGTCTCCTTCAGCAACACGCATACGAGCGTTGATTGGAAGAGTATACGTACGAGTATCAGTTTCGCCCTTAATAGTAATGTCCTTAGTACGTTCTGCTGGATCTTCTTCGATAGACTCAACTGTACCTGTAACTTCAGAAATTTCAGCACGACCTTTAGGGTTACGTGATTCAACAATTTCTTGGATACGTGGCAAACCTTGAGTAATATCTTCGTTACCAGCAACACCACCAGTATGGAAGTTACGCATAGTTAACTGAGTACCTGGTTCACCGATTGATTGTGCAGCAACTGTACCAACAGCTTCTCCAACTTCAACACGATCACCAGTAGCCATATTACGACCATAACATCTCTCACAAACTCCATGACGAGTGTTACATGTAAACGCAGAACGAATAGTTACTTCTTGTACGCCCGCTTCTACAATTGCTTGAGCAACAACTTCATCAATCATTTCGTTAGCGCCGATAATCTTATCACCAGTCTCAGGATCAAGAACTGACTTCATTGTGTAACGGCCAAGAATACGGTCATAAAGTGGTTCGATCATTTCATTACCATCAGCAATCGCTGAAATTAATAATCCACGATCTGTTCCACAGTCTTTTTCACGAACGATAACATCTTGAGCAACATCAACCAAACGACGAGTTAAGTAACCAGAGTTGGCGGTCTTCAAAGCTGTATCGGTCATACCTTTACGAGCACCATGAGTAGAAATAAACATTTCCAAGACACTAAGTCCCTCACGGAAGTTTGATAAGATAGGAAGTTCCATGATTTTACCATTCGGAGCAGCCATCAAACCACGCATACCAGCTAACTGAGTAAAGTTTGAAATATTACCACGAGCTCCGGAATCACTCATCATAAAGATTGGGTTTTGAGGGTCAAAACTCTCCATCAATCGTTGTTGAATGTCATCTTTAGCATCGTTCCAAATTCCAATAACACGTTCATAACGTTCGTCATCAGTAATTAAACCACGACGGAACTGCTTAGTAACTGTTGCAACCTGTTTATGAGCTGCGTCAATAATTTCTGGTTTATCAGGCAAGTTAGTAATATCAGCAATACCCACTGTAACACCAGAAAGTGTTGAACGTTCAAAACCAAGGTCCTTCATACGGTCAAGCAAACGCGATGTTGCAGTCACTTTATAAATCTTATAAACCTGGGCGATAACATCACTCAAGAATCCTGACTTAAATGGTGCAATAAGTGGTTGTTGACTAAGAAGAGCTTTGATATCTTCACCAGCATCTAAGAAATACTCATCAGGTGTGTTACCAATTAAGTTTTCATTTGTAGGTGCGTTCAAGTAAACAAAGTCTTCTGGCAAGATTTCATTGAAGAGCATCTTACCAACAGTTGTTACTAAAATCTTACCTTTTTGGTCAGGTGTAAATGGCTTCTTAGCCATTGAGTCAGCACGAACACCAATACGAGAATGGATTGAAACGTAACCGTTTTGAAGTGCCAATTTGATTTCAGCGAGATCATTAAAGATCATACCTTCTCCGACACTTTCAGCACGTTCCATTGTTAACCAGTAGTTACCGATAACCATATCTTGTGATGGTGTAACAACTGGCTTACCATCCTTAGGAGCCAAGATATGATGAGCAGCAAGCATCAAGAGACGAGCTTCAGCTTGAGCTTCATTTGATAAAGGAACATGGATAGCCATTTGGTCTCCATCAAAATCGGCATTGTAAGCTTCACAGGCCAATGGGTGTAAACGCATAGCCTTTCCGCTAACTAGAACTGGTTCAAATGCTTGAATACCCAGTCTATGAAGTGTAGGTGCACGGTTCAAAAGAACTGGATGTTCTTTAATAACGTCTTCTAACACATCGTAGACATCGTCATCTTTGCGATCAATCTTACGTTTAGCATTCTTAATGTTTGAAGCTAAGCCACGACCAACAAGTTCTTTCATGATGAATGGTTTGAACAATTCCATAGCCATTGGAACAGGAAGTCCCATTTGGTTCATCTTAAGGAATGGTCCAACATCAATAACTGAACGGCCAGAATAATCAACACGTTTACCTAGTAAGTTTTGACGGAAACGTCCTTGCTTACCTTTTAACATGTGAGAAAGTGACTTCAATGGACGGTTACCAGGTCCAGCAACTGGACGGCCACGACGACCATTATCAATCAAGGCATCAACAGCTTCTTGTAACATACGCTTTTCATTTTGAACGATGATACCAGGAGCGTTCAAGTCTAACAATCTCTTCAAACGGTTATTACGGTTAATAACACGACGGTACAAATCGTTCAAATCTGAAGTAGCAAAACGGCCACCATCCAATTGAACCATCGGACGTAAATCAGGTGGAATAACAGGAATAGCATCCATTACCATCCAATCTGGTTGGTTACCAGACTTGATAAATGCTTCAACGATATCTAAACGACGGACAGCACGTGTACGCTTTTGACCTGAAGCATCTTTCAATTCTTCTTTTAATGCAGCTGCTTCTTTTTCAAGATCAACTGTTTCGAGAAGAGTTCTGATAGCTTCCCCACCGATTTCGGCTTTGAAGTCGTTACCGTATTCTGATAACTTTTCACGATATTCACGTTCTGTTAATAATTGTTTCTTTTCAAGTGGTGTCTTTCCAGCATCAACAACAACGTATGAAGCGAAGTAGATGATTTCTTCTAATGAACGAGGGCTCATGTCCAATACAAGACCCATACGGCTAGGAATACCCTTGAAATACCAGATATGTGTTACTGGTGCAGCAAGTTCGATATGTCCCATACGTTCACGACGAACCTTAGACTTTGTAACTTCAACACCACAACGGTCACAGACGATTCCTTTATAACGAATTCGTTTGTACTTACCACAGGCACATTCATAGTCTTTAGTTGGGCCGAAAATTCGTTCATCGAACAAACCGTCTTTTTCAGGCTTTAATGTTCGATAGTTGATTGTTTCGGGCTTTTTAACTTCACCATAAGACCAAATACGAATCTTATCTGGTGATGCCAAGCCTATTTGCATGCTTTCGAATTTATTGACATCGATCAAAGGACCGACCTCCTTCTTATTTTAAACGTCTTAGTTTTGTTTACTATCAGTTGTATCGGTTGCAGGAGCTGGAGTAGTAGCACTCTTTTCGGCTGCCTTAGCAGCGTTTTGTTCCTTTTGTTGCTCAGCATATTTGCTTAAAGCATCAACGTTAACAACGTCATCATCGTCATCGTCCATTTCACGAAGTTCTACTTCTTCGTCATCGTCTCCAAGAACCTTCATATCGAGACCAAGAGCTTGAAGTTCTTTAACAAGTACTCGGAATGATTCTGGAACACCAGGACGTGGAATTGGTTCACCCTTAACAATTGCTTCATATGTCTTAACACGTCCAACAACATCATCAGACTTGTAAGTTAAGATTTCTTGCAATGTATAAGCTGCACCATAGGCTTCTAAGGCCCAAACTTCCATTTCACCAAAACGCTGTCCACCAAATTGTGCTTTACCACCAAGAGGTTGTTGCGTAACAAGTGAGTAAGGTCCGATTGAACGAGCATGAATCTTATCGTCAACCATGTGAGCAAGTTTCATATAGTGCATAACACCAACGGCAACACGTTGTTCGAATGGTTCACCTGTACGTCCATCATATAAGACAGTCTTAGCATCTGAATCCATTCCAGCTTCGTTAACAGCATCCCAAATATCTTTATCTTGAGCACCATCAAATACTGGACTTGCCATATGAATACCCAAGTTACGAGCAGCCATACCTAAATGAAGTTCCAAAACTTGTCCAATATTCATACGTGATGGCACACCCATGGGACTAAGCATAATATCGATTGGAGTTCCGTCTGGCATGTAAGGCATATCTTCTTCAGGAATAACAACTGAAACAGTACCCTTGTTACCATGACGTCCGGCCATCTTATCACCGACTTGAATCTTACGTTTTTGAGCGATGTAAACACGAACCATCATGTTAACACCTGGTGATAATTCATCACCATTTTCACGAGTAAAGATCTTAACATCTTGGACGATACCGCCACCACCATGAGGAACACGGAGTGATGTGTCACGAACTTCACGAGCCTTTTCACCAAAGATAGCATGGAGCAAACGTTCTTCAGCAGATAATTCTGTTACACCCTTAGGAGTAACTTTACCAACTAAAATATCGCCATCTTCAACTTCAGCACCAGTACGGACAATTCCATCTTCGTCAAGGTTCTTAAGTGCTTCTTCCCCAACGTTAGGAATTTCGCGAGTCATTTCTTCAGGTCCAAGTTTTGTATCACGAGCTTCTGATTCGTATTCTTCAATATGAATTGATGTATAAACATCGTCACGAACCAAACGTTCATTAATAGCAATAGCATCTTCGAAGTTATAACCATTCCATGTCATGAAGGCAATTAATGGGTTTTGACCAAGAGCTAATTCACCTTGTTCCATTGAAGGACCATCAGCGATAACTTCATCGGCATCAACTTTATCATTAACGCGAACAATTGGACGTTGGTTATAATTCTTACCACCATTTGAACGACGGAACTTCATCAACTTGTAAGTATCTAAAGCACCATCATCACGACGAACACGAATTTCGCGAGCGTCTACGTATTCTACAGAACCAGGATGTTGGCATAATAAAGCAACACCAGAATCATGTGCAGCTTTGTATTCAATACCTGTTCCAACTAATGGAGAATGGGGATCAACCAAAGGAACAGCCTGACGTTGCATGTTAGCACCCATCAAAGCACGGTTAGAATCATCATTTTCCAAGAAAGGAATACATGCAGTAGCAACGGCAACTACTTGCTTAGGAGAAACGTCCATGTAATCGACATTTTCAATACTGATTTCAATATTATTATCATCATGACGAGCCATAACAACATCATCAACGAATGAACCATCATCGTTTAATGGTGAGTTAGCCTGTGCAATAACGAATTGATCTTCTTCATCAGCAGTTAGGTAATCAATACGGTCAGTAACCTTGTGATCTTCCCATGAAACACGACGATATGGAGTTTCAATAAAGCCATAACGGTTAATCTTAGCGTATGAAGCCATATTATTGATAAGTCCGATATTAGGGCCTTCAGGAGTTTCAATAGGACACATACGACCATAATGAGTGTAATGAACATCACGAACTTCGTATCCAGCACGGTCACGAGTCAAACCACCAGGTCCAAGGGCAGATAAACGACGCTTATGAGATAACTCACCAAGTGGGTTAGTCTGATCCATGAATTGTGACAATTGTGAAGAACCAAAGAATTCTTTAGTTGCAGCAACAACTGGACGAATATTAATTAATTGTTGTGGTGTAACTGTTTCAGCATCTTGAATTGACATTCTTTCACGAACAACACGTTCCATACGCGAAAGTCCAATTCTAAATTGGTTTTGTAGTAATTCACCAACTGAACGGATACGACGGTTACCCAAATGATCAATATCATCTGTTGAGCCAATTCCTTGTTGTAATAGGAAGAAGTAGTTCATTGATGCGATAATATCAGCAGGTGTAATATGCTTCAATTTAAGATCAATATTACCATTACCAATCATCTTCAATTCACGTTCTGGATCACTAGGATCTTGAACTTTAATCACTTGAATAGTCATTGGATCTGTAACAACGGCTTCTGAAGATGGTTGATAAGTGATTGTCTTAAAGTCTGAGCGATCTAAGAATGGTGCAAGATCACGCATAACATCGTTTGTGATTTCAGTACCACTTTGTGCAATAACTTCACCAGTGTCTGGATCAGCTAAAGTTTCGGCAAGTGTTTGACCTAATAAACGAGTCTTCAAACTAAGCTTCTTGTTAACCTTGTAACGACCAACAGGAGCCATGTCATAACGACGAGGGTCAAAGAAACGAGCCGTCAAAAGGCTTCTTGAACTGTCAGCAGTCTTAGGTTCACCAGGACGCAAACGTTCATAAACATCCTTTAATGATTCCTCAACACGTGAGTCTTCAGGATTCTTGTGAACATCTTTATCAAGAGTGAAATCTAAGCTGTCTGAACCGCCAAAGATATCAATAATTTCTTCATCTGAACCAAATCCTAAGGCACGGACTAATTCAGTCATTGGAATCTTACGTGTACGATCAATACGTACGTAAGATACTTCTTTAGCATCTGTTTCGTATTCCAACCATGCTCCACGGTTAGGAATAACGGTTGTACCCCAAATGTTACGGCTGTTTTTATCAACAGTCATATTGTAATAAACACCAGGCGAACGAACTAACTGAGAAACAATAACTCGTTCTGCTCCATTAATAATGAAAGTACCTTGTTCTGTCATTAATGGGAAGTCACCAAAGAACACGTCTTGAGACTTGATTTCACCAGTTTCGTGGTTAGTTAATCTCAATGTTACGTGTAATGGTGCTGAATAATTTGCTTCATGTTCGCGAGCTTCATCAACTGTATATTTTGGTTCTAATAGTTGATAATCAACGAATTCAAGAGAAAGTTTTCCAGCAAAATCTTCAATTGGCATAATGTCATTGAACATATCGCGGAGACCTTCATCTAAGAACCATTGGTAAGAATCTGATTGGATTTCAATCAAATTAGGGAGATCTAGCACTTCTTTAATTCGTGCGTAGCTCCGACGTGTACGATGCTTACCATACTTAACTAAATGTCCTGCCAAGTTAGTCACCTCTCCAATTATTTAGCAATGAAATGTTACAGTTTGATTACAATTACTCACAAAACCCGTTTTTTGGCAAAAAAAAACCAAAAATAGCCAGAATAAATAAAGCTATTTTTGCTTTCTCTATACGGATTACTGCGGACAATAGATCGCGTTGTATCCATTTCAACTTACTTTACATACAAAAAGTATTCTAAACTCTCACAGAACCTTTGTCAAGATTTGTGATTGCTTAGAATATTTTAGAATTAGCTCTTTACTTTACTACTTTTGACACTCGGATTTGTCACCTTAAACGTAATCTTCTTGTTACGTGCACCAACGGTAACTTCATCACCTGCTTTGGCCTCACCGCTTAGAATCAACTCACTAAGTTGATCTTCAACTTTAGTTTGAAATGCTCTTCTAATTGGACGAGCTCCAAATTCAGGATCAAATCCTGCATCAGCAACCACATCAATAGCTGCTGGAGTAATCTTAGTATTAATACCTTGTTCAGCCATACGTTTCAAAATATCTTTCGACATTAATTTTACAATCTTATGCAACTCTGGCTTTGTTAATGAATGGAAAATGATTGTTTCATCAATTCGGTTCAAGAATTCAGGGCGGAAGCTTTGTTTCAAGACTTCACGAACCTTAGCAGCCATTGCGGAGTAATCCTCAGCTACATCTTTAGCACCAAATCCAACTGACTTTTCATCCCTCAAGGCTGTTGCTCCAAGGTTAGAAGTCATAATAAGAATCGTATTTCTGAAATCAACTCGACGTCCCTTAGAATCAGTTAAGAATCCATCATCTAGAACTTGTAACAATAGGTTGAATACGTCTGGATGAGCCTTTTCTACTTCATCAAAAAGAACTACAGAATATGGCTTACGACGAACTTGCTCAGTTAATTGTCCCCCTTCATCATACCCAACGTAACCAGGAGCTGATCCAACCAACCGGCTTGTGCTGTATCGTTCCATATATTCTGACATATCAATTCGGATCATATTTTCTTCAGATCCAAACATTACATCTGCTAATGTTTTTGCTAGCTCTGTCTTACCAACACCAGTAGGTCCAAGGAACATAAATGAACCAATTGGTCGTTTAGGATCTTTAAGTCCTGAACGTGCTCTTCGAATAGCACGAGCAACTGATGATACGGCTTCATCTTGTCCAATTACACGTTCATGCAATACATGTTCAAGATTAATCAAGCGCTCTGACTCTGATTGTTGCATTTGTGTCAGTGGGACACCCGTCCAATCCGAGACAACTTCAGCAACACTTTCGCCAGTTTCTACTAATGTATAATCGGTACTCTTTGATTTTTGATCCGCTTGTTTATCAAGTTTTTGTCGCAGCTTCATTTCTTTAGTACGAATATCAGCCGCTTTTTCAAACTCTTGATCTTCAATGGCATTTTCTTTATCAGCAGTAAGCTGGTTTAGTTTTTCTAAATCACAGTCACGCTTGCTCTTCTTATCAGAACCATCAATTCTGATTTTAGCAGCTGCTTCATCGACTAAATCAATTGCCTTATCGGGTAAGAAACGGTCACTAATGTAGCGAGCTGATAGACGAACAGCTTGCTCAATGGCATCATCCGTAATTTTTACATGATGATGATCTTCATACTTAGGACGCAGACCTTTTAGAATTTCAATGGCTTCATCTTGTGAAGGTTCATCCACTTCTACTTTAGCAAATCGACGTTCCAATGCAGCATCTGATTCAATATACTTTTGATACTCGTTCAAAGTAGTTGCACCGATTGTTTGTAGTTCGCCTCGTGCTAAGGCAGGCTTCAGAATATTTGATGCATCAATCGCACCTTCAGCACCACCAGCACCAATTAAGGTATGCAATTCATCAATAAAGAGAATAACTTCGCCATCAGCCTGAATTTCTTCAACGACTTTCTTTAGACGGTCTTCAAATTCACCACGATACTTAGTACCAGCAACCAATGATCCCATTTCTAGCATCATCAGGCGCTTGCCTTGCATATCTTCAGGAACTTCACCAGTAACAATTTTTTCAGCTAATCCTTCAGCGATAGCCGTCTTACCAACACCGGGTTCGCCAATTAAAACCGGATTGTTCTTAGTTCTACGACTAAGAATTTGAATAACACGACGAACTTCGTTATGACGACCAATCACGGGATCGATTTGATCATTACGAGCCATTTCCGTTAAATCACGAGCAACAGAATCTAAAGTTGGTGTACCACCTTTTCCATTCTGTGAAGCGCGCTTACGTTTGGCAGTTTCACGTGCTTGAACTGTAGGATTTACTCCTAGCTTACGTAAGATAACTTTTCTTACTTCAGCAACATCAACATCCAATGCTAATAAGATGCGTGAAGACAGAATTGTATCATCTTGAATTAAAGCTAATAGTAAATGTTCTGTTCCAATCTTGTTTGCAGCCAATTGCTTAGCTTCTTCACCAGACAAAGCTAAAACATCTTTGGCCTTAGGCGAATATGGTAAGTAATCGTTGGAGCTGGAATTCATTGTGCCGTATCCAGTAAAACGTTCGATTTCTTCAGAGACATCTACTTGTGTTACACCAAATTGTTCTAGGACACTCTTTGCAATTCCATTTTCTTCAATCGTTAATGCTAATAATAAATGTTCTGTTCCAACAGCAGGATGTTTGAATCCCTTTGCTTGTTCTTGAGCTAAAACTAAAACACTTTTTGCACTAGGCGTAAATAAATTGTCCATTAGTCCACCTAACTTTCTTTATCTAATCTTCATATCTTAAATGATTCAACACACCGACTAAAATCTTAGCGCGAACCTGATCTTCCAAACGACGTTCACCAAAGTCCAAAGTGCTTTTAGCAATTGTCGAAGCTAGGAGTCCAGCCTCTCGTTTATTTAAAACATCATCTTCATATAGACTGCCAATGATTGAGATTGCATCTCGTTCACTAACCGAATCTCCAATCACTTGGATTAAAGAGTCCAAGACATCAATATCATCTAGTAACTTAACTTTTTCAATGCGGATATAGCCTCCGCCACCACGCTTACTTTCAACAACGTATCCGTTTTGGATCGTGAAGCGAGTTTTAATAACATAATTGATTTGGGAGGGGACCACATCAAACTGGTCAGCAATTTCCGACCGTCTAATTTCCACTTCCTCAGAATCCGCGAGAATCTGTTTGAGATACTTCTCAATAATGTCTGAGATATTTTGACCTTGCACTTTAATCACCTCTTCCAAATCTTTGACTAATACTGACTATTATTATACGAAATAAAATTGAAAAAGCAAAAGATATTGTCTTTTTGTGAATATTTTTAAAAAGATAAAGAGAGTTTCACTGGTATAAAGCCCAGTAAAACTCTCTTTTAGTTGCGTATGTGCTTCTTTGTGTTCCGTTGTGAAACAAGCCATCAAGACTTGACCTAAATATTCTATTCTAAAACGCGTTCCTCAAACCTGATCTCTCCGCTTTGCTACGAAAAGTAATCATTCCCTAACTAGGAATAATCTACGCTCTTCTCTGAAACGCGCTCCTCAAACCAGTCTTCTCCGTTTAGCTACGTACTAATCACATTCCCACAACCCGGGAATATGCTTATTCCTATGCTAATACTCAAAGACTACCAGTTTGATCCACGCTCTAACTTAATCGGGAAAACAGGATTTGAACCTGCGACCCCGTACTCCCGAAGCACGTGCTCTACCAAGCTGAGCTACTTCCCGTTACCTAACTAATGGTACTCTAAAAATAAAAGAAAACAATAAAAAAGAGAATGGATATTATCCATTCTCATATGATGCACCCAGTAGGAGTCGAACCTACAACCTTCTGATTCGTAGTCAGACACTCTATCCAGTTGCGCTATGGGTGCAAAAAGCGGAAGACGGGATTCGAACCCGCGACCCCCACCATGGCAAGGTGATGTTCTACCACTGAACTACTTCCGCAGATGCCGACTAGAGGATTCGAACCTCCGACCCCCTGTTTACAAGACAGGTGCTCTGCCAACTGAGCTAAGTCGGCTAAAACTTAATGGTGCTAATGCGGGCGAAGGGATTCGAACCCCCACACCTTTCGATACAAGAACCTAAATCTTGCGCGTCTGCCAATTCCGCCACGCCCGCAATTAAAAGTGAGCCGTGACAGGTTCGAACTGTCGACCCTCTGATTAAAAGTCAGATGCTCTACCAGCTGAGCTAACGGCTCAGATGGAGGATACAGGGCTCGAACCTGTGACCCTCTGCTTGTAAGGCAGATGCTCTCCCAACTGAGCTAATCCTCCATGTGAACGATGTGTCAATTGTCTTTCGACTTCTTGACAACATATAGTATCTTACCGAAATCGAAGAGGTCTGTCAATCACTTTTAAATAAAAAAATGATTGAAACTTTTATTCGTTTCAATCATTTAAACTCAAGCCTTAACATCAGCCTTTCCAGCTAATTCGTTGGCCTTAATATTTTGATCAGATTCATTCTTATATGAAATAACTTGATCCATATTAGTAATAATCACCATAATTGTTGTGTCTTTGCCTGCATCTCGAACTTTGTCCAAATCCATGTTAGCAATTACGTCACCATGCTTGATATGATCATTTTCCGAAACATTCACTTTAAACGGCTTTCCATCCAGTTGAACTGTATCAATACCCATATGAACTAAAATTTCCAAGCCCTCATCTGATTTAATCGCAATCGCATGCTTAGTTGGGAACACTGACATAATAGTTCCATCAACCGGGGCAACAACTTGGCTATCTGTTGGTTCAACCGCGAAGCCATCACCCAACATCTTTTGTGCAAAAGTTGCATCATTAACTTCTGAAATATCCATCAATGCTCCATGAACAACTGAGTATAAGTTCTCAACAACCGTTTTGACTGTTTTAGTATTTTCAGTTTGTGTTTCTTCATTAGAAGAGTTTTGAGTATTCTTAACTTTAGTTAATTCAGTTCCATTATTGAAGAGTTTGCTTAAAGCATCGGCAACGAACTGAACTTCTGTTCCAATAACAATCTGAATATTAGTTTTATCCAAAACATTAACACCAGCAACTCCAGCATTTTTAACTGAAGATTGATTTACTAAATCAGTATCTTTCAATTGTAATCTCAAACGAGTTGTACAATTATCGATTACGCTAATATTATCCTTGCCACCAATTGCAGCGTAAATTTGTTTAGCCTGGCGTGAATATTTATTATCTTCATCATTTACTTCAACACCCACAACTTGATCACTGTCGTCCGTTAACGGTTCACGTCCAGGAGTCATTAAATTAAATTTATGAATTGCAAAATTAAATCCGAAGTAATAGATAACTGCCATTACTAGTCCTTGAACTAACAACATTAATGGCATATTTGCCATTGGTAAATGCGCACTTAAAACAAAATCTACCAATCCAGCACTGAAAGTGAATCCAGCAGTCCAATGCATAAAGGCTGCAAACCCAAGTGATAATCCTGTGAATACTGCATGTAAAACATATAGTGGCCATGCAACAAACATAAATGAAAACTCAAGTGGTTCTGTAACCCCCGTAAAGAATGAAGCAAAACCACCAGCTAACATTAACGAAGCTGTTTCCTTTTTACGTTCTGGAATAGCATTACGATAAATGGCGTAAGCACCGGCTGGCAACCCGAACATCATAACTGGGAAGAAACCTGCCATGTACATACCCGTTACACCTTTAGTCCCGATGTTGGACCAGAATTTTCCAATATCATTAATACCAGCAATATTAAACCAAAATACTTGGTTCAAGGCTTGATGTAACCCAGTTGGAATTAATAGACGGTTAAAGAATCCATATAATCCTGCCCCAACAGCACCCAAGCTAACCATGAATTTACCAAAAGCAACTAGAGCATTATACAGTGGTGGCCAAATTAGCAATAGTAGTATTGTGATGACCAGCATTGTTAGTGCAGATAAAATTGGCACTAAGCGTTTACCACTGAAGAACGATAATGCCATTGGTAATCTTGTTTCATGGAATCGATTATACAGTGCTGCCGCTACAAGTCCTGCCACAATACCAATAAATACATTACCCGCAATTGCATTAAAAGCCGGATCAACTTGTGTCACTTTAATCCCCTTTAATAAAGCAACACTATCTGGTTTTAAAACACTAACTGGAATTAAGTATGCAACTAATCCGGCTAATGCAGAAGCACCATCTTTATCCTTCGACATCCCAAGTGCCAGTCCAACTGCAAATAAAATTGATAAATTGCTTAAAATGGCTTGTCCACCAGACTGTAAAAATTGAGCGATAACCCAATTAGCTGGTAAGTAATGGCCTATTCCTTCTAGTAAAGCTGCTGCAGGTAAAACAGCCACTGGTAATTGTAGCGAACGACCCATACGTTGAAAATATGTTTTCATTATCACGTCTCCTTTTTCTATACCATTTCATACTAATACCGTAAAATAATACAGGTCAAGGGTTTTATGGGTATATACCACTTCATAAAATTATCCTAAAGCTAATCCTATAATAAAGAAATCGGTTACAAAAAAATAAACTTACATCAAAAAAATGTAAGTTTATCTATAGCTAACTATTTAATAACAGTCATACCACCCATGTAAGGTACTAATGCTTCTGGGACGTTTACTGTACCATCTTCATTTTGGTAGTTTTCCAAAATTGCAGCAACGGTACGTCCAACTGCTAATCCAGAGCCATTTAAGGTATGAACATATTGTAACTTGCCATCAGCATCACGATAGCGAATGTGTGCACGACGAGCTTGGAAATCAGTACAGTTCGAACAACTTGAGATTTCACGGTATTTATCTTGTGCAGGAATCCAAACTTCCAAGTCATGAGTCATAGCTGCAGTAAAACTCATATCACTCGTAGTCAATGTAATTACGTGATAAGGAAGACCAAGTTTTTGCAAAAGCGTTTCAGCATGACGAGTCAACTTTTCAAGTTCATTCCATGAATCTTCTGGCTTTGTAATCTTAACCATCTCTACTTTGTTGAACTGATGCATTCGAATAAGTCCACGAGTGTCACGACCAGCACTTCCGGCTTCAGAACGAAATGCTGGAGAAAGAGCAGTGACATTAATTGGAAGTTGATCTTCATCTAAGATTTCATCACGATAGTAATTAACTAAAGGAACTTCTGCTGTCGGAATTAAAGTTAATTCTTCATCCTTAATTTCATAACCAGCATGGCTTTCTTTAAACTTAGGGAATTGTCCGGTACCAAACATCGATGCGTCATTAACCATGTATGGGGTGATTTCCTCTGTAAATCCAGCTTCAATGTTTTGATCAAGGAAAAAGTTGTAAACAGCGCGTTCCAAACGAGCTCCAGCACCAATATAGTAAACAAAACGACTACCCGATACTTTAGCTGCTGTTTCAAAATCTAAGATTCCTAATTTTTCACCAATTTCCCAGTGTGCCTTAGGCTTAAAGTCAAATTTACGAGGAGTACCATTTTTGCGTAACTCAACACTGCCTTCTTCAGTTAAACTAATTGGGACTTCTGGATTTGGAATATTTGGTAAATGAGCAGCCATATCATCAACTTGCTGAGCAGCGACTTGTAATTGTTCATCAAGTGCTTTAATTTCCTTGCTAACTTTTTGCATATCAGCAATTTGGTCACTAGCATCTTCTTTGTTGCGTTTTAAAGTAGAGATTTGATCAGAAACATCATTCCGATGCTTCTTCATGTTTTCGCTCTTAACAATCAAATCACGACGTTCGCTATCCTTAGCTAAAAGTTCATCAATTGTTTCACCTTTTACGCCACGAGTAGCAAGCTTTTCTTTAATCTCATCTGGATTATTACGAATCAATTTTAAATCTAGCATTATAATTCCTCCTTAGAATATATAAAAAGAGCCTCTCTCCAAATATTGGGACGAAGAGGCTCTTTTCGCGGTACCACCCAAGTTCACCACTAAATAGTGATGCTCTCAAATAATGATAACGGCATTACCCGTGTGCTATTAACGCACCCGCATTCCACGTCGGAGTTTCAACTGACAAATTCACACCATCATTGTCTCTCTTTGAGTCTACTTAAAACGTATCGCGTTTTTCAATAACCTTATTTTACAATATTCATTGCAGAATAACAATTAGATACTTGCAACCTTTTGGTCAATTAATTGAATTACTTCAGCACGAGCATCATCGTTTTCAACAAAGTCTAAACGATCACCATCAATCTTAATCTTAGGACTTTGATCATATGCATCAAACCATTTAACATAACGTTCGTTTAATGTTTTGTAGTATTCATATAAACTTGGATCTGTTTCAATCTGTTCATATGAACGACCGCGTTTTTGAATTCGTTTTAACATCGTATCAAATGAAATATCGATATGAACTAGTAAATCCGGATTCTTCTTATATGAAAGACGGGGTAATTCTTCCATCATGTTGCTAAGCAATGAATCATATATCTCTACTTCAGTATCAGTTGCACGACCTAAGTCAGCGTTTAAATGAAACAACAATGAATCTTCATAAATAGAACGGTCCATCACGCTACGACTCATATCAGAAGCATTCTTGATGCTATCCATACGTTTATTCAAAAAGTAAATTTGAAGTAAAAAGGCATAGCGTTTTGGATCCTTATAAAATAGTGGCAAAATTTTGTTATCATCCACTGATTCGTAATAAGCATCACTATTCCAGTGTTGTGAAAGTAATTCCGTTAAAGTTGTTTTTCCAGCGCCAATTGGGCCTGACAATGCAATCATTAGTAGTTCCCCTTTTTGTTTTAATCAATACTACATATTGTATCATCAATATTAATCATTTCAATATCTTGATTTTATTATTCTTTAGTGATATCTGGTTTAGATAAATCAACTTCATCTAATGGTATCAGTTTGGTTTTATATTTAATCTTATAGTACAAGAACATGATTAGGAACAACGGAATTGCCATGTAAGTAACTCCCATAGCTTCCCAATTCATGTGCTTAACAGCTCCTAAATCTTGTCCGACAATAACAACAATACTTAGGATAAAGGCAAAAATTGGACCAGCTGGGAACCATTTTGCACGGTAACGTAATTCGCTTAAATCATGACCTTGTTTGATAAATGCACGACGGAAGCGCCAATGTGAAACAGCAATTCCAACCCATGCCACAAATCCAGTCAATCCACTAGCAGCAACTAACCACATATAAATTTCAGGACCAGCAACACTAGAAATAAATGTTAACAATCCAACAATGGTTGTTCCAACTAATGCAGCTAGAGGAATCCCACGTTTGGTAGTATGTGAGAAGAACTTAGCAGCATAACCTTGCTTAGCCAATGAATATAGCATTCTAGTTGATGCATACATCCCTGAATTTGCTGAAGACAAAACAGAAGTCAAAATAACAGCATTCATAACACCAGCTGCACTAGCTAAACCAGCACGACGGAAAACTAATGTAAAGGGACTAATCTTAACGTCTGTTGCAGATGATCCTAACAAGTCAGGACTTGTATAAGGAATAATACATGCGATAACGAAGATAGCCAAAATATAAAATAGTAGAATTCGCCAGAATACTTGGTTAACAGCACGTGGAACACTCTTTTCAGGTGTTTCAGATTCACCAGCTGTGATTCCGATTAATTCCGTTCCTTGGAAAGAGAATCCAGCAACAACGAAGACGCTCAACATTGCAGGAATTCCACCAACAAATGGGGCTTTCTTATAAACAAAGTTTTCTAATAAAGTGGCATGACCACCCATAATACCGAAGATTGTTAAAACACCAACAATTAAAAATACAACAACTGTGACTACCTTAATAATAGCAATCCAATATTCAGTTTCACCAAATGCTTTAACTGTTAAAGCATTGACCAGGAAGATAATGACCAACGCCACCATACTCCAAATCCACCCTGGTATATTCGGCAACCAAAACTTCATAATTAAAGCAATCGTACTAATGTCAACCGCGACGGTAATGGCCCAGTTAAACCAATAGTTCCACCCCATTGCAAATCCAAATGCGGGATCAACATATTTAGTTGAATAAGTAGCAAATGATCCTGATACAGGCATATATGTAGCCATTTCACCAAGACTGGTCATCAGAAAGTAAACCATGATACCCATTCCGATATATGCTACTAAAGCTCCTCCAGGTCCGGCCGTTGAAATTGCCGAGCCACTGGCTACAAATAATCCAGTTCCAATACTTCCACCAAGGGCAATCATTGAAATATGACGCGTCTTTAACGCACGTTCCACTTGGTTGTGTTCTTTTTGTGCTTCCTTTGCCATGCAAAGACCTCCTAAAATTTAAGAAGGCGCTGTTTCCTGTAGAGTTAACTAAAATAAAAAAGCCTTTTTGAAAGCTTACGCTCACAAAAAGACCGGTTAATTCCTATATCAGTCAAATCGTAGATAGCGCTCCGCTGTAACTTTGTACAGCGACAGTTCCTAGTCTATTAAACTAGATCCCAACACGTGTTCGAAAAAGCTCACACGCACTTCGGCCTCGCACCCTTTCACTAACCATCATCGACGCTTTTCGTCTCAAGTTAGTTACTGATGTTTAAGGCAACCTCTTCTTTCGATGCAGTATTTATTATAGGTAAAGATAAACTCGATATCAACCTCTAAACTAATTTTTCAAAATGATATTCAGTTTTAGGACTATTATCAAATGCTGAAACAACATTAAACTCTCCCGGAACGCGAGTAAAGTTGTTCTTTTTTAGCACTACTTGAGATGCTAAATTATCATGCCAAGTACCTGCAGTGAATTTTTTAATAGACGGATTATCAATGGCCATATTATGTAGAGCAATTTTCAAAGCTTTTGTCATTATCCCTTGATTCCAAAAAGACCGTCCCAAAACGTATCCAACTTCGAAATTATGAACATCTTCTTCAGAAAAAAACAGGATAAATCCCGCCATTTGTTCGCCATACTCAATCACCCAATGATGATTATTCTCAATCAAGCTTCGAAATGCCATCCAGCTCTCAAAAGAGCTCAAATGATTCTTCATTCCTGAGCGTTCGGCAATAGCTTGATTGTTTAACAAATCAACATAGACCTGATAGTCATCTGTCCGAAAATGTCTCAATTTAATTTCTGGCATCCCAATCCCCCCGCATATTTATCACTATCTTAGCGCTTTTTTTGCTTCAATAACGTAAATTTGCTTAACATTTTTTAAATATCTAAGAGAAAATTAGCTATATCATCCAGTTATAAGATATACTATCTTAGATACAATAGATATTTTATATTTAAAATATACATATAAACAAAGGCATTATTTCATGCTTGTCCTTTGTAGGAGGAACATCCCTAATGGATAACAATGACTCACAAAATAGTCGTTCCGGTAATCAGTACACTAACAATAGTCGTACTCAAAGCAGAAGTGCTGAACGAAATAATAAAGAAAATCGACCGGGAAAGAAACCTAATCCAAATCGAAAAAAATTAATTATTGCCATATCAGCAGTCGTGGTTGTACTTTTAGCAATCTTCGGCGTATATAAATGGATGCAAGCGAAGAGAGCTGCTGATTCAATTTTTAGTAGTGCCGATATTCAAAAAGCTCGCGACGTATCAGATACCCTTAAACAAGGAAAGCCTATTTCTATTTTATTATTAGGTACTGATACCGGTGCTCTTGGACGTAACTTCCGAGGCCGGACTGATACTATCATTGTAGCAACCTTAAATCCTAAAAAGGAAAAGATGACACTAACAAGTATCCCCCGTGATACGGCCATTTCAATTCCAGGTTATACAGACTATGCCCCATCAAAAATCAATGCCGCTTACGATTTAGGTGGTGCTGGAACAACTATCAAAGCTGTTCAACAATTACTGAATATTCCAATTGACTTCTACGGCTTGATCAACATGGGTGGACTTGAAAAAATTGTCGATGGTGTTGGTGGAATTGACGTAACACCTAAACTAACATTCAAATACGGTAATGCCGATGTCAAAAAAGGCGAAAAGATTCATCTTGAAGGTGCAGCTGCCTTAGATTATTCCAGAATGAGGCATGACGATCCTCTTGGTGACTACGGTCGTCAAACTCGTCAACGTCAAGTTCTAATGGCAGTATTACGTAAAAGTGATTCGGCCACCGCTCTTTTGAACCAAAAGTTCATGGATTCTTTGCAAAAGCAGACTCAAACAGATTTAACTTTTAATGACTTACTCACTTTATCAACCAAATATCGAGTTGCTACCCATCATTTGAAATCAACTCACTTACAAGGAGTTGGAACAGTAATTGGTGGTGGTGATTATGAAGTTGCCCAACCGGATGAAATGGAACGAGTTACTAAATTTATTCGTGATTCACTAGATTTGGAGCCAGCTAAAACAGGGACTTCCGGATTAGATGGTGGTAATTCTACTAGTGGCCAAGAATCATCATCATCAGGTGCTACTGGAAATGCAACTCCTGCTCAACAATCACCTGCCCCTTCACAGCAGGACAATACGCAACAGCAGCCAGCAACTAGTAACACTAACGCCTTTAGATAAACAAAAAAATCCATACCAAGTTATCGAAAACGATACTTGGTATGGATTTTTTTGTTTCTTAAACATTAGTTAGTAAATCGATTAATAAACTGGCAGCAAACTTCAATAATACTCTCATCATTAGAGCTCGAAACAAGAGTTATAAACCTACGATTTAATTGACTTTAACCCCCGACCTGAAATCCAGCCTCGAACATGTCCATCTATTGAAATACGATAGTATGGTGTACTGTCACTCTCAATACGACCAATACAATCAAACGTAACGTGTTTTCCCTTATAATTCGATCCATATGCTATTTGAGAAACATTATAGTAGCTACCGGGGATATGATCATAAATATTATTAGACCCAACTTTGGCAGAAATATCCGCAGTACCATGTGCATCAGTATACTTTGAACCATCATTAAAACCTTCCAATGCAGCTCCGTATATCCAACCCAGATTTTTATTACCTAGACTTGCACGATAGTACGCTACTTTCATACAGGAACATGAGCTTTACAATTGATAACTAGATTTTTACCTTTGAAGGATTTTCCAGAATTATTCTTAACAATTATATAAGCAGATTTTGTCACATGATTATAAAAATCATTAGTAACATTTTGCTTTATCCTGGCCGTAAAATGAGTATCCGTATATTGAATATTATCTGTTACGTCAAGTAAATCAGATTGATATAGCCATCCTAAGCTTTTTCCACCAGAACTAATTTTGTAATACCCTGTTTTTTCATTGTTCTTCTGTGCCTTATCTGTAATATCAACTTTTTTGTTAGCCAAACTCTTAGCCGAAGTTACAACTTTATTTTTAAACCTGCTTTCAGCAATATGATTAAAAATCTGATGGCTAGCATTCGACTTGATTTTTGCCGTTGCCTTGGCTGAACTGTAATTAAGACCATCATTAACATTTTTAAATGCGGCCGCGTATAACCATCCCAACACTTTGCCCCGATATCTAATCCTGTAATATGGTTGTCCATATGAAACGTTGGCTTTAGCATCTATCAAAACATTCTTATTTGATAATTTGGAGGCCGTTGTGATTTGTTTAACTTTATAACCACTACCCGGAACATGATTATACAAAATATTATTGGTGGGAATAATTCGTGCCGACGCATCAATATCAACATATGAAACCTTTGATGAATTAGAATTTGAATTAGTCTGCCCATAATATTTTTGAACTAATTGGAAGAAATCTGACATTGTATACGATTGTCCAAAAAACTGTCGTCCTGCATTATCAAAATATGTCACAGGGTCCACATGGTCGGTGGAATGCCACTTCATAGTAGTAGCATAATGGGAGAAGACTGTTCCATTCCAACCATTGTTTGCATTGGCAAATGTGCATGGAAGTTTATATTGGTGTAATAAATATGCAGTATAATAAGCAGAATTATTAACCTCGCTGGCAAAAGAATATGCGCTATGCATTTCAACCTGCTCAAATTGCACAAACTTTGCATTAGCAGGGTAACCAGCACCCCATGAACCATAATTAGTATTGGCAATATTAATAATCCGATCTGCATCTACAAAACTATGCACAAAAGCTAAATCGTAATTGCCTTTCATGAAACTGATCTCACCGAATATTGAAGAATTTGGATTTCCAGTTTCATGAACAACTACACCTTCAGGTTTTCCGTATCCATGTTCATAATCAGGATGTGGAAAGCCAGCCCACTGTGCATTTGTAATGCTGGCATGTTTTAAATTATTGTTGTAAATATAACTGTTAACACTCTGAGCATGGACTTTATCAGTGTTATTAAAAATAGCTAAACACCCAAGTATAATCAATACCGGTATCATTAAATAATTTTTTCTAAAAAACATATTCATATTACGAACTTCCTCGTATATTTAAAATATATAT
>NZ_JQCQ01000024.1 GCF_001437605.1 Pediococcus argentinicus
CTCTCTTGACTTATTACCTTAGGTCTCCAACAGACTCGTGTCCCATCACAAACGACTTTAGTTTACCAGATTTTTTTATCCTCTATATACCAGAGAAATTACAAAAGGTTTACAATTTTCACGATATAGTAAATGAACTTGTTTTCATTTTAAACCATAATCGATCAATTAACTCAGCAACCAAAAATCCAATAGCAATCGATCCTGCAATTTCTCCAACCTGCATCATAAATCTAATAGCTGCGTCATTGTGACCCAGAGCTAAATTACGCACCATTTGGTAAGCTTGCCCACCAGGCACTAATGGCACAATCCCTGGAATATTGAAAATAATCATCGGCATTTTCTTTTTCCGGGCCGCAACTAGACTCAATACGCCAATTACCGTAGTGGCTGTTAAACTACTTAATGCTAAGCCTAAATGTGCTTGAAGCATTCCCCAATAAATGGTCCACGAAACACCACCAATGCATCCAGCCGTGAATAATGCACGATGAGGAATGTTAATAATGATACCGAACCCCGCTGTCGCAATTCCTGATAAGAGGAACTCTAAAAGAACTTTTAACATCACATTCTCCAATCCATTAAACAAATCGAAATACAAAAGCAATTCCAAAGCCAATCGCGCATGCTGATAAAATTGCTTCAACACCACGAGCTGGTCCACTGACCAGATGGCCTTTTAAAACGTCTCGCACCGCGTTTGTCAAAGGAACTCCTGGAACTAGTGGCATAACTGATCCAATGATTATATCGTCAATCGAATGGCCCAATCCGGCTCGAACAGCAAAAACTGCCACAAATCCAATTACTAAAGATGCAATAAACTCACTGATAAATTTAATATTCAAGATTCGATTAATAAAATAAAAAATAGAAAAACCTAGTCCACCGATGAGCATCGTTATTAGTAAATCTTTCATATTGCCAGAGAACACCGCCATCAAAGGTCCACTAACAATTGCAGCTCCCAGTGTCTGAAGCCAGAAGGGAAAGAAAGGCGTCGCATCATCAAGTGTCATTAACTTTTCATAGAACTGAATTAAATTAATTCTTTGCTCAGCGTATTGACGTGAATATGTATTAACTGCTGAAACTTTTTCCAAATCAATTGCTCGACGATCAATATTTTCGATTTGAGCACTCGGCGTTTCAGGAATAGATACGATTAACCCAGTAACCGTAGCAAATATTTTTAAATTACTAACGCCCGAATTTTGGGCAATTCGTTTCATTGTATCTTCTGCACGAGCCATTTCAGACCCATTTTCAATCATGATTTTTCCTGCTAAAAGACAGGTATCAATAACCTTATTAACATTTGCCATTATATTATTCCTTTCCACATCATAACTAAGTCAATTATACAGATTTCAAACAGAAAATCATTCACATTTTAAGTTGATTACTTGAGTAATTTTATGTAAAAAAAAAACGAAATACCGAAGTATTTCGTTTCAAAATTATAATTAAGATTTAATTATGCTTTGTTTACGTTAACTGCTTGTGGTCCACGGTCGCTTTCTTCAACATCGAAAGAAACTGATTGGCCTTCTTCAAGAGTCTTGAAGCCGTCGCCTTGGATAGCTGAGAAGTGAACGAATACGTCACTACCATCTTCGCGAGTAATAAAACCAAAACCTTTATCAGCGTTAAACCATTTAACTGTACCTTGTTCCATTGTGAACATCCTCCTGTATGCCTTATAAGGCATTTGTTTAGTTTGTAGCTTGATCCGGTTCATTGGGGATAGTTCAAATGAAACAATCTAACCAAAAACACGTAACCAAATTTACAAAATTAATTATAGCATGGATCTTTTTAAAAAGATAGTGAAACAAATTTATTTATCTGCTTCAGGTATAACGAATACATAATGAGAAGCCTTAAAACTAACTTCGCGTTGTTCCTCACCATTTTTTTCAGATAATAACTGTACAGTAATTGGTCCTTCAAATGGTGCGTGACTGATAACCTTAATTTTATCGCCCAAATCAAAATCGATTTGATCCAAATATGTTAGCAAATCACGATTGTCCGCTAAACGGTCCACAACAGCCACGTCACCGTCTTCGAGCTCTGACAACATAATATGACTGTACTGTTGATAAACACCGTCAGCAGTCGGAATAACTCCACCATGTGGACAATGTGTGGGGTTACCCAAGAAATCAGATAGTGAATTAGTTAATTTATCACTAGTAACATGTTCTAATTGTTCAGCATCTTCATGAACTTCTGACAACTTGTAGTCTAGTTTATCAACTAAAAAAGTTTCCCACAAACGATGTTTTCGAACTAATTGTTCGGCTAGCTCAATTCCTTCATCAGTCAATGAAATACCAGCATATGGTGTATGCGTTGCTAAACCATCTTCAACAAGTTTTGATACCATTTCGGTAACCGATCCGGCAGCAATGTCTAAACTTTGAGAGATTTGCTTATTAGACACCATTTTAGAGGTGCCTCCTAGTTCAAAAATTATTTTTAAATAGTCTTCTTTCATTGGTGTCATATTATTATTTTGTCCTCTATACGTCTTTTATTTTATTTGTAAATATTGGTGATTCTTTACCACGAGTAACTTCAGCTTGGAGCGTAACGTGATCTACATGATATTTAGTTTTTAACAATTCTTCTAATTGTCGATAAATTGGTTCAATTTCACTCAACATACGATCTTCTACGTTAATGTGTGCTGAAAACATAATTCTATTTTCATCGATTAACCAAGCATGAATATGATGAACATTGACAACACCGTCCACTTTTCTCATGTCGCAATCTAATGTTTTATAATCCAAATTCGGACCAGCTTGCATCAAGATATTGGTTGTATCCTTTAGCAATGGAATAGATTCCCAGATAATATAGATTGAAACCAGCATCGTTACGACAGGATCGACCCATGTAATCTTAAAAAATTGAATCATTAAAGCACCAAAAATAACACCCACTGACGATAATGCATCACTCAGAACATGTAAATAAGTCGCTTTAATATTTAAATTGTTTTTTGAACCCTTACTTAGTAATCCAGCTGAAACAAAATTTGCTAAAAAACCGATAACTGCCACAATCAACATCAAAGAACCATTAATGGGTTCCGGATTTGAGAATCTCTTAATTGCTTCAACCATCAAGAAAACTGATATCAAAATCAGAAACAATGCATTTAAAAACGAAGCAAGTATTTCTGCCCGACGATAGCCAAAGGTCTTAGAACGATTCGATCCGCGCTTACTAATTCGATTAGCAACGTATGCCATAACAATGGCTGCACTGTCGCCAAGATTATGAATAGCATCTGACAATAGAGCTAAGCTACCTGAAAATATACCACCCAAAAATTCAGCAACAGTAATCACTAGATTCAGCAATGTGACACAAAAAAATCTTTTTCCCGTTACCTGTGAGTTATGGTTATCCATATGTTACACCCCTCAAGATTACATTATCCACTGTTTCGACTAAAAAGGCAATCATATTTAGGTTAACATAACATTTTTGTTTCACTAAAACGGAAAACGACCTTATCCATTGCTGGATAAGGTCGTTACTAATATTAATGACGTTTTTGATGTTTACCGACTGCTGGATTAACAATGTTAGCTACCATCTCGTAGAGACGTTTATAGAGCCACATTGCTACCCAAAGCCAAACTACTGCGAGTGTCAAAGCACCAATTGTATCTGATAAGTAATGTGCACCAAGGTAAACACGAGACCACATTACTAATAGTTGCCATACCACTAAAGCGTAAAGAGCAAATCGTTTCGTACTTGCTGAGCTAAGAGGTCGAATGAAATATAGGTAGATAAATGAAAGAATCAAAAATGCTTCAAATGTATGTCCGCTGGGAAAACTAAATCCTGTATCAACAACTGGATAAGGGCGATGACGTTGAACGATTTCTTTCACAATAAATGCAATGACTGATCCGCCAAACATCGTTGCTAATACCCAAACTGAATCAACTCGTTGCTGTCTAAACCATAAAACTACCGCGATGATAATAGCATAGATAAAGCCTATTTTCGTATCAGCAATCGTTGAAATCAATGACATGATTGCGTTATGACCATTACCTAATAACGAACCTAAAAAGTTATCTAGTGTTTGAATAATTGAAACATTTCCCTTTACCATGACCATTAGTAAGACAAAGATAATTCCTGAAGTCCAAACGTAACGTTTAGGAATTCCATTTGAATTGTTTAGCATTTTAATTTTCTCTCCTAGTATTTATTTTTCTTGATTCCATTCAGCCTTGAATTCATCTAAGAACTCTTGTAAATATTGTGTTCGGTTTTCGGCAATTCTTTTAGCCAACGGCGTGTTCATACGTTCAACTAAAAGCAAAAGTTTTTCATAAAAATGATTGATCACCGTCTTATTATCACGATATTCGTCATGTGTCATATTTGTACGAGGAACAACTTTTGGGTCGTAAATAATATGTTCATGAGCTCCACCATAATAAAAGGTTCGTGCAATTCCAATTGCCCCAATTGCATCCAAGCGATCAGCATCTTGAACGATTTGGCCTTCTAGCGATAATGTATATTCTTCACTCAAGTTCTTTGAAAAGGACATATGCGTAATAATATCAAAGATATGCGCAATATCCGTTGTGTCAACCCCAATAGAGGTTAAGAAGCGGCGTACCTCTTCTTCAGCCCGTTGCTGACTTTCTACTAACTTCTCATCAATAACATCGTGTAATAAACTCGAAGACTCAACAATAAAACTACGAATTTTTTCGTCACGATCGTCTGATAAACGACAAGCCATTCTAACAACTCTTTCAATATGAGCATAGTCATGACCCGTTCTGTCGCCTGTTAATTTATCAGCCACGAATTGGTCAATTTTTTTGATTTGTTGCTGTTCTTCATCTTTCATGCTCGTTTTTTCTCCGCATATTCTACAATCTCAAGTTTCCGGACAACTGTAACCTTAACCTGACCAGGATAAGTAACTTTATCCTCAATCTCATCTTTAACTTTAGTTGCTAAGCTATGAATAGTCTTGTCAGATGTTTCATTAGGCTGAACTATTACACGTAATTCACGACCAGCCTGAATAGCATAACTCTCTTTAACAACTGGTTGATCATTCGCAATTCCTTCCAAACTTCTAATACGTTGAAGGTAATCAGCAGCTGACTCACTTCTGGCACCCTGACGAGCACCTGAAATGGCATCTGCGGCTTCGACTAAATCAGCAATTACATATTTGGACTCAACATCCCCATGATGCGATGCAATAGTGTTAATAACTACTGGACTCTCGCGATATTGAGTAGCTAATTCCACCCCAATTTCAACGTGAGTTGCATCAATATCACGGTCAATTGATTTTCCAATATCATGTAATAAACCTGCACGACGAGCCAGTACTGGGTCTTCACCAAGTTCAGCAGCAAAAATACCTGCCAAGCGTGCGGTTTCTTTTGAATGTTCAAGAATATTTTGACCATAACTTGTTCGATACTGCATTCGACCAATAAACTTAATTAAGTCTGGAGCAATATGACGAATTCCTAGTTCCACCACAGCATCTTCACCATAGTGGCGAATTTCTCGATCCAGTTCAATATTAGTTTCAGTGACAATCTTTTCAATAATATCCGGATTTACTCGTCGTTCACTCTGAATTTTCTTGATTACACGATTAGCAATTTCGCGTCGAACAGGATCATAACCATTTAAAATAACTTCTTTTTCTTTATCATCAATAATAATGTCAATTCCAGTAAGTGCTTCTAGCGTTCTTACATTTTGACCTGCATTCCCAATAATTTTTCCTAATGCTTCATTGTTATCGACAATCAAACTTCGGTTAGAGTCATGAACAACTGTTTTTCCGCCACTGTGTTCCATGGCAAGTTCAACTAAGTTTTGAGCATCCCTTTCACTGGTACTTTCAAGTTCAACTTCAAAATCCTTTACATACTCGTCGTAGGTTTCCTTAACCTCTTGAGTAGTATCCTCTAAAACTTCATCCTTAGCCTCATCAGCAGTTAAACCAGCCACTTCATGTAACTTATTTAGGCGATCAGTAGTTAATTCATCGGCTGAGTGCAACGTTTCTTGAACTTCTGTCCGTTGCTGTTTTAAATTATTTTGCTTCTCTTGGATAGCATCATTACGGTGATTTAATAATTCTTCTTTTTGTTTCAATACGGAAGACCGCTGTTCAAGCCAATTTTCCTTCTTCTGGTTATCTTCTAGATCCTCATTTAATTCTTGCTCAATATTTTCTTGATAGTCTTTTGTTTCTCTTTTTTGTTTTTTTACCAAACTTTGAGCTTCAGAATCTGCCGCAGCCTTACCATGATTAGTAATACGCTGGGCAGCAATTCGAGCCGCATACAACTCTTTGTTATGTTGATGCAATCGAAGGAAATATCCAATAGCCAGTGTAACTAGTAGGCACACGACTATAATTGTGATCATTTTATATTCCTATCTTTCCTAAAGTCTACTCATAATTATAGCATACAAAAAAATCACCCGAATATATTCGAGTGATTGAAATAATTTGAATTAGTAAGCAATAACTACGTCAAAATGGTTACCGTAAATTGCTGTTCCACGATCATGAACTTTCCCCATGCCAAGCGGTGTTTTAACTTTTGAACCGAATTTATATGCTCGAGGTGCAGCAACAATTAAATACCCGTCCTTATCGTAGCCACCATAATTGTATGATCCATCAGCAAATCGTGAACCTTTGAAATAAGTCCACTTTTTACCACCATAGTACTTAACACCCATAGAACGCATTGCTGACATACTTACAACAGCCTTTGATTCGTAACGTCCTGGACGTTTAGCTTTCTTGACCACTTTTTTAATAGTCTTCTTTACTGCTTTCTTAGGAGCTTTCTTAACTACCTTTTTAGGTGCTTTTTTTGAAATCTTTTTAGTAACTTTTTTAATAGTCTTCTTCACTGCTTTTTTAGGAGCTTTCTTAACTACCTTTTTAGCTTTAGTAACCTTTTTAGTTGGTTTAACAGTTTTAACTGCGTTTGCACTAACTACCGCTTCGCTAACGCCTGTAATTGTACTTGTGCCGAATGTAACTACTGCTAAAAATGTCATTGCTGCAACTTTGATCTTCATAAAATTAAAAACTCCCATATCTGATTTAGTACCATCAGTATATGGGAGCAATATTTCAGTTAATTATCGCTAAAATTACAAATTGGGGTATTTCTGTAATGTGATTGCAAAGTTAAAATTACTAACCTTCATCTACCATGCGCCAAACACCCTCGCCCGCTTTAGCCATATCATTCACAAAACTCATCACCATCTTGGCACGGTCAGGATCTTTTTCAAATAAGGCATTCAAACCTTGACCAGTTGTCATAGGTGTACCAAGTTGAAATTGTTCTGCACCCATTTCAGCTTCTGAGAAGGCAACAACCCAGTCACCAGTATCAATAGCTGTATATAGGAAAAAAATTGAATAGTCATCGCTCATATAAGCAGGAACGGCCCAAACATTTTCTCCAACTTCTTGAGTTTTGTTGCTCATAAAGTTGTATTCAGAAGCATTCTCAGCATTAATACCATGGTTCAGTTGTAAAAGCATCGAGTTAAATGATTCATCACCTAATGTGATTTCAACATCATCATATTCCTCATTATTATTCTCTGTCATAATTCTTCTCCGTTATGCGACTTGAACTTCCTTTTGCATATGGAAGTACAAATGATCGCCAATTTGTCGAATTCCCACCGTAATGAAATGATCACGGTCATACAACTTTTTAGCTGCGGGATTTTCAAAATCTACGTTAAGTCCGATTGTTGTTTCACCATCGTGTCTAACAAACTTAGGTAAAGCTTTGAGCAATTTACCGCCAATTCCTTGACCTTGATAGTTAGGGTCGACTGCAATGGAATCTAAGTACCATTCATCAGTGTATGCCTCTAAATCAGGATCAAGCGGATCTCCATCAAAAACATTGGACTGTTTTGCATATTGATCCAAAATATCATCTAAAGATTGTTCATATTCATCCGAATAGCCAAATGCAACTCCAACTACGCGGTGAGTTTGATCATCTTCAGCAACAACGGTCCTAGCCATGGTATTCAAGTATTCGTCCGTTGAATACGCTTGACGTAGGACCTTCAGCCACAGAGGGTCGGGAACGTCGTCTAGTTCCTCTAATTCCATCTCATCATAAATAATATTTATTAACGGTGCTATCTGTCCAGCATCATCTTTATTTGCTTCTCTAATAGTTATCACAAAAATCCTCCTCATTAATCTTTCTATAGGTTATCGGAAGATTAGTACTATGTCAAAATTACTGTTTTAAGCTATTAATTAATGCTTCTAAATCACTAGGTAATGGAGACTCCACTTTAATTTCTTGTCCATCAAATGGATCAGTAAATTCCAGCGAACTTGCATGGAGTGCTTGATGTTCGACCATTGAGCTTGTGGGTCCACCGTATAATTTATCACCAATTAATGGAAATCCTAAACTATGAAAATGAACTCTAATTTGATGCGTACGTCCTGTGATTAATTCCACATCAACAACCGTAGCGTTGTTTAGTCGTTCAATTACTTTAAATTTCGTTTTAGCAGTCTGACCATCTTCACGAACCTCACGGTGAATACCATCATCAGAACGGCCAATTGGTTGATTAATTTTACCTTCATCTTCCGTCATAACGCCACTAACTACCGCAATATAATGTTTATGCATTTGGTGACTTTTAACTTGGTCACTGATTAAGCTATTTGCTAATTGATTTTTAGCCACGAGCATGACACCACTCGTATCTCGGTCTAATCTAGTGATTAAATGAGGAACTAAGTTTTCTGCTCCGCTCATCGTCCAAAGTCCCTTAATCCGATTAACCATTGTGTCAGTACTATTATGAGGACCCGGAACTGATGTAACACCTGCTGGCTTATCAACAGCCAACCAGTTCTCATTTTCAAACAGAATTTCGACAGGTTCAGAACTGATAGCCACATGTGGATCAGCTAGTTCGTTAGGAAATTCTACAAAAAATGGTTCATATGGCATCATCTTATCTGAAAAACCGAGATTACGACCATTTTCATCTAATACTCGTCCTTCATATTCCAAGCGCGTCATCAAACGCTGACCAAATCCGTTATCTCTTAAAACTCTTTTTAAATTAACTACTTCTTCTAATTTATTTTCAAATCTTGCTTGCATTCCTTACTCCAATCGAATTGTCTTTTGCATTCTTGAGCCTAGCCGGATGTAGGCAATAAAGTGATAAATAATACCAAGGACTAAAACTAATAGACCCCACCATGGTGAGAAAATGGTAATGATTACCGCAACACCATAGATTGAAACACTAATTAAAGGGTCCATTTTAATATCCGCATAAATCTTTTGTTGATGATCATTGCGATGCGTTAACTCTGGATGTTTGCGAACGTACGAATACAGAACTGCAAACGTGACCGAGATAAACATCGCAATTAACTCATAGTATATGAATGAAAATCGCATGTCTTTCACATTACGTTCCATAAGCGCTTGGGCAACCAAAGCAGTTGGGTAATCAATCAATGTGACACTAAAAAGTACCACTAAGTTAATGACATTCAATTCCATTGACGTGTACTTTAACGTTTGAAAGAAGTCATGATGGAATAGCCAAATAGCGCCAACGTAAACAAATGAAATAACATACGCAAACATAATTGGCCACTGAGTCAATACTCGTTCCATTAAATGACCAACCTGATATTCCGGTACGCTAAACTCCAAGACTAAAATAGTGATTAAAATTGCATAGACCCCATCACTAAAGGCCTCCAACCGATCGATTCGCATAACCGCATCACCTCTACTGATATCATTTTACTACACTATCAGTAATTAATTGTTAGTAGTTTGAATCAAAAATTCTTTAAATTATATAAAAATTAAGTTATAATGAGAGACGCTCTATCAATGGAGTAGGAGATAACGCGTCAAGTGCAATCAAGACGGAGAGTTGCTTGATTGACGAATGGTTTCGCCCAGCGGTGTTATCTCCGCATCTCGCCGTTGACTAGGAATATTTTTCATGCTTTTTCCTACTCGCTATGCGGCAACCAAAAGAATGGAGGGATTTAGCATGAAAAAATTCTTTAGTTTAGAGAATATCTTTTCTGCTCGAAACCTGACAATTATGGCTTTATTGGTTGCTGTGGATGTAGTACTTGCTCGTTTTACTACGATTCACATTACAGCTCAATTTACCTTAGTCAGTTTTGAGTATATTCCAGCAGCAATTGTGTCGGCCTTATTTGGTCCGTGGGCTGCAATCGTTTTTGGAGTGGTAGCAGATACTGTTGGCTACTGGTCAAATCCAATTGGCCCCTACTTACCGGTTTGGGCAATCAGCGCAATTGTTGGTAATCTGATTACTGCCACATTTTTATACCGTGGCAAATTTGATTGGTGGCGCATTATTGTCGTTAGAATTTTAATCATGTTAATTGTAACGATGGGATTAAACTTCATCTGGCAATCGATTTACTTTGGTGCAGCAGCTGCTAAGTACTATAATTCGGTCCGAATTATCAGTAACCTAGTTCAGTTACCCATTCAAGTTATCTTGATTAGATTCTTTGGTAAACTGGCGCTTAAAATTACTGAGCGTATGGAAAAAAGCCGTCACTCAGCTGAATAACATCTGAAATCTGTGCAAATTACAAAATTTCATTTGCATTTATGCTTCATTCATCATAAAATGGAGAAAGATTATTTTTCTGAGGAGGATCACCATGAGATCAACACCATACAATTCATTTGCTCGTAAACGTCAAGTTTCTGGTAAACGTGAACGTCGTCGTCGTCAAGCTCGTATTGTTGCTATCCAACAATGGGCTAAAGGCAAGACTGATACAATTGCTGAAACACCAAAAGCTAAATAATAACTGTTATAAAGCAGAAAAAAGCTTCGACCAATTGGTCGAAGCTTTTTTATTTTATCGTACCCTTTTCTAAAACGTGCTACACAAACCAGCCTTCTGCGCCTAGCTACATCTTTTCACCCATCCAAAAATCAGATAATTGAAAAGCCTATGCTATGCTCAAAGTCTAACCGATTTGTTTCACACTCTTATTCCGCTACAGCCTCTTCTTTAATTAACTCTAAGAATTGCTGTCCATATTTATCTAATTTATTCTGTCCAACACCCTTTACCTCACCCATTTGAACTAATGTTGTTGGCAATTGTTCACACATAGAGTGCAACGTTTTATCAGAAAAAATAACAAACGGTGGGACATGTTGCTTTTCCGCAAAATCTCGCCGTAACTGACGTAAACGTTCAAATAGTTCACTATCCTCTGGTAAGCTCTTCTTAGCTTGAACAGCCATTTTACGAAAGACCTGTTTGCGCCCCATTAAAACCTCAATACCTTCAGCCGTCACTTGTAACACTGGATATTGACCACCTGTGACTGCTAGGTATTTATACGCCGTGAGATAGTCAATTAATTCCGTAACATCTTTTTGCGACTGGCCTTTTAATAATCCATAAGTAGATAGTTGATCAAAATGTTGCTGAATAACTCTTTGCACTCTTGATCCGGTTAATACTTGGGCAACGACTACTTTACCGAAATTTTCATGCATTCGTTTAACACATGACAGAACCTTTTGTGAATCAACTGTAATGTCTTGTTCTTCACGGTCATCTAAACAATTACTACATTTTCCACATGCTGGACCATCATCCCCAAAATAACGCAAAATGAACTGTTGCAGACACTGTTGAGTATCAGCGTACTGCGTCATTTGTTGTAATTTAAAATACTCGCGCTTTTTATTAGTTTCATCCATATCAGACTCATCAATAAAATAACGTTGAATCCGCACGTCCTTTAGTTGATACAGAAGAATAACTTCGCTTGGCAAACCATCTCGGCCAGCACGGCCAGCTTCTTGGTAATATGCTTCAATACTTCCGGGTACTTGATCATGGATAACAAACCGAACGTTACTCTTATCAATGCCCATTCCAAACGCATTAGTTGCAACCATTACTGGAATGCGATCATAGAGAAAATCCTCTTGATTCTGACGTCGTTCTTGTTCACTCATTCCACCATGGTACATCGTTGCTGGAATATTTTGATAATTCAACATATTAGTTAACCGTTCAACTTCTTTACGAGTCGAAGCATAAATAATTCCCGACTGATTTTTATTTGCTCTCAAGTAATCTTGCAAGAATTTATCGTTGTTCTGATCTTTGACCACTTGAAATGACAGGTTCTCGCGAGCAAAATTCGTTTTAACTTCTTGGTCTTTATTGATATCCAATCGCTGCATGATATCTTGCGCAACACGCGGCGTGGCTGTAGCTGTTAAAGCAACAATGGTTGGATGGGAAGGAAAGTTTTGAATGGTGGTACTTAGATTTAAATAGCTAGGTCGAAAATCATGTCCCCACTGTGAAATACAATGTGCTTCATCGACCGCTACTAAATCAATTTTCAAACCGCCCAGTTCACTAATAAATTCTTCAGAGTCTAAGCGTTCTGGTGAAATATAAACCAGCTTCACCTCACCGCGAGCAGCCATGTTAATTCGTTCAGAGATTTCTCGATAGTCCAAAGTACTATTAATAAAGGTTGCAGCAATTCCATTTTCATTCAGTGCATCTACTTGGTCTTTCATTAAGGAAATCAGTGGTGAAATGACTAAAGTGATGCCTTCAAAAAGTAGTGCTGGAATCTGGTAACACAATGATTTTCCGCCACCAGTTGGCATAATAGCTAATGTATTCTCACCAGCCATGATATTTTTAATAGCTTGGTCCTGACCGCCACGAAAGCTGTCATAACCAAATTTTTCTTTTAAAACTGTCTCTGGGCTCATAAATCTCCTCACAACTCTCGTAAATTATCTCCGTTCTATTTTACACGTTTCTCGCAGAAGAATAAATCTGGATATTCGCATTGAGTGAGAAAAAAGACGGGTTGATTCTGAGCATAGCATAGGAAACCGAATGATTCGCACTTGGAATCGTTTGGTTTTCGTAGCTAGGCGCAGGAATCAGTCTTGTTTCTCCGATTTAGGCCATTAATATTCGGAAACACAAAAGAGACCAAGAGAAATATTAATTTTCATCTTGGTCTCTTCCGTTATAGATACTGATCGAAGAACGCAAGAGTAGCTGGTAAAACATCATCCATGTATCCCTTCGCATGTCGACCGCCAGTTAAGAACTTTGTTTCGACTGGTATTTGTAAATCAATTAATTTCTGTTCCAACTCCATTACACCACTATTAGGTACAAACTCATTTAATGAATTAGCTAAGAATAATGGGCCAACCTTATCGGTCACTCGATGTACCGGCGTAGCATCATACGCCTTACTTTCATCTTGTAAATAATTCATAATAAACCATTTATAAAATGGATCGTTCTTGCCGTCCTGATCAATTTTATTGCTAGGTGTATTAGGTTTAATATCGGTATTTTGTTCACCAACAACATCTTGATGATCAGCTAACCAATCTTCAATATCAAAAATCCCTGACCACGAGGCTGCTGGCAAACCGTATCTCATTGAAGCTTCCACGGCTAAATTGCCCCCTGCTGATGAACCCAATAGTCCAATGCGGTTACGATCAAACTTCAAATTGGAATTCTTCAACCACTCAATCACATCCGCAATGTCATCAATTGGGTCTGGATAATATCCCTGTGGTGTAATGCGATAATTTGGAATTAAAACTAAATATCCCAGCTCCGCTAAAGTTTCACCAAGATCTTCGTCCTTACCTTTATCGCCACGGAACCAGCCACCACCATGGATATCAATAATAGCAGCACGCTTGTTATCATCACTACCATCGTCATAAATATCTAATTTGAGATCATTTTCTGAACTAAATAAAACATCTTTAGTTTCGTTAACTTTCACAACAATCACCTTCCAAATCAATTCTGCATATATTATATAATCAATTTCAACAAAACGGTATGGAGTTTGCTTCAACCAATAAGGCAACTTTAAGAATTATTATTAAAGTTTCTATCTGAAATTGTCCGGAGTATACTAATAATATTAACTTAAAGGAGTGTCCTATCAATGACTAAAAAAGTTCAAGGTTCATGTACTACCGTGCTAGTTGGAAAAGATGCATCCATCGATGGTTCAACCATTATTTCCAGAAACGATGATGGTCACGAGGCTTTAGATCCTCAACGTTTCACAGTTGTACAACCAGAAGATCAACCAACCAATTATCAATCTGTAATCAGTAAGGTACAGATTAAGTTGCCTGATAATCCGTTACGCTATACTTCCATGCCTAATTCAATTTTAACTAATGGTATCTGGCCTGCTGCTGGTATCAATAGCGAAAATATCGCAATGTCAGCAACTGAAACTATTACGACCAATTCACGTTTATTAGGTTTAGATCCATTTGTTGAAGGTGGCGTTGGTGAAGAAGATCTTGTCACACTTGTTTTGCCATATATCCACAGTGCTCGTGAAGGGGTTCAACGTTTGGGTTCATTACTTGAAGAGTTCGGTACTTACGAACCCAACGGTATTGCATTTTCTGATCAAAAAGAAGTTTGGTGGTTAGAAACAATTGGCGGACACCACTGGGCTGCTGTTCGTATTCCGGACGACGCTTACGTTGTCGCTCCTAACCGTATGAACATTGACCATTTTGACTTTAGCTCTGATGACACAATGAACTCATCTGACTTAAAAGAGTTTATTGACTCAAACAGTCTCAATCCCGACTTTGAAGGTTACAACTTACGTCATATCTTTGGTAGTGCATCTATTAAGGATACGGTTTACAACAACCCTCGTGCTTGGTTTGGTCAAAAATACTTCACACCAGAAATTGAACAAGATCCAATGGAACAAGATTTACCATTTATCTGCCATGCTAATCGCAAAATTTCCATCGAAGATGTTAAATTCGTTTTGAGCTCTCATTTCGAAAATACTAAATTTGATCCTTATGGTAACGGCAGTGAAGATGACAAAACGTTACTTCGTCCAATCGGAATCAATCGGAACCATAATGTTCACATTCTTCAAATCCGTAACAACGTGCCTGCTAGCATCGCTGGCATTCACTGGTTAGCTTATGGTGCAAACACATTTAATACAGTTGTTCCTTTCTACGCTAACGTTGAAGATACTCCTGCTGTATATAAGGACGCTACAGGTACATTCGACTTAAACAACATGTACTGGTTAAGCTGCACAACCGCTCTACTTGGTGATACTGATTACGATTTATATGTTGATCTACGTAACACCTTCGAATTAGAAGCCGTTGCAGCATACCGTGAAATTCAAAACGAAACTGATAAAGCAGTTGAAGGTTCATCTGATATCACTAAATTATTGACGGATGCTAACGAAAAATTGGCTCAAGAATCATTTACACGTCAAACTAAGCTTTTGGGTGAAATGGTAGTACTTGGATCAGCTAATATGAAATTGCGTTATAACTTGAATGATTAATTTTTTCCCAATAGAAAAAGCTCTTGCAAATATTTTGCAGGAGCTTTTTTGTGTTATTTAATAACTTTTTCAATTGCTTCGTTAACTGATTTTTCTTCAGCTTCAACTAGAGCAACGCGACTTTCAATAACCTTTGTATCCATTTGAATTTCACGAGTCAAACCTGGTGTATTAATCTTAGGTTCAAAGAATACTTTGAATTCATCTAAACGTTCTTGAGTCTTGAATACACCGGCGATTACAGTGATATAAGTTGTGAATTCCATATCGCCACCAACAGTTTCTTCCAACCATTGCCAGTCGTTACGAATCCAATCCCATGCAGCTTGTTCGCCAGCATCATTTGCAAGAACTCCTCTGAACCAACCACGTAAGTCTTGTGGTTTGATTGTTTGAACATCTTCAAACTTAGTGATTAATTCTGCAATCAACTCTGAATCAGTTGTACTTGTTAGAGCAGCACGAATATCTTCTTTGAAGCTTGGATCAGAAGTCTGACGAGAAGTTTCTATTAAGTGTGCAAATAATTCTTTACTGCCAAAGTTTTTAACTTCGTTCATAATGACGAAAACACGAATGTCAGCTGCTAGGTCAGATAACTTCGTAGCGTTTTCCATGAATAAGTCATGTGCTGTTTCAATCACTTTAGCATTCTTAGCATAAAGAGCAGCGTTCAAAACATATGGACGAGTTAATTGGTCATCATTGCTTTCATCCGGATTTGCAGTCCATCCTAGTCGAGCAAATGATTTTTGACTTAATTTATCAAATAATTGACGTAAATTAGTCTCACTGTCAGTACCTGACTTAACAAACTTCTTCAAATTATTAGCAACACTGTATAAAGCATCATTAACAATATTGGAATGGCTGTCAGCAAAACGACTCAACAATGGCACTACTTCAGCATATGAAATTTGACGACCTTCAGCAAGCAATCTTAAGTCTTGAAGTAATTGTAACTGTGCAATTGGGTCCAATTCATCAACATGGTCTAAAATATCATTCAATAATGTTTCGTCATACTTAACTATGAAATGTGATTCGTTACCAACATTCAAGCGGAATGGTGCATCATTTTCTTTACGTAATTTAGCATAGTCACCAAGCGTAATTCCCTTATCTTTAAAGATTTGAGGAGCAACACTATAGTTACTCTTCAAAGGAATCTGCCATTGACGGCCTGCTTCCTTACCTTCTCCAATAAAGAATTGGTCTTGGTTTAATGTTAATTGTCCATCTACGACACCAGCAGTAACCACAGGATATCCTGGTTGTTCCAACCACGAATTCATTACCGCACCAACATCAATACCTGAAGCATCCCCGAGTGCTTTCCATAGGTCCGCACCCATTGCATTGTCGTAATGATGCGCTGCAAAGTAATTCTTAAGACCTGCACGTAAAGCATCGTCACCAATTAAAGCACGAGCCATAACTAACATACGAGCACCCTTAGCATATACAATCGCACCGTCAAATAATGCGTCAATTTCAGCTGGGTTATTAACTTGAACATGAACAGATTGAACACCATCAGTGGCATCACGTTGTAAAGCCATTGGTGCTTCAGTTGTTTGGAAGACTTCCCAAATGTTCCAATCTGGTTCGATTGCATTGATAGAAACGTATTCCATCATGTTAGCAAAACTTTCGTTTAACCATAGATCATCCCACCACTTCATAGTTACCAAGTCACCGAACCATTGATGAGCTAATTCATGAGCAATGACAGTTGCAACCCGTTGTTTAACTTCAAGTGAAGTGTTTTCTGGGTCAAGAAGTAAGTATGCTTCACGATAAGTTACAAGACCCCAGTTTTCCATAGCACCAGCTGAAAAATCTGGTAATGCAAGTTGCCATGAATGTGGCAATGGATATGGTGTTTCGTAGAAGTCTTCATAGAATTCGATTGAACGTTTAGCAATATCCAAAGCAAAGTCTAATTCACTAGCCTTATGTGCTTTAGTACCGAAAACTCCAACTTTTACGCCACTCTTAGTTGTTGTTTGTTTGCTTTGTAAATCGCCGAAAGCAAAGGCTACTAAGTAAGTTGACATACGAACGGTTGTATCAAAGTAATGAACACCATTTTCTTCACGAACTTCTGGCATGTTACTTAAAACTGTTTCACCAGGTTGTTCATCAAATTTAAGCGCAATATCAAATTTTGCTTTAGCTTCAGGTTCATCAATAGATGGAAAAGCCTGACGAGCAAAGTTTGTTTCAAATTGAGTACCAATAATTTGTTTCTTCTCACCGTTAACTTCGTAATATGATGGATAGATTCCCATCATTGTGTCAGTTAAAGGTGCGGTATATTTAATTGTTAATGCAGTTAAACCTGCTTGTGGCAATTCAATTTTGATTGCATCGATATTATTATCAATTTCAAATGGGACAGCTTGATCAGCAACCTCAACAGATTCAATTTTAAGCCCCTTTTGATGAACTAAAATTGATTTTTCAGTTGCTTCCCCTTCAATTGTTGTTTTACCACTGATCTCTTTAGTAGCACGATTAATATCTAAATAGATATTGTAATGTTCTGGTTGGAACAATGTGTAGAAACGTTTAAATTCAGCCATAGTATCCTCCAATTAATTTAATAATTTTATTATACTCTATTAATAAAAATGAAGGAAAGTTTTAACCGCTGAAAAGCCCGAAATAATTGGTTTTTAGAGTCACATTTTCTAATTACTTTTTAACTTTTTTGCTAAAAGCCCTTTACAAGGCCAAAAGTATATGATAAGTTTTTAGACATAAACTTAAAACATTAAAAAACAAAAAGAGAGACGAGTACCTTTTAACATTCTTTTAGTGAGACGGAACTAGTGAGAACCCGTTAGACCCTGTTAAACCCGAAAAACACTTTCTTAGTTTCAATCTGAACTAGTCGGTAAGATTAAAGTAGGATTAGACGTGATCCGGAACGTTATCCACGGAAGAGTATGTTAGTACTCTTATGAGAAGGTCTATTTTAGATAGGCAACTTGGGTGGTACCGCGAAGTTTTTCGTCCCTTGATTATATAAATCAATGGGAACGGAAAACTTTTTTTGTTCCCTAAAATAAAGGAGAACGCTCATGCAATTAATTATTCCAAAGGATTATGATCCAAAACTATCTGTTCGTGAAACACAGGAAGCTATTCGCTATATTCGTGAAACCTTCCAAGACGAATTTGGCAAGCAAATGAATTTATCACGTTTATCAGCACCAATGTTTGTTAAGAAATCAACTGGTTTAAACGATAACTTGAACGGTGTTGAAACTCCGGTTTCATTTACCATGCAAGAAATTCCTGACGAAACGATTGAAATTGTCCACTCACTGGCTAAGTGGAAACGCTGGGCACTCCGCCGTTTTGGTTTCGATGTTCATACTGGCCTATACACTAACATGAATGCTATTCGTAAAGATGAAGACTTAGACAACATTCACTCCATTTACGTTGACCAATGGGACTGGGAAAAAGTTATCACTAAAGAAGAACGTACTGAAGAAACTTTGAAGAAAACTGTTCGTCAGATTTTCAAAGTTATGAAACATATGGAACACGAAGTTTGGTATAAATATCCACAAGCTGTCTACCATTTACCAGATGAAATCCATTTCGTCACAACCCAAGAACTTGAAGACCGTTACCCTGATTTAGATCGTCAAGCTCGTGAAGATGCCATCTGTAAAGAACTTGGCTGTGTCTTCCTAATGAAGATTGGAGGACCGCTTAAGAGTGGCAAACGTCATGACGGACGCGCACCTGACTATGACGACTGGGAATTAAACGGTGATATCTTATTCTGGTATGAACCCCTACAACGTTCCCTTGAAGTTTCAAGTATGGGAATCCGAGTGGATGCTGATGCAATGGCACGTCAATTAAAAATTGCTGATGCTGAAGATCGTTTGAAATATCCATTCCATCAAGCAATCATGAAAGATGAACTTCCATTTACAATCGGTGGTGGTATCGGTCAATCTCGTTTATGTATGTTACTACTTGGTAAAGCCCACGTTGGTGAAGTACAAGCTAGTCTATGGCCTGACGAAATGATTGAAAGATGTTCAGATGCTGGAATTCAAATTTTATAAAACACTACATTAAAAGACCCACAAAGTTAGTATTCGAAAACTAACTTTGTGGGTCTTTTCAATTTAACTAACATCTAAAACTTAAACCATTGTTGATTGTTATCTTTATTCTTTTCAAAAAGTTCTACAATCTTTAAAAACGAATGACTTAGTTGTTCAGCATCTTCATTATCTAATTTATTGAGTTGTTTTATCAAAACCTTCAAATACTCAGGTCTGTTGTTAACATCAGAATCATTACCAATCAGATCCATGATTGATACTCCCAATGAATCAGCAATGCTAACCAATTTTTGAATTGTTATATTTTGATTATTCGTTCTTTCAATTCTTGATAAGTAATTTACAGATAGTCCACTCAACTCAGCCAACTCTTCCTGTGTCATTCCTAAGGTAGTTCTAATTAGTTTAATTCGTGATCCAATATTACTATTATTGCCCATCGAAACACCCCACATATCTGTCTACTTAGACGATACCGGTTTTGTAAGCTAAAAATAACGTTTTATATTAACAGAAATCATTGTGCAAATAGTAATAGGTACGGTATAATATATTCGATTTAATTTATATTATTATATTTTAGGAGGACATTATTTATGTCAGAATTAGAGAACCACTCGCAAAATGAGGAAGAATTTGCCACTGCACTTTTAACACCCTGGGTTAAAGGAAAGGTATCCGTTGATGACAACTTCTTACGTATGAATATCCCTAATACAATTTTATTCAATTTAATTCCAGCTGGAAAAAGATCCAATAAAACTCCTATTAGTACGATTAGCAACATTTCTTCAAGTACAAAATACAAACTACCACGTATGATTATTGGAGCAATCATTGTAATCATTGGGTTTAGTATGCTTTCATCATCTGCTTTTGCTGCTTTGATTGCTATGATTCTGGGAGTCTTTATCGTGGGTAGCGGGATTCAGACAATTTTTGAATATGAAAACATGGGCAATTCTAAACAATTGGAATTTCCGTTTTATGAAGCAAACCATGTGTCTACATTTGTGGAACACGTTTCTGGTATTGTTGAAAAACACTATATGGACGCTAATAACTAAGTTAATAATGAGAGCTAATGGCTCTTTTTTATTTTAAATGAATTTATGTAAAGGGGTAATCTGAATGAATTCACAAAACAAAGTAGGCAACATACTAAATAAATACAAATTTATACTTATGGCAATCGTTGGAGTTTTAATTATTTTTTGGGGATGGAGCTATTTTACCAATCCACTTCGACCAGTTGTAGGCCACACTTTTTACATATTAGATTCCAAACCAACTAGCAAGGACGATTGGAAAGATGTCACAGACACTTTTACATTTAATAAAGATAAAACCATCACTGAAAAGTCATCCGATGGCACCGACAGCAAAAGTTTTACCTGGAAAGAACTTAAGAATTCGAAGATTGAAGTGAGTGTGATTGCAGGTGCGTTTGGTTCTTTTCCAATTGATTTTAAAAAAAGTACAACCGTAGATGGATCTAAGGTATATCAATATAGCGATTTAGTTGGAACAGATGAATATTTGGTTCAGAAAAAATAAAGGAGCCCTACAATCATGAAAAAAAACATTTTAATTTTACCAACAGTTTTAATTCTACTAACTGCCCTTTCCGCATGTTCACATCCAAATAAAACTAGTCAGAAAAGCAGTACATCAAGTAGCAAGGTAGTGGCTAAGCCAAAAGAAGTTAAGAAAAGTATTACTGCCGAAACCGATACCCTGACGAAGGATTCCTATAGTCTTCAAGATCTGGTCAATTCTAAACAACACTTAACCTGGTACTTAGCTCGAAAAAGTGGCGAAGTCACAGGTGTATTGGAAACGCAAAATGGTACTGGTCGGATGTATACCGCTAATGACGATATTAGTACAACAGCCGGTAGAACTGGTGATGCAATTGAAACCTTAGATGACATGGCTCCTGAAACTGATAATAGCAACATTGCTGCTGCAAAAGACTATGAAAAGAATTTATGGAACGATACCAAAGATTCTGCAGTCGAGCACCTTAAAATGGACATAAATTCTGATGATGAGGAATCCAAAGAGTATAAAACTGATTCAGAACAAGAGAAAAAAGTCGATGGATATACATACACCGCGGCTCCCTTCAAAAAAATTGTTTTTGGAAGAGATACATCTGACGACCGATCCAAATTAAAACTAACTGTTCCATCTACGAACTGGTCTTTGAGTGACAGTCATACAGCGCAGTTTACAACAACTGACATTAACCTTACTAAGACTGCTCCTCTTCTAAAAAAGGACAATATTGCTTATCTAGGATTTGAATACGCTGACTCTGAGATGAGCGGAGGCAATATGTACTTATATTTAAGAATGGAACAAAGTAAAAAAATGCCAACTTTGACTCTCAAATAGAAATTAACCATATATATCAATACTAAAATAGTTAGGAGATAAAAAATGACTAGTTTAGAAACTATTCAAGATAAATCAGAACTCATCAATATCCTTAAAAATGGACTAGAAGCTTATGATTTAAATGCTTCTTTACAAGCAAAGCAACAGGAACAAAAGGATTATGCCGAGAACTATTTTCAAAACTCTGAGAGCTACCAGAGTATTAAGCAAGAAAACTCAAAACGGATCATAAATGACTTCCACGAAAATACTGATAAGAGACAAATTCTTGAAAAAAAGTTAAAGCATACAAATAATATGCTACTTACAGTAATCAAATATGTTGCTATATTCGTACTGATTACTGCTGTATTAATAGTTATTGGTGGTGGCGTTATTCAACCGATGATTGCCGGACCGAATGCTCAGACAGCTCATCCTATATTATATGTTTGGGCGTGGGATGGAAGATTCTCATCATTCATAGCTCTAATAATTGTTTTAATCTTAAATGCTTTCAGGCAAAACAAAGCAAAAAAAATTAAAACTGAAATAAAAAATACTGATATGTATTTCAACTCTAAACGGAAACAAGATAATATAAATTACCAAAATAAGGAAAATGAGTTACGCAGTCAAAGTAACTCATTATTACCATCAGCACACGATTCTAACTTTGATTTATTAAGCACTGAAATTTCAGAGTTGAATGCTGACTTAGATAATCACCTTTCATTTATGGCACAATATATTCCCCAGCATTACCAATCTAGGCAATATCTACAAAGATTGATTCAAATTCTTGAAGATGGAGAAGCGAGTGACTGGCCCGGTGCCGTTAGCGTTCTAAAATCAGATATACACAGAAACAATGTTGAAATTGAGTCCAAGCAACAAACCCTTGCAGCTCAATTAAGTCAAAGAGCTAATGAAAGAAGTCTAGAAGAAACTAAAATGGGTCGTCTAGCAAGTGAAAAAGCTGCTAAAGAAAGCGAATTAACTCGTAAAAGTGCTGAACAAACAGCTGCAAATTCTAATAAAATGCTTAAAGCTTCCGAACAAGCTGCAAAAGAAGCCAAACGAACAGCGGACAAAGCCCAAGATATACAGGACGATATCAACTATTATCATAATCGTTAATAAATAAAACCAATATTAACTAAAACGGAGAATCAAAATGAAAAAAACAGTCTTTCTATTTATAGCCCCACTTGCCCTACTAACATTAACAGCCTGTCATTCTCAAAAGGCATCCCAATCGACAGCTAATACTATCAGTACTAAAACTGTATCAAAATCATCTAGCAATAGTACGAGCTCAAATTCTAAAAAACCCGTCTGGAATAGCGACAAAGATTCTCAACTTGATTCATTTATGAAAACCTGGGGTTCAGAAATGGGACAGGACTACATCAAACGCGATATGAATAATAATTCTAGCAGCGTCGGGTTTCACTATCCAAAGGATTTATCCCGCAATGATAATTTTTTTGACGAAAAGAAATTAAGTTCTGAGTGGTCGCCTAATGGAACTGGAAATAAAGACTTAGAAGTTGTTGCAGTCTATGAGCACCTAGACCGTAGAATGACAACTAGTTACTATATTTACTTATTTGGAATACAAGATGGTAAATCTGTTATTTACTATATCAATCAAAACCAACCCGTAGAAGGACGCCACTTTTTACAAACTAAGAATAAAGATTTGATTAGTGGTTTTTCAAAAATCTCTGGTTTAAACTCCTATTCAGATGATACAAAGAAAAACGATTCTGACACTGCCGAAAATTCAGATGACAAACAAAAATATTTCATTCGTTCTGCTAAACAGGCTATCGCATATATTAAAGAAAAAAAGGGGGATGAGGTATGGGTAGCTCAACACGGCAATGCTGGAATGGTACCGTGGAAAGATGTCTATTTTACGATAATGAGTCAAGATGGAAAATCTGGATACCATGTGTATTCTGATGGAACAATCAAAGAACAAATGGATGATACTCCTGATACTTCCCATAAGGAATCATCAAGTAATGATTCTCATGGCAAAATAACTACCCAATCAGAAGCTTTTCAAGAATTGATCAAGCAACATGGCGACAAAGGTTGGAAATTCACGTACGGCAACCAGACCAATGGCTGGAACTTCAAATCACCAAATGGATATCAAGCCGATGTCTTAAGCAATCGTATGATTCAAATGGATCACGATGCTTCGTCCGCAAAATAAATTAAAAAAGCATTACCTTGCTACTACGCAGAGTGCGATAATCCCTTTGTGGTTGACAG
>NZ_JQCQ01000025.1 GCF_001437605.1 Pediococcus argentinicus
ATATATATTTTAAATATACGAGGAGTGCTATTCATGAAGAAAAATAATACAGAATTACTTTCAGTACGAAATGTTGTGGCAATCGGAATCGGAACCGCAATCTTCTTTGTTTTAGGTCGTTTCCTTCCAATTCCAACTGGTATTCCAAATACCACAATCAACCTTGGATACGCAGTTCTTTCTTTAATTGCTGTTATTTTTGGACCATTGGTTGGTGGACTCGTAGCTTTATTTGGTCACTTATTTATTGATTTTTCTTGGGGTGATCCTTGGTGGACATGGATTATTGCTGATGGAATTTTCGGTGCTATCTTGGGCTACAGTCACCGTTTACTCAAGATTGAAAGTGAACCAATTTCAACAAAGAAAATTATTCAATTTAATGTTGTTCAGATTTTAGGTAACATTATTGCTTGGTTGATTATTGCTCCAATTGGCGACATTGTTATTTACTCTCAGCCTGCAACCAAAGTATTTCTCCAAGGAGTTACCGGTACCATCACCAACGCCCTTACAATCGGTGTAGTTGGTACAGCTCTTCTTATTGCCTATTCAAGAACTCGTGTTCATCGCAATAGTTTAACGAAAGAATAAACTCCTCACTTACAGAAGGGATTTAATATGAGTCAATCACCAATCATTCAATTTGAACATGTTAACTTTCAATATGAAAGCCAAACTGAACCAACACTTAAGGATATTAACTTCACTATTCAAAAAGGTGAAAAAGTCCTCATTGCGGGACCTTCTGGTTCTGGAAAATCAACGCTTGGAAAAATACTGAACGGTATGATTCCAGAAGATTATCCGGGCGAACTAAGTGGAAATATAACTATCAACGGCCAGTCATTTAATGATCTGGACGTTTTTAAATTATCTTTTGAAGTTGGAACCGTTCTACAGGATCCCGATTCTCAATTTGTTGGTCTAACTGTCGCAGAGGATATTGCTTTTGCTTTAGAAAATGATGCTAAACCACAGTCGGAGATTCACCAACGAGTTAGTGATTGGGCTAAACGTCTGGATGTCGCTGAAATAATTTCAAATCATCCCCAAGATATTTCTGGTGGTCAAAAACAACGTGTTTCATTAGCTGGAGTATTAATTGGTGACGAACCAATCCTACTGTTGGACGAACCATTGGCTAACTTGGATCCTGCTGCTGGAGAAGCTTCAATTGAACTATTAGATCATTTATCACATAAAGAAGATTTAACGGTGATCATCATTGAACATCGAATTGAAGAAGTTCTTCATCGTCCAATTGATCGCTTACTTCTAATTGATGATGGTAAATTGATTGCTAACGACACACCCAATCAAATTTTGAAATCAGGTGTGTTAACTGAAGTCGGATTACGTGAACCACTTTATCTAACTGCTCTTCGTGCTTGCGGTATTGAAGTATCCGAATTGCCTGAGGTTGATGAACTATCAAAGATCGAACTTCCAGATAATGGAACTGCCGTGTTACAGTGGGACGTTGAACACCCAATTCAACCTAATTCGGATGGAGCTGAGCCTCTACTAGAAATTAGAAATCTTCAGTTTAATTATCCAAATCGTTCAATTTTCAATAATTTCAATCTCACTATTAATAAAGGTGAGATGGTTGCTATTGTTGGTAAGAACGGTACGGGCAAGACAACTCTCAGTAATTTAATTACTGGATTCTTGCATCCCAATCAGGGTGAAATCAAACTTGCAGGAACTAATTTGGATGATCTTTCAATCAAAGAACGTGCCGAACACATTGGCTACATCCTACAAGATCCAAACCAAATGATTTCCAAAGATATGATTTTTGATGAAGTCGCATTAGGCTTGCGTTTACGTGGCTTGGATGAAGAAATTATCAAAGAGAAAGTTCTTTCCACATTAAAAGTTACCGGACTGTATCCTTTCCGTAATTGGCCCATTCGTGCTCTTAGTTTTGGCCAAAAGAAACGTGTTACGATTGCCTCAATTCTAGTATTAGATCCAGAAGTTATGATTCTCGACGAACCAACCGCCGGTCAAGATTTAGCTCACTATTCTGAAATAATGGACTTTTTAGAAGAATTGAATCGCACTCAGCAACTAACCACCATTTTCATTACTCATGACATGTACTTAATGTTGGAATACGCTGACCGAGCAGTCGCCTTAAGTGACGGTGAAATTATTGCTGATACATTGCCAATCAACGTTTTAACTAATGATGATGTTGTGAAGGCTGCTTCGCTAACTCATACTAGTTTACAGAGTCTTGGTACGTTAGCTAATTTAGAGAATCCAGCTCGCTTTGCGCAAGGATTCGTAGATTATCAAAAGGAGGTTCGCCACCATGAGTAACGATACAAATATTCTAGGTTACCATCCTGGATCAACCTTCTTTCACCAGTTGAACGGTACAACTAAAATTTTAGGCTTAGTGCTTTTAACCTTAATCGGTATGATTAGTTTTAACACCTGGTACCTAATTTTATTATGTGTACTTTCGGTAGTAGCCTTCATTTCGGCCAAAATAAAATGGCAAGAAGTGCGAACACTAACAATTGCCATTATCTTATTTACGCTATTAAACTTAGTTTTGATCTATGCCTTTGGTCCGAACTATGGCAGTGCTTTGTACCACAGCCGCCACGTTATCATTGGTGGTAACAGTTTCTTCGCCTTAACTTGGGAAGAGCTCTTCTATCTGTTCAATATGTTTTTAAAATACTTGTTTGCTGTTCCGTTGGTGTATGTCTTTCTCTTTACAACTAACCCATCAGAATTTGCAGCAAGCTTGAATCGAATTGGGATTCCATATAAAATTAGTTATTCAATTGCGATTGCTTTGCGTTACATTCCTGATGTGCAATATGAATTTCATCAGATTAGTTTATCCCAGCAAGCCCGTGGTCTGGAGTTATCCAAGAAAGCTCATCTATGGCGTCGTTTAACCTCATCAAGCCGAATTTTGATTCCATTGATTTTCAATTCTTTAGACCGAATTGAAACGGTCAGCCGTGCCATGCGTCTTAGACGTTTTGGAACACGTAAAACCAGAACCTGGTATATGAACAAACCTGGATCTAAAAAAGACTGGTGGATGCTTGGAATCATTGTAGGCTTAACTATTCTTGGTTTACTACTATTCATCGTTGATAGTGGTCGATACTTTAATCCATTTAAATAAAATAAAAAATCTGAGAAGAAAATTCTCAGATTTTTTATTTTAGAAACTTATTTAACGCAAAGGCAATTCCGTCATCATCGTTGCTCTTTGTCACAAAACTAACTTGGCCCTTAATATAATCAGACCCGTTACCCATTCCAACTGACGTACCGACATACTCAAACATTGGTAAGTCGTTACGTTCATCACCAAATGCCATTAGTTCATCTGGTTTTAATTTCAAGTATTCAGCTAGTTCCTGCAATCCTGCGCCTTTATTAGCTTTCTTATTCATCACTTCTAAGAAATTATCCGTTGAACGAACAACATAAAAATGATCTTTATCAAGAATATGGTCTGGGTCAGATTCTGCGTAATCCAATAATTTCGTATCGCCAACTAAAACTGCTTTAGCAATTTCAAAGTCATCTGGGAACTGGTTAGCTTGGCGAACATGAATACCAGCTTCATTTTCCATCGCCTGAATAACAGTAAACCAGCTAATATCGTCGTTTGGTGTATAAATCTTACTATCTTCATCTAAGATATTGTATTGTACGTGATAATGCTCAGCAAAACGATCAATTTGTTGGTATTCAGCATTCGTTAAAATGTTGCGAGCAATAATTTCGCCATCTAAGTTTTGTACTAGTGCTCCGTTATAAGTAACTACATACTGATCCGAGCCTGATAGTCCAAGTTCATCCAAATACATTGTGACCGCTGCTAAAGGACGGCCGGTACATAGGACTACTTTGATTCCTTGTTCATGAGCTTTTTTCAAAGCCACTTTCGTTGATTCTGCTATTTCATGTTTAGTAGTTAGTAGCGTTTCGTCAATATCCAACGCAATTAATTTAATCGACATATTTATGCTCCTTAATTTAGTTATTATCTTAAGTATAACTAAATGTAAGCGGAAACACTAATTTCAACTAGACTTATTTAAAATAGTTATCTAATTTTTGCTGCAAGTTTTCAGAAGTCGTTTTAACATCTGGCTTTATTGGGTGATTATGATATACATGGCCAGAGTTGTCTTTCCACCAAGCGATCGGATAAACTACAGCATATTGATATCCAAATCCACTATAAAAGTCATCTGTGTTGGATGATGTTAATCCATCTGTATTAGTTCCAAAGACTTTAACTTTCTTGGAGTTTCTAAGTGAAAGTAACGTAGCTTCAGCTGCACTGGACGTGTCACCATTGGTAAGCACAGCAACTTTCATTTTTAGACGTTTACCACCCAATTTGCTATCTTTGCGATAATCACTCGTGTAAGTTTCACTAAGTTCATTGATAACTCTTTTATCTTTTAATTTAAAATCATACGTTTTATTTTTATTATTAACTTCTGAGAACAACGTTCCATCGGGAATAAGACTACTTACTCCAAGAATCATTGGCTCAACTAGACCACCTCGATTATCTCTCAAATCAATCACTACGCCATTTTTCGCTTCTTTGATATCATGACTGATGGTTCGTGCATACGAACGAGCTTTACTATAACTATACGTACCCAAAGTTGGCATATTAATCCAAGTTACCCCTTTTATGTTATCAACTGATTCTGGATAAGTTGAATCTGGCATAGTCACAGTCTCTTCATCCGAATCATCAAGACTACCATGACGGTTTGCATCAGTGATCATATCATTCAGAAGATCTTCACTATTTACATTCTTCTTATCTGCCTTCAAATCACCATACTTTTTCATCCACTGTTTCCGATCATCAAATACAGCCCTTTTAATAAAAGTTGAACGGACTTGTGGAACTACCTTATTGGCAATCTGATTATTTACATACATCAATATTCCAACATATAAAACTAACGCTAGTCCTACCAATCCAAATATTATTCCCCATATAATCTTAGATTTTCGACTATTCATAGTAATCCTTCTTTCTACATTTAACGTTCTCGTTAAATATATTGTACACCTTTCGTTAACGAAGACGTTAATAAATTCCGAAAAAGTTGTAATAACTATCCCTATTGGATTTTCTGTAATAAGATGTTATTAATAAGAAAAGCTAGGAGAATTAGTATGAAGACACTAGTAGTAGTTGCACATCCACAGATTGATAGCTCAACAACCCAGCAATTTTTCAAAAGTGCAACTGAAAACTTAAATAATATTGATTATCATGTTTTGGGTAAGGATTTTAATGTTGATTCAGAACAACAACTCCTACTCAAAAATGATCGAATTATTTTTCAATTTCCGATGTACTGGTATAGTGCACCTGGTCTTTTAAAAACTTGGTTGGATGACGTTTTGACATCTGGATTTGTTGAACGTAATCAGAACGTATTCTCAAACAAAGAACTAGGGCTAGTTGTCACTACCGGTAGTGCCGAAAAAGATTTCCAAGCTGGCGGGCGTGAAAACTTTAGCATTTCCGAAATTCTTAAACCATTTGAGGCACTGGCGAATAAAACTAATATGAAATACCTCACTCCTTTAGTAGTTTATCAATTTTTATATCTAAAACCAGACGAACAACAGCAACTTTTAGTGGATTATCAACAATACTTATCCAATCCACATTTTCAGCATTTAAATGGTCAAATCAACTGGTTTATTGAGCAACTTCAACAAAAAATCACTCAAGATGACACGAATGATACTGAACTAGAAACTCTGATGAACTTTTTAAAAGAACAACAGGATACATTAGAAGATTTGCAATGGAATCTGGATCTTGCAAAGAAAGACGAGGACTCATACTGATGGAAAATATCGAATGGCTACAACAACAGATTGAAACACTTCGTTCTAAAAGTGATGTGTATCAAGAACAAGCATTTTTTCTAGCCTTGGGCAATGCTGCCCTAGAACAACAGAAACGGATTGAACAAGCAGAAGGTGAATTGGACGGACGAATGTGGAATCCACGACAGTGGTAACAAAAAAACTTTTGCAAAAGGCATCTCTATCTTCTGCAAAAGCTTTTTTTGAATTTCACAGCTTATTAATCAGTCGAGTAATAAGCGTCTTTTTGTATTTTGTAATTGTTAACTTACCTACATTAAATCTAAACGTATCGTGTCCTTCGGATTTTAACTTGAGTAATAACGTATTACCTTCAATATCCATATAAAAATCTATGATATCGGCAATTGTTTGGTTATGGGGAATAAATTCGTTGTCGTTCTCGTCATACGCTCTATTACCATCAATATCAGCGTCAATTTTAAATTTAGAAACATTTTCTAAAATAATTCGATAATTATTATTTTCATCCCAATAGCTTTCTAGGCGAATTGTAATGGTCAACGGTGGACGCTTACTAAAGTTAGGATATCGTCTTTTATTAGCAACTGTCATCCCTAGTACATGGGTATCCGCCAACCCTTCTGGAAAACTCTTGATCATTTCAATCGTTTCTTTAGACATATACTTTAAAAAATCCGGATTATCCATTTTTTCAATTGTCATATCATAACCAGCCATCGCACTAATCTCCTAAAACACTGTATTGGTTATAATAATAGCTTAAAACATAAATTTAGCAACCGTCATTGTAAATAGCATCAAGACAAATGATGTCATAGTTGCTGCTAAAAATGGACGGTGTCCACGTTCGACAATCACTCGGAAGTTAACACTTAGTCCTAAAGCAGCCATTGCCATCCCTAGGAAAATATAAGCAGCTTTAACTAGCAAGGTAATTAGTCCTGCTGGAAGTGAGAAGAAAGTCCCTACAATACTTGCTAGAATAAACCCACCCATAAACCATGGAATTGGTAATTTTTGACGAGCACCACTTTCAACTGGATGAGCTTTTTGGTACCAGATTCCAATAATCAACGCAGCAGGGGCAAGTAATAGAACTCGTGATAATTTCATAATGATTGCTTCGTTCAATCCTACTGGTCCAACTGAACTACCTGCCGCAACCGCATGTGCGATTTCATGTAAGGATCCGCCAGCCATCACACCAAATTGAGTCGGTGTGAAATGTAGTAACGGTTTAATCAGTATTTCAATCAAGGTAAAGACTGTTCCTAAAATGGCAACAATTGCGATTGCGAGAACTTCATCTTCACGCTTCTTTTCCGCTTGACCAGGTCCAACTTGAATTTGAGGTGAAATGCCCATGACAGCGGCTGCCCCACAGATCCCAGTTCCACTAGCAGTTAGAATGGCTAAACTACTGCTAACACCCAGTTTACGTGCTACCCAGTAAGTTAGAGTAATCATTCCAGTTACCACAATCATAGCCAACAGAATTGTCTTAACTCCTGCATGAGCTAACGTGATTAAATTCAATTTAAAACCCAATAAAATGATTCCCAAACGTAATAGCTTGTTAGAAATGAAACCCACATCATTTTTAACAGCACTTTTAGCTGCCGGAACCGCTTGTAACAGCATTCCTAAAATAAGTGCGATCACCAACGAGCCAACCATACTGAGTCCGGGAAAATTAGCTAAATAGCTACCCAAAATTGCACAAGCCAAAGTAATCAAAACTGCTATATAAAATTGCTTTCGTTTAAAAATTTCCATCGTCATCCTCCAAATTTCAATAGCTTAAATATATCAAAGTCTGTATATTAAATATAATTATGCTTTTTAATAACGTTATAAATAAAATTAATAAGGAAGAGCTATGTTAGATAAACGATATTTAGCTTTCACAAAACTTGTTCAAACCCAATCATACACAAAAACAGCTGAGTTGATGTTTGTCACCCAATCAGCCGTTTCCCAACAGATTAAAACACTTGAAAATGACTTAGGTATCAAACTCGTCGAATACCACCAGCCCAATTTAACAATTACACAACAAGGACTAGCACTCGCCGATTTCATCAACCGTCAGTCGGTACAAGAACAACAATTATTAACGGATTTACGCTCGACTGAAGCTCCAACTGAAATTATATTTGGTGCTACTCATTCCCTAGCCATTTCCTTAGCACCGAGATTAATCGCCCAGTTGCAGGAAAACTTTTCTAAAGTTGAATGTCGCGTCGATAATACCACAGCTATTTTGAATAAAATTGATCAGGGTGATTTACAATTTGCACTACTGGAAGGTAATTTTGATCGTCAAAAATATGATTCGATTGTTATCAAAAAAGAGGCTTTTATCGCCGTTTCAAGCTCTAAAAACCCCTTAGTTGATCGTAATAGTTTAAATGTTCAAGATTTACTACATGAAACTCTAATTTTACGTGAAAATGGTTCCGGAACTCGAGATATCTTTAGTGACTGGGCTCAATCGCAAAATATCTCGCTATCTGATTTTGAAAAAAGCATAGAGATCAACGAGCCCACCAGTATTTTAAATCTGGTTGAACAAAACGTCGGTATCAGTTTCATGTACGAATCACTCTCAGCCATGGAACTAAAATCTGGATCTCTGAAGCAGTTGCAGCTTCCTAGTCTAAACTTAGTTCGTGATATTTCACTAGTATATTTAAAGGACAGCTACTTTGCCAATCAATATCAAGATTTAGCCCAAGAGCTCTAATATGCACCTTGTGAGTAGGTTAAATCATATGAATGTGTGTAAATCTCTACTAGATTGCCAAATGGATCTTCCATGTAAACCATCCTAAATGGCTTTTCACCAGGATAATACTCTTTGATTGGCATGCGCTGCTTACCACCATGTTGTTTAATCTTTTCAACTAGTCCTTCAATATCAGGATCTTGGACACCATAGTGAAAAATACCAGTTTCCCAGAATTTGAAGTTATTGTCTGGATCAACGTTATCTTTAAATTCGAAGATCTCAATTCCGATTCCGTCTCCAGTTGTCATGTGGGCAATGTTATAGCTACCCCAGCCTTCACCAAAGACTTCTGTCGACATAACGCCGATTGCACTATCGTCTTCTTTAACAGTTGATGGTTCCATGATTGTATACCATCCCATTACTTCTGAATAGAATTTAACAGCCGCATGAATATCTGGCACTGAAAGTCCGATATGAGAAAAGTTAATTGGATATTGTTTTGAATTTTGCATTATAAAATTCCCCCTTAATTGATAATTGCTATCTTACGGAGGATGGCTTCCAACAACAAGTCCCCACTATTTTGTGATATAGTAACCAGCAGGTTAGTTTTGCGATTTTAAAGGAGTAAACTATGAAAAATTATCATATTGGAATTGAAGTAACAATGGAGATTATCAGTGGAAAATGGAAGCCACTTCTATTATGCTATATCCAAACTGGAATCAATCGAAATGGTCAGTTCTTAAAAGTTATCCCTGAAATCTCACAAAAAGTCCTTTCAGAACAGCTTCGCCAATTGGAACAAGATGGCATTATTAGTCGCCATGTCTTTGCGGAAGTTCCACCCCATGTGGAATATGAATTAACAGAACAGGGACAATCTTTAACACATGTTTTAATGGAATTATGTAACTGAGGTGAAGGTCATTTACAAGATCTCCAAGCTATGGGTACGCCAGTAAAATTGGAACAAAAACTTAAACAGCTTTAAGCAAAAAGACTGAGAAAATGTTAATTTTTCTCAGTCTTATTTTTACTCTTTTTATAATCCTGGAATCGGTTCAATCAGTAAGGCAACGTCATTGGAATCATAATACGTTACTTCCTTACTAACTAGATCACTGGTCCATTTTAATACTCCAGCTTCACCAGCTAATTCACAGAACTTTTCAAAATCGAATTGTCCAGCTTGAGCCTGTTTAACAGCTGACTTAATTTTTGTAGCATCACCAACCGCATTAACCTGTTTGGGGACACCGTTCATTTTTAAATCCACATGACTATCTGCATCGAAGTAACGATACAAACCTTCTTGTACTAAATAATCATATTTTTGAACTCCGAGCTGACGAAAATCCTGCATCAATTTTGCAAATCCACCAGCATCTTCTTCTGAATTAACAGCTTTTTCAATATCTTGATAGTTTAATGTCATATTCGTAGGCCTACTTTCCTATGTGAAACTCTAAATTAGAACTGTAACCGTCGCAGCAACTAGAATCAATACTAATCCAAGAACTGTAATCTGCATTTCGCGACGAGTTTTCTTCTGACCTAAGAACCAAATTCCAGTCAAGGTGGCTAAAACAACCGATGTTTGTGAAAGGATAAATCCAGTTGCCAATCCGTTCATATTTGGTTGTGTTGAAATCAAATAAGTCAAAGCAGCAAAGGCAAAAAAGAATCCTGAGAAAATCTGACGGTATGAAACCCCTTCAGCCAAAGCAAGTTTCTCACCTTTAATTGCCAAGAAGATTGAGTAAACAACACCGACAATTAACATTCCAATTGCTTGTGGTAANACGCGTGCATCCCATCGATATGAGTTGCTTGAGGTGCTGCTGAGTAAGCCCAATAACCAATTTCACCGATGGCTAATAGGACAACAGCTTCTCGTAATTTCTTAGAATTACTAGCATCTTTATGTTCTGACCAAACCGTCATACTAGCACCAACAATAATTAAGACTAATGCTAATCCACCAATGATTTTGGCATTGGTTCCAGGCCAGTTACCAAGTGCAATCACACCCCATAATGAAGCTCCTAAAAGCTGAAAAGCAGTTGTAATCGGCATTGCACGTGATGAGCCAACCATCGTAAATGATCTGAAAGTTATCAATTGTGCACTAGCCCAACCAATTCCTGAAATAATTGCGAACGTTAAGTCCATTCCGGTTGGCATGCTCAATCCCTTAAATAGGAAAACTGCCAACGCGAAGATAAAGGTTCCCAGTGCTGTACCTAAAATTTGATTAACCGGACGACCACCGATTTTTGAAGCAATCGTTGGAAATAATCCCCAACCAATTAGTGGTCCTAATCCGATTAATATTGCTACAGTATTCATAAGTTATTCCTCCACCACAAAATTGGTTTAAAAGACGACGCCACTTTCCAAAATAATATTTGAATATGGTGTCATTTCACCAGTACGGATAAATGCATGCACATTGTTCAAATCCTGTTTCATATCATCATGTGGCATAAAAGTAATTGGTGTCTCTGGTAATCGATCTTGAATTTGTTTAAGCATTTCTGGATTTTCTGTTTTAATCTCTTCCGCTAAATAAATTCGTTGAACTTCTAGTTCTTCCAACACGTTATTTAAAACTTGCATGAAACTAGGAATCCCATTATCAACTGCCAAATCAATTTTTTCAGTAGTCATTGGAACAGGCATCCCTGCGTCACCAATACTCAATTTATCAAAATGGCCCATTTGAGCAATCACACGTGAAATATCTGAATTAATTACCTTAGTCTTTTTCATAATTACTTGTCCTCGCTCAATTCTTTTTTATATGGAATTGATGGTTGTGCACCGTATCTTTGAACCGTTAGTGATGAAGCACGGTTACCGTATAAAATAGCTTCTTTAAGGTTGCTGAAGTCCTTTTTAAGAACCGTCGACATAGCGCCAATAAAAGTATCACCAGCTGAAGTCGTATCTACTGCATTAACCTTAAATGCTGGAACAATTCCGCTTTCGCCATCAACATCGTTAAATGATCCCTTGCTACCGATTGTTATGATAACGGCCTTGATTCCCAAATTATGGAAGTATTCAGCAGCCTTTTTCATACTAGCTTCGTCAGTAACATGCACACCAGTAATTGTTTCAGTTTCCGTTTCATTTGGAATAATCATATCTGTAACTTTCAAGAGTTCTTCTGGCACATTATCAAGTGCGGGAGCAGGATTCAAAATCGTTCTAACACCTGCATTTTGTGCAATTCTAAATGCGGCCACTGTACTATCAATACTGCTTTCAAATTGTGCAATCACAAAATCACTCTGTTCAATCAATGCTTTTTGTTGAGCTACATAGTCTGGATCAAATGCGGCATTAGCTCCGGCATGAATCATAATTTGGTTTTCACCAGCATCATCAACAACAATATAAGCTTGACCAGTTGATTCATTTTCAATTGTTTTAACACCATCAAGATTGATTTTTTCATCCTTCAACAAATCCATCATTACTTTTCCGGCATCATCATCACCAACGGCACCAATAAAGTTTGTTTTAGCTTCAGAACGTTGGGCAGCAACCGCCTGGTTAGCACCTTTACCACCACCAGCAGAGAAGATTTCTTTTGTATGCATCGTTTCTCCCGGTTTTGGCATTTGTTTAACACGAATCGTACGATCTAAATTAATGCTTCCAATAATTGTGACTGTATTCATAAGATTGCCCCCGTTAATTTAAGTTTATTTTTAATTTGGTAAAACGTTTTAATAGAACACCCAAAATATAACATATCATGAAAGCGATTACAACATTGTAGTAGAATTCCGCTCGATCATTTGAACTGGCAAGTGTTTTTCTTCCCATTCTTTATCAGAATTGGAAATCCGTTCTAACAACAACTCGGCTGTCGTTTGACCCAATTCAAAAATCGGTTGAGCAATAGTTGTCAGCTGTGGTTGCATATATTCACACATATCAACATTATCGTATCCCACAACGCTATAGTCATCTGGAATAGTCTTACCAGCTTCAGCTAAACCACGATAGACACCAAAAGCAATTTCATCATTCACCGCAAAAATAGCTGTGGCAGAAGTTCTCAAAATGGACTCGACCGCTTTTTGACCAGCTTCCTTAGTTAAATCAGTATCAATAACTGTTAAATCGCTCAATTCAAAATTATCCTTAAATCCTTCGAAACGTTGTTTAACATTCTCTGGTGGATTACTTGGCATTAAAACTGCGATCTTTCGATGACCTAATTTTTGTAAATGCTGTCCTGCTAATGTACCGCCTTGAAAGTCATCCGTTAAAACTGCGTCGCTAAATCCTTCAGCCTTCTTTTGATCAATCACAATAAATGGTCGATCTTTAGCTTGAAGAGTCTTATTAATGGCTTCATTTGAAATATTAGAGCTCGCAATAATAAATCCATCGACACCTCGTCGACTCAGTTCCTCTAGATAGGCACTTTCCTTCTGATTGTCGAGATCTGCATTACATAACAGCGTCGCATAGTTTTCTTTATACAATCCCGCTTCAATACCCCGAATCACACCGCTAAAGAACGGATTGGTTATATCTGGCACTAACACTCCGATTGTTTTACTCTTTTTCATTATCATTCGGCGTGCAAAATAGTCCGGTTCATACTTCAAATCAGTTTTTGCTTGAAGTACATTTTCGACCGTTTTTTTGCCAAATTTATCTTTATTACCATTTAAAATCTGAGACACAGTCGAAATTGAAACACCCGATTGTTTAGCCACATCTTTAATCGTGACAGCTTTGTTTTTCATATCGATACTCCTACATGAAATAAGTTACTTCTGATACTAATTATCAGGCACTTGAGACTAATACGCAATCGCTTTTATTTTTTGAATAAATCATAAAGATTAATTACTTCATCATTTATGGCATAATGATAGTAACTTATACGAATGGAGCACTGCTATGTTAACCGCTATTATCGTTACTATTATTTTTAATTTAATTGCTTATTTCACTTTAATCGCACGTCCTAAATTATTTGGCGTAAAACTATTCAAGCCTATGATTTACAATTTGAAGCTCTCCATTACGCCTATTTTTATTCTAGTCGGTGTATTAATCGTTGAATTATTCTTACTCTGGATTTCAGCCGTAACCGGTCAATCATGGATAGGAACAATTAGTTATGTATTTTTATTTCTCGGACTCGTGGCTTGGTTCCTGTATTTGCCAAACTCTGGTTATTTAATTACTGAGTTAAATTTAACCCATCGAGAAGTTGACAAAAAAGAAGTTCCAATTTGGTATGACATCATCGCGGTTCTCAGCTTATCACTATCTGGGGTGTTAAACATGGTCTTCAATATTGTATTATTACAACTTATCTTTATTTTCATCGTGGACCCAGCCAACATTTCATCTCTAATTAACGGTTGGTTCTGGCTTATTACAGGTCTTTCATTCTTTATACTGAGCTTCGGAATCTATATGGGTCGTTACATTCGATTTTATTCATGGGATTTACTCCATCCAGCTTCATTTATTAAAAAATTAGTTGATCATTTTAAAGTAAGGACTAATCTTGTAGCTGGAATTGTATTCACATTTCTATACGGAGCATTCTTTGGTTTATTTTATCTCTTAACCTTCTTCACACCTTTTTTGGATGTTTTTAAAAAATAAAATCAACTTTGGAATGTTAACACAACACTTGAGCCACCAGCTTTTGGTATACTGAGCGTAGTAAACCTTTGGAGGCTCTTTTATTATGCTTAAATTAATCTATGGTTTTTATAAAGAGATTACGCGCAATATTTTCCGTTATCTAGGACTTTTTATTGTTAGTGAAATTATCATCGTTGGAATCTGCATTCCTATTTTTACTTTCTTGGGATCAATCGCATTGAGAATCGCTAACGTGCCCTATTTATCGAATGCCAATCTAATTTCGGTTATAACGACTAAACCATTTTTGGATATCGTCTTTTTAATTATTCTGATTGCTATTTTATTGGCTATATACTGGCAAGTCACTTTTCTTGTTCTTGGAATTTTTCAAATCAACTCTGGTAACACCTTAACCATTCGACCTCTGTTGAAGCTTTCGATCAGTCGGGTTCACCATACTTTTGTCCAGTCAATTTGGTTCCTACTGATTTATACGATTTTAATTTTACCTTTTGGCGGTATGGGTTTCTCAACCCCACTGCTCAACAAAGTTAAAATTCCTGGCTTCATCATGGACTACGTGTTCCACGATAATCCGTTATTACTAACAACCTTGATTGCTATCTACGTTGTAACATTTTATCTTGGCATTCGATTCATTTTAGTTTTACCGCTCATGATTGGGAGCCATATTTCGATTCGAAAGGCTATTGCAGAGAGCTGGAATAAAACCGGCAAGCGATTTGTAAAAATTGCTGCCAACTTCTTTGCGTTGGTAGTATCATCTGTCCTTGTCAGTGCAATTGCACTCTTTGCAATGGTGATATTCCAATCATTGTGGGATAGTATAGCACCTACTGGAGTAGCATACTTTGCCGCTACTTTTAACCTATTAATCATTGAAGCTGGACTGCTATTCCTCAACATCGGCTTAGGTGTGGCATCTATTATGGTTATGTTAAACGAGCTATCCGATGACACTAACTTTAACCGCACTATGGCAGCTAATCTGATGAGTTTACGCAAAGGCGAAAATCCTGTACAACATAAGGTACTGACACGAGTTGGTTTGGTTCTCGTAATCGCCGGAGCATTAGGATTCAACGTTCTTTATTTGAATGGATTCTTTAACTCTGATCCAATCACCATTTCCCATCGTGGAGTAAACGCAGGTAACGGAGTTCAAAATACGATTCCATCACTAAAAAATACGAGTCGTTTACATCCTAATTTTGTCGAAATGGATATCCATGAAACCAAAGATCATAAATTCGTAGTTATGCATGATGAAAATCTTAAAGCTCTAACAGGCGTTAATAAAGCCCCTTACCAGCTAACTTTAAAGCAATTAACAGATTTAACAGCTAGTGAAAACGGCTCTAAAGCACATGTCGCCAGCTTTGATGATTACTTCAACACTGCTCATAAATTAAAGCAACGCCTAATCATCGAAATAAAGACGACTCCACATGATGATCCAAAAATGGTCGAACGCTTTAACAAAGAATATTCAAAACGAATTTTAGCTTATCACGACGAAATTCACACATTGGATTACAACGTTGTTCAAACGCTCAAAAAGATTAATCCAAAGCTAACAGTTGGCTATATCTTGCCATTTAACTTTATTGGTGTTCCCCAAAGTCGTGCTGACTTTTATACAATGGAGTACTCAACTTTGAATACTTCGTTCTTAATAAATGCTCAAGTTTCGGGTAAACAAGTTTATGCTTGGACCGTCAACGATGACTCTGATATGTCTAAAATGAACTTCATGGGTGTTGATGGGATCATTACCGACAACTTATCAACTCTTCAGCAAAACGAACGTGACATTAACAATAAACCTAGCTTCACCCAACGTTTATTGAATTTTGTGACTGAAAACAATTAAAGTGACCCAATAAAAAACCGTTTTAGTCAGTGTTTAAGCACTACTAAAGCGGTTTTTCATTTACTCTTAAATAATTGACGGACATTCCCTTGAAGTTGTTGCCATTTCAAATACTGATTTCGGCTCCGTTCTAAACGCTTATACCGTTTAGGATTCTTCTTATAGAACTGTTGATGAAAGGTTTCAGCAGGCCAGAATTTACTAGCGTCTCGAATCTCCGTGACAATCATGTTTTTATACTTTCCGGATTGCTCTAAACGTACTTTGGATTCTTCAGCAATCTTTCTTTGTTCCGCATTTTGAGCAAAAATAACTGGTCGATATTCATTACCTCGATCATTTACCTGTCCCAAATCATCAGTTGGATCGGTAATCTGCCAATAAAGTTCAACTAAATCTGAATAGCTGACGATTGTGCGATCAAAGATAATTTCAACAGCTTCAACATGACCAGTCGTTTGCCCAATTACTTGATCATAGGTTGGATGATCGACATGGCCGCCGGTATATCCCGATAAAACCGATATAATCCCAGGCCGTGTTTCAAATGGTTCAACCATACACCAGAAACAACCTCCGGCAAAAACAGCCCGTTCTTGGTTGGCTGGATCGGTAACGTCATGTTTCTTTATGTCTAATTTTTCCACCATTGGCTCCGTGCCAGTAATCTGACGATAGAAGTCGGTCACATCTGGAGTTAAATTATCCCGTATAGCAAGCGGACGCAGTTTGGATTCTAGATCCGACAGTTCCACATTCAAATTGGCGCCCTGTTCGACCTTATTTCGAAAATCCTGTAGCTGTTCTCGCTCCCATTTTCTCGTAGCAGGGTTTAAAACTAAGTTATAGACCGTGCCCATAATTTCTTCACGATTAACTTGCATACGACCGCCTCCCATCGCTAGTGGTCTTACTTGCTGCTCTCTTGATTCCAGAGGAACTTAATTAATAATTGATCTACTTCTTTATTTTCGTGTAACTTACTGTGTTGTGCATTAGCTCCAACAATTTTATGTTCGGCGTAACTCTTAGCACGATCACCAATCAGATACTTCAAAGATTTTGAGGAAGCATTACTTACAGCACCATCTGAATGGGTTCCATCATCCTTATCACCAAAGATATTCATCACGTCAACTTGATTTTTAGGATACGTATCCCGAATTGGTAACAACTCTTTGTAACTTGCATTTATGCGTTCCGGTTTGCCATCTTTATCTAATTTTAGTTGGTTAGGTTTATCATCCATTCCAATGATTCCAGCAAAATGACCAGCAATATCAACCTGCTTTTGCAGTTTAGGTAGTTTGTCATTGCCAGCGTTATCTAGCATATAGAACATAATCGCCATATTTCCCATCGAATGGCCAACCATATTGAATTTACTGAAATGATATTGATCCTGCAATTTAGTTACGACGTTCTTAGCCCATTTACCATCGGTATGAAAATCAGGATTTTTATTATCAATATAATTAACCATTACAATTGGATTCTTAGCGTTGTTCTTTAACTGACCCACAAACGTGACATCACCATTCCTAGCAACATCTGCCCGAATAACATTTTCTGTGACGCCAGCATCTTTAGCTGCATTCACCATCTGTTGTTCAGCATGGTAGCTACTCCCATAGCCATGGAAAAAGAACGTTGGAACCATGGTTTGCTGATACTTCGTTTGCGTTTTATGATGTGACATACCAAAGTAAGCTCCGCCAGCAATTGCAGCGACAACTACTAATATTAATCCAATCAAAAGACCTTTATGCTTCATGTTATTACTCCCATTTATTTTGATGCCTAAAGTATACCAGTCTGCATTAAATAAGTGTGGAAATCAGGTTCCTCACAAAATAGTAACCTGATTTCGTTCTAATTTAATTAATTGATCCTTTTGAAGTTGTTTAAACTGGCGACTGAGTGTTTCAGGTGTGATTCCTAGCCAATTTGCTAAATCCTTTTTCTTCATTGGTAATTCAAAACTTTGTTCATGACGTTTATTTCCAATATCCATTAAGTAATTTTGGAGGCGTTGCTTTGAAGTTAAAGTACTTGTGTATGAATTAAGTGCTTCAAGTCTAGTCAGACGATCACCTAGCACATTTAACATAGCGATGGCGATTGAGGGCTCTTCTTTTAATAGCGCCTGAAAATCAGATCTACCAATTGAGCACACTAATGTATCTTCCATTGCTTCGGCATAATTAAAATGCGATTGTTGAGTGAACAATGCCGCTTCGCTATCCATTGAACCCTGATCAATAAAATATATAATTTTTTCTTGTCCAGTTTGGGATAACTGAAAGACCTTCACCCGTCCTTGATCCACAATTAGCATTCTATCCAACGGCACTTCAGGCTCATATAACATAGTGCCCTTGGGGTACAGTTGTTGGTGAACCGATATTTTGGTTAATTCAGTAATTGCCTTTTTAGATAAATTATGAAAAATTGGTGCAGCTTCCACACATTGAAATGGATCATGTTTCATAAAAAGTCACCTTTTTCTTGATATATATCAATTATATTTTCTATGAAAGAGTATACAATAATGTTGGAATCAAATAAAAGGAGGAGTTTTATAATGACAAAATTTAAAGCAAACATTGTTCCACTTAACGCAGAAAAGATTGGTCACAAGGCTCACGGTACCGCAACCTTTGAAATTGATGATAATCAACTAACTATTAATATTGAAATGCATGATACACCTGCTAACATTCAGCACTGGGAACATTTCCATGGCTTCCCAGATGGACATCAAGCTGAAATTGCTACTATGGATCAAGACCAAAATGGTGATGGTTTTGTAGACTTGCCAGAAACAGAACCAGTGTCTGGAACAACCATGGTTCCATTCAATGATGAACCAGCCAAAATGGATATTCCAAACGATGAATACCCTGTTTCTGATGCTAATGGTGACTTTTCATATACGCGAGTTGTTCCATTGGATCAACTTGAAGAAAACTTCAAAAAAGCATTCAGCGATAGCAACCTTGAGTTAGATAAACGTGTGGTTTATATTCACGGTATTCCAACTGACGTTAACCTACCTGGATCTGTTGCTGGTGAAGTAGGACCTTATGACGCTCATGTAACATTACCAATTGCGGTTGGTAAGATTGAAAAAGCTTAAAATTAATTCAAGTGAGATATAGCAGCTCTGTTTTTAGCATGTTATAATACATGTACAAACTAATAAACAATTGTCACACCAAGACCCCAACTATCGCAAGTAGTTGGGGTCTTTTTTTACACTATTATTTTAGCGGGTGGGCTGATTATTGCCTTATTTTCACTTTTTATGTCGGTTATTCAGCCAATACCCGAACCAAGTACTTATCAAAGCTACCAAAAGTGAAAGAACTGCACTAATAAACAATTGCCTCACCTCCAATCCGTTGTACGTTTATTACTAAGATCGGTAAGGCAACTTTTTAATTATACCTGAGCTTTCGAAAATCTCTGACCCGCTTTCTCGCATTTAAAAAGAGAATTATTTGTCATTGTGGAAGTTGTTTAGTCACGGTACTATAGAGTAATAATTCACATTAGGGGAGTTTATTATGGACGGTTTATATATTGGTGATTTTATTTTTTATGGATTTGCACTAATCGTTATTATTCTAATCGTGCTAGGAATTACACTTGGTATTAACTGGCTTAGGCGCCACTAGAAAGAATTAAAGACCCCAACTATTTTACGTAGTTGAGGTCTTTTTAAATCAGTTTTTAAAAGTGAAAGTCTTTTTGTCAGTATCAACAGTCACTTCTTGACCAAGTGGAATCGTAAAGATTGGTGGAGTATGTCCAAAGTTTACGTTGTAGATGACTGGAATTTCTTTCAAGATTGGGAACTTATCCAGAGTATATCTTAGAATTTCTTCACTCATCCCAACCTGTTCCGCAAAACGTCCAATCAATAACGCTTTAGGGTGCTTAGCAATTTGTAAAAGTGAAGCAAGGTTACGTGAGAAATCTAGATAATCAGCATCATCTGAAAACTCGACTAATAACACTCGGTCATCCAATTGAGGTTGAAATTCTGTTCCTTGTAATAAATACAACGTGTTTAAATTACCACCAACCGTCACACCGCTCACAACCCCAGAATTGTATACCGTCCAGTCATTAAGATGTTTCTTGATAGTCACTGTTGGATCAAACCACGCATCACTCGACCAATGTTCCGATGGACTTAAAGTAATCTCACCCGTTTCATGAACTGCTTTATGCCAGTATTCGTCCTGATAATCACCTAACTCACCCATCATTTTTAACGTGGCAAATGCCGGCCCGTAATATGTAACTAGTCCCGTCTTAGCTGTAATCGCATTTGCTAATGAAGTAAAATCAGAAAATCCGCAGATAATCTTAGGATTAGCTTTAATCAAGTCAAAATCGATATACGGTAATAACTCATTTGAAGTATAACCACCAATTACTGTCAAAATACCTTTAACATTTGGATCACGAAAAGCATCATGTAAATCAGCCACTCGTCCTGGAATCGGACTTGAGTCAACTACATCGACATCATTAACATGTGCACCAAAAGTAACTTTAAAGCCCATTTTTTCTAATTTTTCTTTAGCAGGCAAATTAGCATCATAGCCACCCACTCTTTGTAAACTATCACTGGGTGCAATCACCCGTATTTCATCGCCTGGTTGGAGCCTTTTGGGAATTATCATAAGCAACCTCCAATTTAATTATTAGAGTAATTCTAACACAATTTTAATAATCAAAAACAGCTAATCTTAAATTAGATTAGCTGTTAGCTGCTTTAATTTGATTACGATGTAAGTAATTAGATATCACTTGAATAATCACAGTTACAATTGGTGTCAAAATACCTAAGAATGGCATATAGAAAGCCAACGCTGCAGCAAAGAAACACCACACTGTATTAGCCACTAGCATGAAAACTCCGCCTTGCCTCGTAGAAAGGCTGCTCAATCCTTTAGCATCCGGATTATCTCTGATTAACAAGTATCCCATCAAACGGGCTGAAATTAGCCAAATCCAGTTCATTGCTAGATAGATAAGATCAGCTCCCCAATATGATGGAAAACGACCTTCAAACGCTGTTGTCAGTGGCAAGAACGATAAAATAAATAACCAGATACATATTCCAATAAATCCGCCTAACTTAACGCGTTTAATTAGCACAAATACTTCGTGTTGAACATACCAACTAAACATCACTAAGATAAACGTCATTAAATATGAAAATGCCATTCTCCATTCACCGAAAAATGCCGTTAAACTTGGTCGATCAGGAACCTTAATTTCCAAAATTAACACAGTCAGTACAATTGCAATAATAGCGTCAATGAACGCTTCAACACGCCCTTTATTCATTAAAAATCATCTCTTTTAATCAATTTTAAAAATACTAGCGTCGGTGTGAATGATTCTCACCGTAATGCTCACGATTCGTCACAAACGTCAGTAACATTTGATGTAATCGTTTGGTCCAACTTGGATCCGCATTCTCGATTTCATCTCTTAAAGCACCAGTTAACTTACCCAATATATGCGTGAATTGTTTTATCTCCTCATCATTCAATACGTTTAAAAACTCCGGCGCAGATCCTGCCATTTTTTGAACTTCTTCTCGTCCCTCATCGGTTAACTTAACAATATAAACGCGCTTATCAACTTCGGATCGTTCTTTTGAAATAAAGTGTTTTCGTGATAACTTACCAATGAACTCCGCCGTCGACTGAGGCGTTAAGTTCAGTCGCGTTGATAATTCTTTTTGTGACAAACCGTTCTCATGCGATAAGGCCAGTAGAATTTTGCCTTGTCCTTGAAACATAAGACGATGTTCAACGCCTCGGTCATGATGTGATCGATGTAAAACATCATCGGCAATATGCTCAACCATCCCAAATTCAGCCAACCGGTCAGCTAATTCTTGTCTTTCAATTGAAGAAACCATCACTAACCCCTCCATAACTTAATTTATAAGTATATTATATCAAATTTTCGCAAAATAAATCAGGTACCCTGAATAAAAGTGTTGACAAAACCATCAGGTACCCTTATCATATATTTTCGTCAGGTAGCCCTGATTAATTTTAAAACAAAAGAGGTTACAAAAATGAGTGAAGAATTTGCAATTGAAGTATCACATTTAACTAAAACATTTGGCAAGAAAAATGCCGTTGATGATATTTCGTTAAACGTTAAGAAAGGTGAAGTTTTTGGTTTGTTAGGTCCTAATGGTGCTGGTAAGACAACTACTCTTCGCATGATAACTACACTTCTAAAATCTACTAGTGGTAGCGTAAAAATATTCGGACATGACGTCAATGAAGACAGTCGTTTAGTACGTTCCATGTTTGGCTTAACTGGGCAATATGCATCGGTTGATGAAGATATTTCAGCTCGAGAAAACCTGATGATTTTCTCACGCTTAAATGGACTATCACGTTCAGAATCTAAGCAACGCACTAATGACCTCCTAGAAGAATTTTCACTAGTTAATTCCGCTGACAAAGCTATTTCAAACTTTTCTGGTGGAATGCGTCGTCGATTGGACTTAGCCATTAGTTTAATTACCCAACCACCATTAATCTTTTTAGATGAACCTACTACAGGTCTTGATCCAAGAACCAGAAACCAAATGTGGGATACCATCCGCGACTTAGTAGCTAAAGGATCAACAATCGTTTTAACTACCCAATACTTAGAAGAAGCTGATGAACTAGCTGACCGCGTGGCCGTTATTGATCATGGAAAGCTCATCAAAATGGGTACTCCTGCCGAACTAAAAGCTGATATTGGTGGCTCAGCATTATCACTCACTTTAGAAAAATCTGATCAAGTTGAGGAAGCTAAATCATTACTTAAGCACACTCTTGGTACAGATGCTCAAGTCTATGGCGAAGAACTTCAAGCTCCTTTGGAAGACACCAACCAAGTTGTCAGCATTTTAAATCGTCTGAAAGAAAAGAACATCAATATCGCTAATATTTCGGTTAAAGAACCTTCTATGGACGATGTATTCTTTGCACTAACAGTTGGTAAAAATTAATTAAAAAGAGGTATTTTTATTATGGAAATTCGTACTCAAAAAGGTAATGTCATCACAAATACTGCCACTATGGCATACCGTAATTTACTAAAAACAATTCATAATCCAGATCGCTTTATGGATGTTATCATTCAACCAGTTATGTTTATGGTTATGTTTGGCTATCTATTCGGTGGAGCCATTGCTGGTGGTGTTAAAGCATATCTACCAATCATTGTTCCTGGTGTTTTAATGCAAACACTCCTATCGGCTGCATCCGGTTCCGGTGCACAAATCCGTGAAGATTTAGATTCAGGTGTGTTCGACCGTTTCAAATCTCTTCCAATGGCACACATTGCACCACTTGCTGGCCAACTATTTGCTGACGTTCTTCGTTTAGTGATTGCAACTGCTGTTTCATTTTTAACTGGTTACCTAATGGGTTGGCGTTCTAGTGCTAACATCTGGTGGGACCTTGGCGCAGCCGTTCTAGCTATCTTCAGTAGTTGGGCTATCAGTTGGGTCTTTGCTCTTCTAGGATTAATGGCTAAATCAGCTACCTTGGTTCAAAGTTTTTCAATGATGGCCATGATGGTTCTATCTTTCTTATCAAATGCCTTCATCCCAATCAAAACTCTCCCAGACTGGTTACAAACTGTCGCTAATGCAAACCCCATCACTTATGTCATTAAAGCAATTACCGGCATGATGAATAGCGGTGTTTGGAATAATGAAGCATGGTTAGTGTTGGTTATTAGTATTGGTATCGTAATTGTCTTCGCTCCATTAACTGTATGGGCATATAACCGTAAAAACTAATTCAAAATAAAAACATGTTACTGAACTGACCCCCTGATATTGGACAAA
>NZ_JQCQ01000026.1 GCF_001437605.1 Pediococcus argentinicus
TAGAATATATATTTTAAATATACGAGGTGGTGGTTAACAATGAATAAAATACTACTTGGTAGATATTTACCGGGACATTCGTTTATTCATCGAATGGATCCTCGTATGAAAATTGTCTTGAGTTTTTTGTATATCATAACGGTGTTCTTTGCCAACTCGTGGTTAATGTATGGAATTCTCTTTCTAGGGGCACTTTTTTGGATTGTAGGCTCTCAGATACCAATCAAGTACTTTTGGGACGGTGTCAAACCAATTATTAGTGTCATTCTCCTAACCATGTTAATTCAAATTCTGTTTGGAGTTGGGGGACATGTTTACTTTAAATATGGGATTATAACTGTAACTAGTCAGGGGTTGCTAAATGCTGTCTATCTAGCAATTCGATTTATTCTGATTGTGTTAGTATCTACGGTATTAACGTTATCGACATCACCACTAGAAATATCTGGAGCGATTGAGTCGCTATTGATGCCTCTTAAAAGATTTCATTTCCCTGTGTATGAGTTGGCATTGATGTTGTCGATTGCTTTGAGATTTGTTCCGACCCTGATTGATGAAACGGAACGCATTATGAATGCTCAACGCTCAAGAGGAGCTGATTTCAGTCATGGATCTTTGTGGACAAGGATTAAGAAGTTGATTGCAATTTTAATTCCATTATTTGAGAGCGCATTTGGGAGAGCCGATGAGTTAGCAGTTGCAATGGAAGCACGTGGATATCGTGGTGGCGAAGGTCGCAGTCGCTATCGTGTGCTACAACTTCAACGAATGGATTGGGTGGCTGCTCTAATTATGATTGCATTTAGTATTTTAATTATTTTGATGAGAGTTTGGGGTTAAACATGCGTTATAAAATAATAGTTGCCTATGACGGTACTAACTTTGCTGGTTTTCAGCACCAACCAAATCAGCGAACTATTGAAGATGTTATTTCAAGAGCAGTTAACAAAATTGCTAAAGACCCAGAACCTAGTATTGATATTTTCGGATCTGGGAGAACTGACGCTGGTGTTCATGCATTGGGACAAGTAATTCATTTTGATTTATCAATACAAATGACCGAAACAAACATGCTCCATGCTTTAAATAGTCTTTTACCACTAGATGTTGAGGTCTTACAGGTAGAAATTGTTCCAGATGATTTTCATGCTCGTTTTAATACTAAAGGTAAGCGTTATGAGTATCGATTGGCCTTAGGTGAATTTGTAAATCCTTTCAAAAGGAACTATACAGGTCACTGGAAGTTTCCGATTGATATTAAATTGATCCAACAAGCTATTACAGATTTAGAAGGGGAGCATGACTTTTCTAGCTTTGTTGCCTCTGGTAGTACAGTGAAAGATCATGTACGTACTATTTACGAGGCTAGTGCTAGACTTGATGAAGACTCAAATGAAATTGTTTTTGAGTTTTACGGTAGCGGCTTTTTATATAACATGGTTCGCATAATGGTTGCAGTACTAATTGAGATTGGCAGTAAAAGGCGGCCTGTAGATGATATTCCAAGATTATTCGAAGTGAAGGATCGTAATCAAGCGCGTGGAACTGCACCAGCTAGTGGGCTTTATCTTAAACAAGTTTATTATTAGAAATCGCCAGAAACAATTGACTTTAGTGTAGTTAGTTAATATAATGATATTTGGTATTGTTTACCTCCACAAAGTAAGCCCCGGAAACTTATTTAAAGTTGAGTTAAACAAAACAGAAATTGGAGGAAATTCAAGTGCGTACAACATATTTGGCTAAACCAGGTGAAGTAGAACGTAAATGGTATGTCGTTGATGCTACAGATATCTCTTTGGGACGTCTTGCATCTACAGTTGCTTCTATTTTACGCGGTAAGAACAAACCAACATTTACACCTAACGTTGATACAGGTGACTTTGTCATCGTCGTTAATGCTGAAAAGGTAAAACTAACAGGTCGTAAGGCTACAGATAAGATTTACTATCACCATACATTACATCCAGGTGGTTTGAAACAAAAGACTGCTGGTGAAATGCGTGAAAAGACACCAGAACGTTTAATTGAAAAGTCTGTTAAGGGTATGCTCCCACATAACACATTGGGACGTAAGATGGGCATGAAGTTACACGTATATGCTGGTCCTGAACATGAAAATCAAGCTCAAAACCCAGAAAAGCTTGACATCACGAACTTAATCTAAGGAGGAACTGAATTTTGGCTGAAGCACAATATCGCGGCACAGGTCGTCGTAAAAACTCCGTTGCTCGTGTACGTCTTGTACCGGGAACCGGTAAAATCACTGTAAATGATCATCCAATCGAAAACTACATTCCATTTGCTAACTTACGTCAGGTTGTTTTACAACCATTCGACGCAACAGAAACAAATGACAACTATGACGTTATTGCTAACGTTAATGGTGGTGGTTTCTCTGGACAAGCTGGCGCAATCCGTCATGGTATCGCTCGTGCATTGCTCGACGTTGATCCTGACTTCCGTGCACCACTTAAAAAAGCTGGTCTATTAACACGTGACCCTCGTATGAAGGAACGTAAGAAATACGGTCTTAAAAAGGCTCGTAAGGCAGCTCAATTCTCAAAACGTTAATATTACGATTTTTGCGAATCAAAAAGGACTTCCAATCGGAAGTCCTTTTTTCGTATCCAGATTTATTATTGTTACTCTGTATATAGTTCTCCAGCTTTAGGACCAGCATCAAGTGTCCAGATTTTTTCAATGGTAATCACTACAGCGGCCTTGGGAGCTGGGTGACCTTGTTTAGCCCATTCCAAAGCGTTGTCGAAATATTCTCCATCGGTATAAACCTTGGCTGAACCTGCAAAACGATATCCTTTCATTGTTGGTAAATCGGCAACAGCTACAATTGCCTTTCCATTTGCTTGAATGTTACGGAGAGTTTGTTTTGCAGTCATTTCGTTATAGATTAAGTGTTGATCGTCTAGCACGCGTAAACTCATCTTAGGTCCAATGTCTGGCGTTCCTTGTTCGTCAACAGTTGCAATATACGCTAAATCATTTTTGAAAAAGTCTTTCATATCGTTTGTTAGTGTGGTCATATTTAGTTCCTCCAACTATATAGAATTATTTTTAACAACGTAGTTTTATCACTTATGATTACTAATTACAAGTAAATATGATTTAGGTGCTTACTGAACTTGTTGTTAGTTTATACTAGTGATACACTAAAACACGTGATGTTCAATTATTGAACATCACGTGCTTGGCTTTTGAAGGAGAATAAAAAATGATTAAAATATACCCATTGTTAAAAATGATTAATAATAAGTCTAGTTTTACGCAGAGAGATTTAGCAAATGAATTACATATTTCTCTCGGAACAGTCAACTCTCAGATTAGGGAGGCTATTCAAAAAGGTTTGATATCTACAGAAGGTAATCATTATGAGTTAACTGAAGTCGGAATTAATGAAGTTGCTTCAACATTAATTACGGAAAAAGAAACCTTATTGAAACCTGCAGATAACAATAAAGTTACTACAGCAGTTATCTTAGCGGCAGGTAAAGCGCAAGACTTTGAAATGCCGGCTTGTTTACTGCCAATTAATGGAGAAACACCTATAGATCGGACTATTAGTATATTGAACTATGTGGGTATTTCTGATATTTATGTCGTTTTAGGGTATCAAGCGAATGAAGTAAAAGCTCATCTAGCTAACCAGAATATACATTTCTTGGAAAACAGCCAATATGAAGAAACTGGTACAATGGCGTCATTGGCTTTAATTAAAAATGTCGTGAAGCAAAATACCTTGGTTATTGATGGTGATCTAGTTTATGAAAGAATGATTGTTGAAGCATTGATGGACAGTGGCTTTACAGATGGAATTATTACAACAAGTATTCGAGGTAGTGGTGATGAAGCCTTTGTTGACTTTGATAATCAGAATAATTTGATTAAAATCTCTAAGGACATTCGGCAAATGAATAGATTATCGGCTGAAATGATTGGAATTAGTAAAATATCAGTTAGTGTCCTAAATCGTATGTTTGATATCTATGAACAAAATCAAAATCCTTGGTTAAACTATGAATATCTATTACAACAGGTTGGTACCTCGTTTGAGGTTAAGTGTGTATTAATGAGTAATGCAGCATGGGTAGATTTAGATAACCAGAAGGAACTCTCCAAAGCTAAAAGCTACACACTTCCTTTAATTAAGCGAAATGAAATGGATAATCAAATCGCCTATGCGAAGGAACAAATTGTTAAGGCCCTGAAAATTGATTCAAACAGTATTAAAAAAGTTACATTTGCAGGTGGAATGACCAATACTAATTATGAAGTAGAATTTGATGATAAGAATTACTTTATAAGAATTCCTGGTAAATGGACAGAAGTAATGATTAATCGGAAAAATGAAACAAAGAATGCTAAAACAGCCAGTGATCTTGGATTGAATGTTAAAACGATTTATATAAATGATCAAACTGGAATTAAAATTACGGAATCCGTTCATAATGGTGTAACTTTATCTTCAAGAATGGTGAAAATAAGTAATAATCTTGCTGATATTGCTCATACCTTGAATGAATTACACAATGCAGATATTACTTTTGAAAATTCATTTATTTTTTTGAAAGAGTGGAAAGAGTATGAGGATCTTGTTGAAGAACAAAATGCATCTTTCTATCCTAACTATGAACAAAATAAATCAAATGTTTTAAAATTAGTTGATTTATTAAAAAATAAATATGGACTAGAAAGTCAGCCCTGTCATAATGATTTAGTGGCAGAAAACTTTATTCGTAGTTCAACGGGACGTCTTTATTTAATTGATTGGGAATATTCTGGTATGAACGATCCATTCTGGGATTTGGCAGCTTTGTGCAATGAGAGTGAATTGAATGATACAGAAGAACGTGAATTTTTAGTGAAATACTTCGGCAGAAATCCTAAGGAAAGTGAAATAACAAAGCTACAGATATTTAAAGTTTTACAGGATATTCTATGGAGTACATGGACAGTTGCAAAGGAATCAGCTGGCGAGGATTTTGGTGATTATGGTATCAATCGTTATAAGCGAGGAGTATCTGTGATGGAAGGAATTCTCGAAAATGAAAAATAATACGGAGTATTCTTTAAAAGGTGATGCTTTTGGATTATTAGGCGGTATGCTCTGGGGAATTGATACTGTTCTTATTGGAATAGTCTTAGCGATGTCTCCGTTAAAAAATTACGTCATCATTGCACCACTAGTTGCTACGTTTCTTCATGATTTTTGCTCAACTATTTGGCTTTTGATATATACTGGTTTTCAAAAGAATTTGAAATTATTCTTCAGTTCGTTTAAGACTCGTGGAGCTTATGTGGTTATGTTGGCGGCCATTTTTGGTGGCCCTTTAGGAATGACTGGTTATGTACAAGCCATTCATTATATTGGTGCAGGAAATACTGCAATTATCTCAGCCGCATATCCAGCTTTTGGGGCATTATTAGGACGAATTTTCCTAAAAGAACGATTAAATCGATTGGGAATCTTTGGACTGACATTAACGGTGGCTGCAACAATCGTATTAGGAACTGTTTCTGGCGGAGGCAATCAAAATAGTATGATTGGATTCGCTTTTGCAATTATGTGTGTGGTCGGTTGGGGTAGTGAATCTGTTATTTCATCATTTGGGATGAGGGAAATGCTTCCCGATATTGCCTTACAAATTAGACAAATGACTTCAGCAATAGTTTATTTGGTTGTCATTTTACCTCTTTTTAAAGGATATCGATTGGTGCTTAATACATTAATGAATCAACCAACAATTCTATTAATTGCAATAACTGCTTTAGCAGGAAGTATTTCATATTTAATGTATTATCGTTCCATTAAGTATATCGGCCCAACAATCGCGATGGGGCTAAATATTAGTTTCTCTGCGTGGACGGTTGTATTTGGTTTCTTTGCGGGAAGTGACTTTTCCATTTTGAAGATAGTTATCGCCATTATTATTATTTTAGGATGCGTTTTGACTGCTGGTAAACCACAGGATTTTATGGAACAGATAAGTAAATTCAAACGGGAGTGAATAAAATGAATGCAATTATTATGGCGGCAGGTTTAGGTAGTCGATTTAAAGAAATGACAAAAAATACGCCTAAATCCTTATTGCCTATAAATGGGGTACCAAATTTAGAAAGAACTTTAACTATGCTTAACGAAAAGGGTATTAGTGATATTTTAATCATTACTGGATACCTAGCAGAAAAATTTAACTATCTAGTGGATAAATATCCAGGTGTTAAAATCAAGGTCAATCCTAAGTACAGGGAATACAATAGCATGTATACGTTTAGCTTTGGATTAGATTCATTCGGTGATAGCCTTGTAATTGATGGTGATACCGTTATGAATAAAAATATTTTTGAAACATTTCAGCAAAGTACATATGTTACTAAGATTCGTACTAACGGAGATGAAGAGTGGTATCCGGTTACGAATAATGAAGGAAAAGTTATTCGAATGGATACTAGCAGTGGCCAAGTTCCAACAATGACTGGAGTTTCTTATTGGAGTCAAGAAGACGCTAATGTAATTAAGTTGTTATTCGATCAGTACTTAACTCCCGACCAATTGGACAATTCCAAGTTGTATTGGGATAATATTCCGACAGATAATTTTGATAAATTGAACGTTACAACCTTTGAAGTATCAAATGATTCTATGTATGAAATGGACAATCAAGAACAGTATTATGATGTTCAAACTAAGGTCAAATAAAACATAATCATAAAAAGAGACTCTAGTCTCTTTTTAAGTGTGTTTCTAAATTTTAGGAATGATTTGGTTCAATATTTTACCTCAATATTGCATAAAATAATATAAGATGATAACGTAATTATTGTACATAGGCGATACATAAACAGCAGTTATTTGAATGATAGTTATAAAATACTGTTGATTAAAAATTCTGGTTGCTAAGCCAATCAATATAGAATGGATGATAATAATGGGATTAATTGATTTGCATTGTCATATATTACCAGGTGTTGATGATGGCTCAAAAGATATGGAAATGTCGTTACGGTTGGCTAGAGTCGCAGTTGAACAAGGTATTTCACATATAGTTGTCACACCGCATCACATGGATGGTACCTATACTAATCATAAAAAAGATGTTATTAAAAAAACTCAGGATTTTCAAAATGAATTAGATAAACACCAGATTCCACTCACCGTATTTCCTGGACAAGAAGTTCATTTGACTGGTGAGCTTATGCAAGCAATCGATGATGATGATATTTTGTTCTTAGATGCAGATAATAGATACTTGTTGCTGGAATTGCCACATAGCGGAATACCGGAATATACTGAAAATATGATATTTGATTTGTTATCACGAGGCATTACACCTGTGATTGCCCATCCTGAGAGAAATCATGGATTTCAAAAGGATCCGGATAAGTTATACGACTTTATCGAACAAGGATGTTTGTCTCAACTTACAAGTAGTAGTTTGTTAGGTATCTTTGGTGAGAAGGTTGAAAAGCTAACTCAAAAGATAGCAACTGCCGATTTAGGGTTCATTATTGCATCAGATGCCCATAACTTTGAAGGAAGAAGATTCCTTATGAAAGAGGCGTTTGGTCGAATTGATAAGGACTTGGGGATGGATGCAGTTCAACGTTTTGAAAATAATGCCAAAAGTATTGTGAATGGCGAAGATGTTAATACGGATTCAATTAAGAAAGTATCAGACGTTAAAACTAAGAAGAAAAGAAGATTTTTGTTTTTCTAAAGTTTCATAGTATTGGTTATCTGGTTCCGGAGAGTTTTCTCTCTGAAGCTTTTTTAGTTATTAGAAAATACAATTAATCATAAATTTGACAAAAATATTAAAACCCTTTATGATTTTATCATCAATTCTTAATTTTAAATCATTCAAAAGAGGTTTATATGACAAATAAGAATAACACAGGTTTATTTGCTCGTAAGCAAATTAATACAGACTTATTTAAGAAAACAGGATTAGAAAAATCATTATCTGCTTTTGGATTAACGATGATGGGAGTAGGGGCGGTTGTTGGATCAGGAATTTTTATTACACCTGGTATTATTGCCGCTACAAAGGCCGGCCCAGGGGTGACGTTGTCATTTCTATTAGCTGCAGTGGTCTGTGCTCTGGCAGCATTGTGTTATTCAGAGTTTTCTTCCACCATACCGTTAGCTGGAAGTGCTTATACATATATTTATGCTGTTTTTGGAGAATTACTAGCCTGGGTTTTAGGTTGGGCTTTAATCTCTGAATATTTATTTGCGGTTTCTTCAGTGGCCGTGGCTTGGTCGGCATACTTCCAAAATCTTTTAGCTGGATTTGGGTTAAAACTACCAGAGTTTTTACAAGCTTCGTTTGGGACTGTTGGAGCACCACATGCGGGAATTAACTTAATCGCCATTATTGTTACACTGTTGGTTTCATATTTCCTAACCAAAGGTGTTCGCGAGTCAGCTCGAGTCAATAATATTATGGTTATTATCAAAATCGCTGTTATTTTATTATTTGTTCTAGCTGCAGTGAGATTTGTTAAGCCCGCAAATTATAATCCATTTCTTCCATTTGGCGGTCTGGGGGTATTAAGTGGTGCTGCCGTAGCTTTTTATGCTTATATCGGCTTTGATGCTGTTTCAGCAGCATCTGAAGAAGTTAAAAATCCTAAACGAGATATGCCAATTGGAATTGTTAGTTCATTGATTATTTCATCAATTCTATATATTGGACTGGCTACAGTATTAGTTGGAGTGGTAAATTATAAGCATTTGAATGTTGCGGATCCTGTTGCTATGGCACTAGCATTAACGCATCAAAATTGGTTGGCTGGCATCGTATCATTGGGTGCGGTTGTGGGGATGACAACTGTTCTGCTCGTTATGTCATATGGTGGAACACGACTTATCTTTGCTATTAGTCGAGATGGACTTTTGCCAAAGAGTTTGCACAAACTTAATCCTAAAACGCATGTGCCAGTAGCCAATACCTGGATTTTTGGTGTAGTCGGAGCTATCTTTGCGGGATTAATTCCATTGGATAAAATTGCTGAATTAGTTAATATCGGAACGTTGTTTGCTTTTTCACTAGTTTCAATTGGTGTTGTGTTCTTGAGACAAGATCCAGAATTTAAGGATTTACCACGTGCTTTTGAAGTACCATTTTATCCAGTATTACCAATCATTTCGTTTATTTGTTGTGTTGGACTAATGCTCTTATTAAGACCTATCACATGGGGCGCATTTCTTCTATGGCAAATTGTCGGACTTTTGATTTATGGATTCTATGGTTATCGTAATAGTAAATTAAGAACAAAATAAAAACTGCCAGAGATGGCAGTTTTTTAATATCCTTTAATTAAATCAACTTCATTTGTTAAGTATTCTTGATTTAGATATTTGCGTAGGTTCTCAATAAAGATGGTTTGAGCATCGTGATTTAGGTTGTGGCTTACCGCAGAGTTGTGTGGAGTTATGAGAATATTAGGTTCACTCCATAAAATACTGTCTTGAGGGAGGGGTTCTGTTTCAAAAACGTCCAAAGCTGCATGATCAACATTACCATTATGAATTGCTTGCTGTAATGCTTCAGTGTGAACTGATTTGCCTCGTCCAACGTTGATAAACAAGAATAAATGCTTGAACTGTTGGAAAAAGTCATAATTATAGAAGTGGGTAGTCTCAGTAGTCAATGGAAGAATATTAACTACGATATCTGCTGTAGGTGCTAATAAATTGTAATCAGAAATCGAAATATTTTGATTAAAGTATTCAGCTGCATGACCGGAATGATTAACACCAATTGTATGTCCACCAAATGCCTGAGCAATTTTAGCAATCTGTGAACCGATATGTCCTGTTCCAAAAATTAGCCAATTCATTTTTGACAAAGTTTGTAGAGAATCCATAGAGGGATGTAAACTCCAATCTGATGCTTGTCGCATTTTATTAATTTGTTCCATTTGACGACTAAAGTAGAGTGCGTACATAGCAACAGATTCTGCAATTGATTCAGAATGAATTCCACTAGTATTAGTCAAAGCGATATTCTGTTGTTTGAGTGTTTCCAGTGGAAAGTAATCCACACCAGCACTATATGATTGAATCCATTTAATTTGATTAGGTTGTTTTAACATAGCTTGTAATTTTTGGTCCGATCCCCAAACAATATCAATCTTAGATTCTGTTTCAGGGGTGATGTTTGAACTGTCCCAATATTGAACGCCATCGGTTGGCAAATTTGTTCGAATACTTGGAGCAATTTGATCGGCAATATAAATGTTTTTCAAGTTTAAGAACTCCTTTCAAACTACTCCTTCATGATATAATAAAGTAAACTTTATTTGTAGTAATTGAGGATGAAAAAATGAATTCAAAAAATAGTACAAGACGTTTAACAATTATGGCTTTGTTTTTTGCAATTATTATTATTCAAAATTATGTTCCGCTCTTAGGATATATTCCGGTCGGACCGCTTGAAGTTACTACGATTCACATTACCGTAATTATTGCTGGAATAGTCATGGGACCACGGGATGGTGCTATTGTCGGTGGATTGTGGGGAATCGTAGATTTAATTCGAGCATGGACTTTAACGTCCAGTGTTTTGGGTAACATTGTGATGAAGAATCCACTGATATCAGTTTTACCCCGAATTTTAGTAGGGCTTATTGCTGGGTATATCATGGTATTTTTATCAAAACGTTCAATGCAACGTCAACTCGCTATGGTAATTAGTGCAGTGATCGGTTCATTAGTAAATACAGTTCTGGTTTTGGGATTGATATATTTATTTTTCCATGGTGGCTCCACTGAGCTTAATAAGATTAATATTCCAGCTCTTTTACCATACGTTTTAGCTGTTGCTGGGACAAACGGAATACCTGAAGCAATTGCGGCTGGTATTATTGCTCCATTGATTTCTACACCACTGTTAAGATATACAAAGTTTGGACAAAATAAATAACATAAAGAAGTTTAAAATCATGGTCTTAAGACTATGATTTTTTTTGTGATTCGGGTAAACTTAATAAGAATGCAAAACTCGGAGGAGAACTACTTGGCAACAAAGAAAAGAAAGACGAAAAACAATTTTTTTTATCGGCGTGGTCAACTCCAATTATCCAACGTTATCGGGGTCGTTTTGGGAGTTAGTTTGGTATTGGCTTTGGGTGCACAGTATCTTTCTAGCAAGCAAATATCAACTCCAAACACAGAACAAATTGATCCAACGATTCAGCAACACAAAAAGTTTATAAAGACTATTGCTCCATACGCGGAACAGATGCAGCGACAATACAATGTGTTAGCTAGTATCTCGATTGCTCAGGCAATTTTAGAATCTAATTGGGGCCAGAGTGGTCTTTCAAAAAACTATAATAATTATTATGGTATTAAGGGAAATACAAGCCAGCCTAGTAAGTACATGAAGACGCAGGAATTTGTGAATGGTAAGTGGATTACGATTACCGATAGTTTCAGAGTCTATCGGTCGTGGCAGGAATCAATGCGGGATCATTCATTACTTTTAGTTAACGGTACTAATTGGAATCCTAATCAGTATCAGAAAGTTTTACAAAGTAGCAACTATAAGCAAGCCGCTGTCGCTTTATATAATGCGGGATACGCGACTGATCCGGGTTATCCACAAAAACTAACTCGGCTAATTGAACAGTATCAATTAAATCAATATGATAAATAAAACGTGGGGGGATCAATTTTGAAGTTATTAGAAGACAAGATTAAAAAAGAGGGTATTGTTTTACCCAATAATGTTTTAAAGGTTGATAGTTTTTTAAATCATCAAGTTGATCCAAAGTTGATGTACGAAGTCGGTAAAGAATTTAAGCGACTATTCGGTGATTTAGGAGTTACAAAAATACTAACAGTTGAGTCTTCAGGAATTGCTCCTGCAGTTATGGCTGGTTTAGCAATGGATGTACCAGTAGTATTTGCAAGAAAACATAAGAGCTTAACACTTACCGATGATATGTTTACAGCAGATGTCTATTCATATACAAAACAGACGAGTAACACGATTTCGATTGCAAAGAGATTCATCAATGATCAGGATAAGATACTAATTATCGATGACTTTTTAGCTAATGGACAAGCCGTTTCAGGATTGTTTGATATTGCTGATGCAGCAAAGATTGATGTTGTTGGCGTCGGAATTGTTATTGAGAAAACTTTCCAAAAAGGTCGCAAACTTATTGAACAACATAACGTGCGGTTGGAAGCATTAGCTCGGATCAGTAAGTTAACTGATGATGGCCAAGTTGAATTTGAAAATTAAGATGATGGGATGAATAACAGTGACTAATGAAGTACAAACACAAAAACAAATAATTTATCCTGGTGACACCATTGGTATTATTGGTGAGGGCTTTGGTGGTGCTCAACTAGTTGTAACTGCAAGATCCATGGGATTTAGAGTTGTTACATACACTACTACTGAAGTTAATGATATGGCTCGTTACGCAGACTTTGGCATGATTGGCAGTTTAAAAGATGCTGATAAACTTCGTAGTTTTGCTGAAAGATGTAAGATCGTTATTTATGAGTCAGAAAAAGTGGATTTAGCAACGTTAAACTATATCAGTCGTTATACTTCTGTTCCGCAAGGCACCGATTTACTAGAAATGGCTCAAGATCGAGTAGTTGAAAAGGCAGCCCTACAACAAATGGGTGTCTCTGTCACTACACATGCGACGATAGTTGGTTTAGATGACATTTATGAGGCTATTCAGGATATGGGTTATCCAAGTATGCTTAAGCCAATTTTAAAGGATCCATTACATGAGCAAAAAATGTTAATTGAACGTCAACTTGATATTCCAAAGGCTAATAGTTTACTTAACCATGGTACATATTTACTGGAGCCATGGGATCAAGATAGTCGTGAAATTTCAATTACAGTGGTTAAAAATATCGATGGTCGTGAAAAGTTTTTCCCAATGGTTGAGAATATTTATCAAGATAATCATTTGAAAGAAACTCGTGTACCGGTTCAGCTTAGTTCTGATCAACAGAACAGAATCGTCGAATCTACAAGTCGAATTTCTAATAATGTTAACTATGCTGGTATTTTTTCAGTGGTTTTCTACGTAAATAAAAACGGAATTACACTTAAAAGATTAATTCCTAGTATTCACCGTTCACATAACGTTTTTGATACGGCAACTAATGTGTCGGTTTACGAAGAACTATTGAGGGCCTTAACTGGAATGAGAATGATTGATATTCGTTTGATTGAGCCATCAATTATGTTGAATTTGAATGAAGAACAATTACCTCAAATCCGAACTCAGTGGTTAATCAAGGATAATTGGCACTTTAAATTCTATCCTCGAATCACTAATAAACGGGATCCAAAACGGATTGGATATGTATTGGCAGAAGGCGACAATATTTCCGCTTTACAAGAACAAATTGATAATACAGATGTATGGTAAAAAGGACTGATTTGATTGAGCCATGGAACTAAATATCCAAGGCTCTTTTTGATTGTAAAGGTTATAAATGGAGAGGGACAGATAACGTGGCAGATGCAGATTTATTAAAAGGCTTAAATGACAAACAAAAAGAAGCTGTGCAAAGTACTGAAGGACCATTGTTAATTATGGCTGGTGCTGGTAGTGGTAAGACACGAGTTTTAACTCATCGAGTAGCTTATCTCATTGAAGAAAAAAAAGTTAATCCATGGAATGTTTTGGCGATTACGTTTACTAATAAGGCTGCACGTGAAATGCGAGAACGTGTTACGGGCTTATTGGATGAATCTGGTCGTGATATCTGGGTTTCTACATTTCACGCACTTTGTGTCAGAATTTTGAGACAAAATATTGATAAGATTGGATACAATCGTGCTTTTTCAATTGCAGATCCTAGTGAGCAACGAACTTTAGTAAAGCATATCTTAGCAGACCTGAATTATGACCCTAAAAAGTTCGATCCGCGGTCAGTTTTAGGTGCAATTTCAAATGCTAAGAATGATTTATTGACACCTGCAGACTATCGTGAAAATGCCACAACACCTTTTGAAGCGGTTATTGCTGATATATATGATGAATATCAACGTCGTTTAAAAGCTAATCAGGCGTTAGACTTCGATGATTTAATCATGAAGACAATTAGCCTATTTCAAGATAATCCAGAAACACTACAGTATTATCAAGATAAATTTCACTATATTCATGTCGATGAATATCAAGATACTAATCAAGCCCAATATCAATTAGTTACAATGTTAGCTAAAAAATATCAAAACATTTGTGTAGTTGGGGATTCCGATCAGAGTATTTACGGTTGGCGTGGTGCTGACATGAAAAATATTCTTAATTTTGAAAATGATTATCCTAATGCGACGACCGTTATGCTGGAACAAAATTATCGTTCTACTAAGAATATCTTGGGTGCTGCCAATAATGTTATTAATAACAATATAGAACGTAAGCCCAAGGAACTCTGGACTGATAATAATGAAGGAGAACAAATCTCTTATTATCGTGGTCAGACCGGTACTGATGAAGTTCATTATATTGTTCAACAAATTCGTGACCAAATGCAGTCTAATAATTATGGTTATGGTGATTTTGCAGTTCTGTATCGAACTAACGCTCAGTCACGAGCAGTTGAAGATGTTTTTCTGAAAGCTAACATTCCGTACACTATGGTTGGTGGTCATAAGTTTTATGACCGAAAAGAAATTCGGGATGTTTTAAGCTATTTGACATTGATAGCTAATCCCGAGGACTCAATGAGTTTTGAACGAGTTATTAACGAACCTAAGCGTGGCATTGGTGGAACATCCTTAGCTAAATTGCAATCGTTTGCTGATGAAAATGGTTGGTCGTTATTACAGGCAGCTCAAAATGTACAAATTGCGAATGGTATTTCTAGTCGAGCAAGAAACTCAATCGAAGCTTTTGCGAAGAAGATTACGGATTTGCAGAAGATGGCAGAGTTTGTATCCATTACGGAATTAACAGATGCAACATTAGATCAAACTGGTTATCGTAAAAGTTTGCAAGATTCTAAGACATTGGAATCGGAATCAAGACTAGAAAATATTGATGAATTTTTAACGGTTACGAAGCAATTCGACGATCGAATTGAAAATGATGAAGATACTAGTGAAACAGAAGGCGTTACTAAATTAGTGGACTTTCTTGCTGATTTGGCATTAGTATCCGATCAGGATGATGTTGAAGAAGAACCTTCGCAAGTTACGTTGATGACTTTGCATGCTGCTAAAGGACTTGAATTTCCAGTGGTATTCTTAGTTGGGATGGAAGATGGTATTTTCCCACTTTCACGTTCAATGCTAGATCAAGATCAATTGGAAGAGGAACGTCGATTAGCTTATGTTGGAATAACGCGTGCACAGAAGAAGTTGTATATCACAAATGCATTTTCAAGAATGCTATATGGTAAAGTTCAAAATAATATGCCATCAAGATTTATCGCTGAAATTGGGGATGAATATCTTCACAGTGAAAATGCGGTTGATCAGAGTCAACGTGACTACTTTGGCAAGAAGCGTTCTGGCTCTACATCAACCGAGTATCCATTTGATAATAAGATGCAGCGCGCCACAGCAACGACAGTTCGAGCAACACGTTCCACAGTGATTAGTGATAATACTGGATCTGGTGCTGATAAGAAGTTATGGGTTGCCGGAGACAAAGTTGAACATAAGGCTTGGGGTACTGGTACAGTGGTTAAGGTGACAGGTAAGGGTGAAGATGCGGAGTTGGATATTGCTTTTCCTGAACAAGGTGTTAAACGTCTCTTAGCAGCTTTTGCACCAATTAAAAAAATTACGGACTAGTTATAGAAAAACTCTCATGGAGTTAAGTCGCGTAAGTTGTATAATAGTGTGGTATGCAAATATAGATGCGTTATAAGGAGTCTAATATGAATTTAGGTAAAAAGTTGGTACTCGGATTAGCAGTGTTGACAACGGGATTGAGTTTGGCAGCCTGTGGAAATCTAAATAATTCTAATATTCAAAAGACTGATAGTACAACGGGGAAACAAAATAAAAAAAGTACTTATCAAGTGACAGGGCAAGCATCAGGTAGTCAATATGCCGGAACCATTAAAAATGGACACTATGTAACCAGTACGTCACGGGGATTAACAGCGGGACAGAATGGAAATATAAATAATGTTAAGAGCTTCGAAAATGGTCTACAAAGCATTTCCAAACCTGTTTTTGCGCCTAGTAAGTATGTTTTCCAAGAGGGACAAAATTTAAGTTCCGATACAGTTCAAAAATGGTTGGATCGTAAGTCAAAAGACAATCCAGAGGGGCTTAATCCAAAAGATAACGGGTCTAAGAGTCCAACTAAACGTAATCCAATCTATCTTCAAGCTATGGAAGAACAGGATTACATGGAAAAGTCTGGCAATAAGTTAAAGATTAAGGGTATGACAATTGGACTTGCGATGAACTCGGTAGATTATTATCGCAAAGAACAATATGGTGCTCAATTTGAAACAAAGATATCTGACGCCGATATTAAAGCACAGGCTAAGATAATGGCTCAGACTGTTTTAGCTAGATTGAGACAAAGATCTCAGCTCAAAGATATCCCAATTGCGATTGGAATATACAAGCAGGCTTCTAACGATAGCCTAACTGGTGGTAATTACCTAATGTACTCAGTTAACAAGGGCGCTTCACTATCAAGTTGGAAGACAATGGACTATCAAAACTATGTCTTACCAGAAAAGAATGGTGAATCAGTACCTAACAGTAATGACGCAAGTGCATTTGAAAACTTTAAAGATCAGATTCAGAGCTTCTTCCCTAACCTGAGTGGAGTTACTGCACAGGCACAATACAAGGGTAAAACGATGCAAGGCATGAAAGTCAATATCACGACCCAGTTCTATAGTGAAACAGAAATTAACAGCTTTACACAGTTCGTAAATGAACAAGCCCAAAAGTTCTTACCAAGTGGTGTTAATATTGATATCACAATTCAATCTACAGAAGGTGTGCAATCGTTCTTGACTAAGAATGCAAACGAGAAGAGCTACTATAGTCACATCTTTACTAGTTACTAGGAGGAAATGAAATGTCAGAGAATAAACAAATTAGTGCTAGCGACGTTGAACACGTTGCTGGATTAGCTAAGTTAAAATTTAATGATCAAGACTTGAATAAATTTACTGATCAGTTTGGTGATATCTTAGACCTTGTTAACACATTAAATGAAGTTGATACAGATGGTGTTGAGCCAACTTTTAGTGTGACAGACCAAATTAATACAATGCGTGAAGATGTTGCTGTTAATGCTCATCAAAAAGAAGAACTATTAAAGAATGCACCTGATACAGAAAACGGATTTATCCGTGTACCAGCTATTATTGATGAAAGCGAGGAAGGTTAATAATGAATTATTTTGATACTTCACTTGAAGAACTTCATCAAAAACTTGTTAGTAAAGAAATGACAGTTACAGAATTGGTAAAAGATACTCTCGATCAGATTGAGTCTGACCAAAAGGAACTTAATGCTTACGTTACTGTTGATCGCGACGGTGCATTAGCACAAGCAAAGGCAATTGATGAAAAAGGTATTAATGCTGATAACTTATGGGCTGGAATTCCAGTTGCCGTTAAAGATAATATTGTAACCAAAGATCTTAAAACAACGGCTGCTTCAAAGATGCTTGAAAACTTCACACCAATTTATGACGCAAACGTCGTAGAAAAACTTAAAGCTAATGATGTCGTAATTATTGGTAAGACTAACATGGACGAGTTCGCAATGGGTGGCTCAACAGAAACGTCATTCTTCGGTGCTACTAAGAACCCTTGGGACCATACTAAAGTTCCTGGTGGATCATCAGGTGGTTCAGCAACAACTGTTTCTGCTGGAGAAGTGTTAGCCTCATTAGGTTCCGATACTGGTGGTTCAATTCGCCAACCAGCTTCATTTACGGGAATTGTTGGTGTTAAGCCAACTTATGGTCGTGTATCTCGTTATGGTTTAATTGCATTTGGATCTAGTTTAGACCAAATTGGTCCTTTAACTCGATCAGTACGTGATAATGCCGCTTTACTAAATATTATTGCAGGTAAAGATGATCGCGATATGACTAGCTCAGACCAACCAGTTGATAACTTTGCTGCAAAAATTGGTCAAGATTTAACTGGAATGAAAGTTGCCTTACCTAAGGAGTACTTGGGTGAAGGAATCGATGCTGATGTTAAGAAATCGGTCTTAGATGCAGCCGAAATATTTAAGAAACTTGGAGCAACTGTTGACGAAGTTTCTCTTCCACATAGTAAATATGGTGTAGCTGCTTATTATATTATTGGTTCTTCAGAAGCTTCATCTAATTTACAAAGATTCGATGGGATTCGTTACGGTTACCGTGCGGAAGATGTTAAATCATTAGAAGATGTTTATGTAAAAACTCGTTCAGAAGGTTTTGGTGATGAAGTTAAACGTCGTATTATGCTAGGAACATACTCACTATCTGCAGGGTTCTTTGACGCTTACTTCAAGAAAGCCGCACAAGTACGTACTTTATTGATTAATGATTTTAAAGAAATCTTCAAAGAACATGATTTCATTATTGGACCAACAGCTCCAACACCAGCATTTAAGCTTGGAGCAGAAACGGCTGATCCAACAACGATGTATATGAATGATATCCTAACAATTCCATTGAATTTAGCAGGATTACCAGCCATGTCATTACCAGCTGGATTTAGCGACGGAATGCCAATTGGTCTCCAAATCATTGCTAAACCATTTGATGAAGAAACAATGTATCAAGCTGGATCTGCATTTGAAGATGCAACTGATTTTCATAAAGAGGTTCCAGGACAAGGAGGACAAAACTAATGAATTTTAAAACGACAATTGGACTTGAAGTCCATATTGAATTGAAAACTAATTCTAAAATTTTTAGTCCTTCACCAGCTGAATTTGGTGACGACGCAAATGCTAATACCAATGTTATTGATTGGGGTTATCCTGGTGTTTTACCACAAACAAACAAAGGTGTTATTGAAGCCGGTATGAAGGCAGCCATTGCTTTACATGCTGAGGTAACCCGTGAGAACCACTTTGATCGTAAAAATTACTTCTATCCTGATAATCCGAAAGCTTATCAAATCACTCAATCAGTTACACCAATTGGTAAAGATGGCTGGATTGAAATTGACGTTGATGGTAAGAAGAAAAAAGTTGGAATTGCAGAAATGCACGTGGAAGAAGATGCTGGTAAGAATACACATAATCCAAATGGCTATTCTTATGTGGATTTAAACCGTCAGGGTACACCATTAATTGAAATTGTTTCTAAACCAGATATTGAATCTCCTGACGAAGCATATGCTTATCTAGAAGCTTTGCGTCAACGAATTCAATTTACCGGAATTTCCGATGTTAAGATGGAAGAAGGATCAATGCGTGTGGACGTTAATATTTCAATTCGTCCAATTGGTTCTGATAAATTTGGTACAAAGGCTGAACTTAAAAATTTGAACTCATTTAACTTTGTTCGTAAAGGTTTAGCCTTCGAAGAAAAACGTCAACAAAAGATTCTTTTGTCTGGTGGTCAAGTTCGCCCAGAAACTCGTCGTTTTGATGAAGCATCTGGGGAAACAATTCTAATGCGTGTTAAAGAAGGCGCTGATGACTATCGTTATTTCCCTGAACCAGATGTTCCTGTTGTAACTATTGACGATAACTGGTTAAATAGTGTTCAAGAAGCAATGCCTGAAATGCCAGGTAAACGTCGCGAACGCTATGTTAATGAATTGAAGCTTTCAGACTATGATGCAATGGTTCTAACACAAACTAAAGAAATGTCAGATTTCTTTGAAGAAGCCATCGCTGAAGGTGCTGATCCTAAATTGACAGCGAACTACCTAATGGGTGACGTTAACGCATATCTAAATGATCAAAAAGTTGATCTTCAAGATACTAAGATTACACCTACCAATCTTGCAACAATGGTTAAGATGATTAGTGATGATACGATTTCATCTAAGATTGCTAAAAAGGTTTTCAAAGCTATTACTGATGGCGAGGAACCAAGTGCATGGGTTAAAGCTAAGGGCTTAATTCAACTATCAGATCCTGATAAATTGAATCCAATCATCAAGTCGATTGTTGATGATAATAGTCAATCAGTCGAAGACTTTAAGAACGGTAAAGATCGTGCAGTTGGCTTCTTAATTGGACAAATTATGAAACAAACTAAAGGACAAGCTAATCCTAAAGTTGTTAATCAGTTATTAATGAAAGAACTAAAAGTTCGTTAGAGTTATAAATTTGGAGGAAATGTAGCATGGCAAAACGTGCGCGAGTTATCTATAATCCCACTTCTGGGCGGGAAGCAATTAAACAAAATTTAGTTGAAATCTTGGCGGTCTTTGAAGAAGCGGGTTATGAAACCAGTGCCTTTGCAACAACTCCTGAACCGGATTCTGCTAAGAATGAAGCTCGCCGCGTGGGTCGTGAAGGATTTGATTTGGTTGTTGCAGCTGGTGGTGATGGTACGATTAATGAAGTGGTAAACGGAATTGCACCACTACGTCGACGACCAAGAATGGCAGTTATTCCATCTGGTACAACAAATGATTACGCTCGGGCTTTAAGAATTCCACGCGAAGATCCTGTTCAGGCTGCTAAGATTGTTTTAAAAGACCAACGATTTAAGATGGATATTGGCAAAGCAGGCGAGAATTATTTCATTAACATTGCAGCTGGTGGATTATTGACCGAATTAACTTATGATGTTCCCTCAAATTTAAAGAGTGTTTTTGGTTATATGGCTTATCTCGTTAAAGGGGCTGAGATGTTACCTCGTGTCAAACCAGTCGATATGGATGTTGAGTTTGATGGTGAAACGTACAAAGGTAAAGCATCAATGTTTTTCTTAGCTTTAACTAATTCCATCGGTGGTTTTGAACAAATTGTGCCAGATGCTTCCTTAGACGATGGTAAATTCACATTAATCATCGTTAAACCGGGTAATTTACCAGCCTTACTTCATTTAATGGCAAAGGCATTGAATGGAAAACACGTTAATGATAGGAGAATTATTTATCGGAAGGCCAAAAGAGTAAAAGTAAAACCGGTTGATGAACGGGTTATGGTTAATATTGATGGTGAGTATGGTGGGGATGCACCCATGACTTTCAAGAATTTACATCGCCATATTGAAATGTATGCTAATCTAGATAAGATGCCAGATGATGCGGTTGTGGCATCTGATCCAGAAGTTCAGGAAGCAGAACGGCGTTTTGCTGAAGAAGTTGATCAGATTCCTGACGATGAAACAGATTTAGATGATTAATTGCTAAACGGGTTCACTGTAAGACGGTGAATCCGTTTGTTATAACAGCCATGAGGCAACAGGAGAAAATATGAAATTTATTGCACCAGTAGAAAAAAACAAAACATATGAAGTAACAATTGAAGATTTAACTTATCAAGGGATGGGTGTTGCGAAGATTGAAAACTTTCCAATCTTTATTGCCAACAGTCTTCCTGGTGAACGAATTGAAATGGGTGTTACCAAAGTTCAAAAGACTTATGCTTTTGGTAGAGTAGTTAAAGTTATTAAAGAGAGTCCAGATCGAGTTGAAGGCAGTGGGGTTGAATATACTCAAACTGGAATTGCTCCATTACAAAATTTGGCATATCTAGCTCAATTGAAATTTAAGCAACAACAAATTCAAAACCTACTTAACAAAGATCATTTAGATGATATTAAAGTTGATGAAACCATTGGCATGGAAAATCCAACGGAATACCGTAATAAGGCCCAAATTCCGGTTCGAAACGTTCAAGGAGAATTAAGTACAGGTTTCTTCCGTCGTAACAGTCATGATTTGATTCCAATCGAAGACTTTTATATTCAGGATCCTGTGATTGATAAAGTTATCTTGCAAGTTCGTGATTTATTACGTCGTTTCCACGTTACTGCTTATGATGAACGTAATAATTCAGGTGTAATACGTAATGTAATTGTTCGCCGTGGCTATTATTCACACGAAATCATGGTTGTTTTGGTTACTAGAACAATGACAATTCCAGGTCAAAAAGCACTTGTTGAAGAAATTAGTAAGATCGATGGTGTAGTAAGTATCGTTCAAAATATTAATTCACGTCCTACTAACGTCATAATGGGACCTAAAGATAATGTTCTTTGGGGAGAAGCTGTTATTCATGATGAACTAATGGGATTGAAATTTATGATTTCTGCTCATTCTTTCTACCAAGTAAACCCAGTGCAAACTGAAAAGCTTTATCAGTTAGCTATTGAAAAGGCTGATCTTAAAGGCAATGAAACAGTTGTTGATGCTTATTCTGGAATTGGAACAATTTCATTGGCAGTCGCTAAACATGTTAAAAAGGTTTACGGCGTTGAAGTCGTTAAAGAAGCCGTTCAAGATGCTAAGTTAAATGCAAGTCTAAATGATATTGAAAATGTTAAGTTCATAACAGATAAGGCTGAACGCCAGATGGCAAAATGGGAGTCTGATGGTCTTAAACCTGATGTTGTTTTCGTTGATCCACCTCGCAAGGGACTCGCTCCTGAAGTGATTGATAGTATTGCTGATATGAAACCAAAGAAAATTGTATATATTAGTTGTAATCCAGCTACTCTGGTTCGTGATATTCAGTTATTCTCTGATCATGAATATGAAGTTACGGGCGATATTCAACCAGTTGACCAATTTCCACAGACACCACATGTTGAAAGTATTACAGTTTTAACCGCTAAATAAACCGCTTTAGCGGCTTTTTTGCGTTCAACCCTGTATTGCATAAAATATAAGGAAATGATAGAGTTATTAGGTTATAGAAGTATTTTAAAAAGTGGAGAACGATTTATGAAAAAAGCATTGACGTGGATCTTTGGTACAATTGGGACCTTGATTGTCTTTGGTGGTATGGCTTTTGGATTATCAATGGTTAATAAGAACTCGTTGGCACATAAGTATTTGGGCCAACAATTGCCCAAGATGTCAAAAATATCATTGGGAAATAATAAGAAATCTCGTGATTCATCCGGTGAATCAATTAGCGAAAGTCAATTAAAAAATGTGTTGGGCAGCAATAAGGTTAATGGAGCTATTGCCACATCAAGCAATGGTGATGTTTCAAATGCTTCGCGTGGCTACAGTAATTTTGATAATAAAACAGCATTTAAAGATAGTGACCAGTTTTTGATAGGTAGAACTCAAACAGCATTAAATACGCTTTTGATTTTACGTTTAGTTGATCAAGGAAAATTGAAACTTAGTGATAAACTTGAAAAGTATTATCGTTCAGTTCCAGGGTCTGATCAGATTACAGTTAAACAACTGATGAGCCAAACATCAGGTCTAGATACTCTTGTAGATGCACCCACAGACGGCTCAACTTATTCGTTTGTTAGTTGGGTTGCAGGTAACGCAACATTTGATCCAGGCTTGATTGGAACGTATAAGTTCTCACCTGCTAATGGGTTGGTGATTTCTGGAATTATTCAAAAAGTTTCTGGTAGTCAATATGAAGAATATGTAAAGAGTGAACTAATTGATCATTTGGATCTAAAAAACACTTCATTCGGATCTTCTCTAAAAAATGTCGCTTACTACAATACAAATAGAGAAAAGCTAACTGACACTGATTTACAAAGTATGACTGTTAATACTTATCGTAGTGATGAGCTATTAAGTACACCGCAAGATATCGCTAGAATGTTTGAATATGGGTTTAGTAGTAAGTTCATTAGTAGTAGTCTGTTGAAGTCAGAGTTCGGTACCAACAAGTCAAAGGTGTTTGGCTTCAAGAAAGAAGGCAATAACATTTTTTTGGAGCAAGTACTAGGTCAAGGTGGAATACGACTTGATTGGAATTATAGTAGCAATGTAGGATCAGTCATATTTAGTAACTACGCAAGTAGTTCAAAAAGTATTAGTAAAGCTAATAAGACTGTCTTTGAAAAAATCAATTAACCAAATTAT
>NZ_JQCQ01000027.1 GCF_001437605.1 Pediococcus argentinicus
TTTGTTCAGTTTTCAAAGGTCTACATTCGTTGTCTCACCAGCGTTGTTAGCGCTCTCTTAGACAACTATTAAATCATATCATCTGAGTCATTCGTTGTCAACAAACTTTTTTAAGTTTTTTAATCACGTTTTTATCAGACGTTGTTCTCTCTCACAAGGGAACTTAAATATATTATCAACAATATCGAGAACGGTCAAGCGCTTTTTATAGAAAAGTATAAAAAAAACGAGTTTTTCAACTCGTTTAATCGTTTTTATTCAGTTTATCGGGCCTAAGTACCATTGCGACCATTCCCGCAAACATCCCGAAGTAGTAGGTTAGAAGCCGCCATATCATCATGGCCAAAACTAATTTACTGCTATTACCAATAAAGTTTGAAAATAATACGCTAAATCCATATTCTGCTCCACCGGCTCCGCCTGGAATTGGAAATAAAGAGATAACCATAAAGATTAAAACATGCAAACACGTAATCATTACGACACTAATTCCAGTTTTTCCTAATGATAGTAAAATGAAATACGGGATTAAATAATAGAATAGTTGTTGAAAGAAAGTAATACCAAACACTTTAGAAAGTAACTTCCATTGTGACTTCATTCGAACACTCTCTTGATAAAAGCTATCCACTTTTTGATCTAATGAGCGTTTCCAATCCTCTAGTCTCTGTCCCTTAACAAACCAACTAATCGGAATAAACACTAATCCAATTAATCGTTTGGTAAAGTTGTGCCAATACATAATCATTAATAAACCAACAATAACAGTTAAATGAATTACGAATCCAAAAAGTACGAACCAAGCCAAAGCTCGAATCTTTTCTTCTAAATAACTGAATCCGATTAAAAGACTGAAAACAAAGTTGATAACTACCATAGACTGAAACACAACAAATTTCATTAATAATACTGAACTTGCTCTTCCTGCTTCAATTCCGCTCTGCATTAATGCCACCAACTGTGCTGGTTGTCCACCGGATGAAAATGGAGTAATCCCATTAAATAGTTGTTCTACCAACGGTATCCGCAATGCATCTTTCCATGATAATCTGTCACCATTACTTTCAACTAACCACTTGGTTGCTACTCCTTCTAACCCAAGATATAGAAGAATACATATTAAAGCACATATCATCCACCATACGTTCAGGTTTAAGACATCATGCCATAAGGTTGCTAAATTAACATTGCGCAATGAAAACGCAAAGATACCAACCCCAACTAATATCATAATGGCTAAAACGAATTTATTTCTTCGTGACATTAGCCTTCCCCCTATTTAACCAATGATGAATAATACTTAAGCCATATTTCTGTTAAATGATCTTCCGAGTATCTGTCAGATGCACTCAACGAGATCGCCTTCATTTGAGCCATTCGGTCTGGATCATTCTTTAGTTCTTTTAACTCTTGATCCATTTGGTCATATCCATCAGTTTTAATATAGTATCCCTCAATAATAGAATGATACAAATCTAGATCACGCAACATAACAGGTGTTCCACAGCTAAATGCTTCCAGAACAGACATTGGGAAAAGCTCATTAAATGATGGTAATAAGAATAAATCAGCGGCATTATAATAGTCTGCCAACTGGTCACGGTCAACAATTCCTGTAAATCTAAGATTTGCGGGTGGATTGTCCACTACTTTTTTAAGATCAGCATATCCATCTGTTAATCGACCAAATGAGAATCCACCTGCCCAAATAAACAACATGTCTGGATTATTTTCAGCTAACTTAATAAAGTCTTTGACGCCTTTACGTTCTTGTACCTGTCCAATCCCAAGAATCGTAAATTGATCTTGGATATTTAACTTAGCCCGTGTCTCTAGTCTCTTTTTATTATCATATTCGCCAAACTCATCTTTACGCACAAAGTTAGGAATATATGTAATCTTATCTTTGGAAATACCATAAGTTTCTAATTTAGGAATAAAAGTTGGGTTAACCACAACAATTCGATCCATTCTCTTATAGAAAGCAATAATGTATTTATAGAAGATCCCTCTAAAAGGTTGTGGGATTTTCAGACTGCCTTCAATTGTCTCTGGCAAGAAATGAACATATCCCACTTTAACTCCACGTTTTTTTGAAAAAGTCGATAAATAAAATGTCGGATCAATCGTATGATAATGACTGATATCTGACTTTGAATACTTATTGATTCGTACTGTAATTTCATTACTTAAATGTGTCTTGAGCAAACGAATAAGTTCTTCGTAAGCACTGCCGACGCCTTGACCCTTTACTTTACTGGCCGACGAAAACATATTAATACTAATTGGCAATGGATTATCCCCCAAAAATTAAGTTAGATCTGAATCTGTTTGTACATCTGTATATGAAGCAATCACGTCTCTATAGAAATCGACAACTCTTTTACCAAAAAAATCAGCTGAAATTTCGTATAGCTTTTGTTCGCGCGGCTTTGGATCATTATACTTATCAGGATTCTCAATATAGTCTTTAATAGCTGAAACTAAATCTGACTCTGTATCAAAGGTCTTACCTAAAGAAACATCGTCTAATAATTCGTCTGTGTATGGACCTGTTTTAGCAACAACTTTGAGTCCCGATGCTAAAGCTTCTATATATGTTAAGCCTTGTGACTCTGAGTCAGAAGCTGAGACAAATAAATCAGCCATTTGATAAAACTGATAAACACGGTCGTTATCAATTTCTCCAGTAAAGCGAACATTAGAACTCAAATTAAGATCCTTAACCTGTGCTTCTAAAGTTTCACGAGCTGGTCCATCCCCAACAATTAACAATTGAGCACTGGGGACTTCTTTTAATACAGCAGGAAAACTACTGATTACTTCCTGAATATTCTTTTCATAAGCCAAACGACTCAAAGAAAGAAGTAACGGAGTTTCGTCTTCATAGCCAAACTTAACCCTCCAGTTAGTATCATCACGCCGTGCATATTTACTAATGTTTACTCCAGTCGGAATGACACGGATTGGAATTTTAACTCCGTAACCTGTAAGAGTATTTAAAACTCTTTCACTAGGAGCAACCACTCCATCCATATGATAAGTGAATCCACGGGTTAATTGTTTAACATGATAAGGCTTAAGGATTTTTCCATTCGCAACATAATGAAGATAGTCTTCGTACATTGTATGATATGTATGAATACATGGTATTTTTAAATTTTTAGCAACAAATTTGCCCATCCAGCCAAGTGAAAACTCGGTTTGAGTATGAACAATATCGAGGTTCAATTCTTTAGCAACTTGCACAGCTTTTAAAAAGCCCGCAACGGCAATTCGACGATCCGTAAAGGATACGAATGGTACGCTGGCGAACCTAAAAATATTTCGTTCATAAACATTCTTGTCGACTTTAGGATCAGTTGTCGTAAAAATATAGACCTGATGTCCCTGTTTCTCTAACTGTTCGCGTAAAGTTTTAATCGATGTAGCTACCCCACTAACTTGTGGAAAGTATGTATCGGTAAAAATTCCAATATTCACGACGAACCTCCTCAGTACTAAAAATTGTATATCCTCAATTATATTGGTTTCAAAATCCTTATGCAAACATGCACGTTATTCTTTGATAAATTGCAATAAAATTTCATTAAACCTGTCTGGTTGTTCTGCCATTGGTAAATGTCCTGCTTGATCGATATGCTTAATTTCTACATTGTTTCCAAATTGCTCTAGTTGATTGGAATCATTAATATCATAAAATGGGCTCTGTTCGCCTAATATAAACAGAACTGGTTTATCAGAATCCTTCAAAACCTGACGCCAATCTTTCAATGAATGGTCCGTCATTAGATCACCATTAGCTCCATTACTAAATGGATGTTCGATGTCTACAGCTTTCGAACGTTTGTAAACCTCGTCATCTAGTCGACTGAAATTAGCGTGTTTCAGTGGCACAGAAATAACATTAAAAAAGTTATCCCTTCTTAAATCCTTAAAACCATAATTCCAGCCATTTTCATGAATCATTTTAGGGGACTGATCGACAATAACCATTTTTTTAAAGAACTGCCATCCCTCATTCTTGGCAATGTTCAAAGCAACCGAACCTCCCATAGAGTTGCCAACTATAATTGGTTGCTTCACTTTCATAAAGCCCAATAGTTCGACCACATCAGTTGCTAGTTTATTAATTCGAATCCCATAATCAACTCGATCTGAGCGACCATGATTACGATAATCCAATGTAATTACTCTGAAGTTCTTTTTGAAATACTCACGTTGTCTAAACCAAATTTCTGTATTGCCACTAAAACCAGTTAAAAAAACTAATGGTTGACCTTCACCAACGTCATCATAATATAAGCTAACTTGGTCTTTTGTTTTAAAAAACATACTTTCCTCCTGAAAACAAAAAAGCTCAGAACAAACTAACGTTTGCCCCGAGCTTATCAACGTTAACTATTTGCCAACGGCTTCGTTAACCATTTTAATAACATCATCATTTGTTTCGGCGTCTGTTACAGCGCGTTCTGCAAGTTTCTTCATGTCATTTGTATCCAACTTCTTCATCAATGAACGTGTCTTCAAAATTGAAGTAGCACTCATTGAGAATTCATCCAAACCAAGTCCCATCAGAATTGGAACAGCAGTTTGATCGCCGGCCATTTCACCACACATACCAGTCCACTTACCTTCTGCATGAGATGCATCAATTGTACGTTTGATCAAACGTAACAATGAAGGGTTATATGGTTGGTACAAGTATGAAACTTTTTCGTTACCACGATCAGCAGCAAATGAATACTGAATCAAATCATTTGTTCCGATACTGAAGAAGTCAACGTACTTAGCCAACTTATCAGCAATAATTGCTGCAGCTGGGATTTCCATCATCATACCTACTTGAATATCGCCAACCTTTTCGCCTGCATCGACCATCTTTTGACGTTCGTCATCATAAATAGCACGAGCCTTCTTGAATTCAGCTACAGTAGCAATCATTGGGAACATGATAGCTAATTTACCAAATGCAGATGCTCGAAGTAATGCACGTAATTGAGTTCTGAATAAGTCAGTACGATCCAAACTAATACGAATAGCACGGTAACCTAAGAATGGGTTCATTTCTTCTGGTAATGGTAGGTAAGGAAGTTCCTTATCTCCACCAATATCCATTGTACGAACAACCACTTGTTTACCGTTCATACCTTCAACAGCCTTCTTGTAAGCTTCGAATTGTTCGTCTTCTGTAGGAAGTTCGCTAGCATTCATGTACAAGAATTCTGAACGGAATAGTCCAACAGCTTCTCCACCGTTATCAATAACTCCTTGTAAATCATCAGGAGTACCAATGTTAGCAGCTAAGTCAAAGTGAACACCGTCTTTTGAAACGGTCTTTTCATCTTTAAGTTTGTCCCATTCAGCTTTTTGAGCTTTAAAGTCAGCAGCTTTTTGTTGATATTCTTTAACTTGATCATCAGAAGGATCGATAATTGCATCCCCTTCAAGACCATCAATAATAAGCATATCTCCAGCTTTAGCTGAACTTGTAGCTTTTTCAGAACCAACGATAGCAGGAATTTCAAGTGTACGTGACATGATAGCTGAATGTGAAGTACGTCCACCAATATCAGTAATGAATCCCTTAACATAACGACGGTCCAATTGAGCTGTATCACTAGGAGTTAAGTCATGAGCAACAATAACTACTTCTGAATCGATTAATGCTGGGTTAGGTAGGTCCACACCAAGCAAATGACTCATAACACGTTTGGTAACGTCGCGGATATCTGCCGCACGTTCTTGCATATAAGCGTTATCTGTCATTGATTCAAACATAGTAATAAAGTTGTCTGTAACTTCTTTAGTAGCTTGTTCAGCATTAACTTTATCGTTTTTGATTTTATCTTCAATATTACCGATTAATTCGGGATCAGATAAAATTGTTAAATGAGCTTCGAAAACTTCAGCTTCTTCATCGCCAAGGTTTTCAGCAGCCTTTTCTTTTATAAGTTTTAATTCTGCTTTTGAAGCATCAAGAGCCTTCTCAAGTCGGGCAGATTCTGCATCAACATCCGTGATAGTCTTCTTATCAAAAGAAAGATCGGGATCAACCAGCATATATGCTTTGGCGATCGCGATCCCATCACTAGCAGCAATACCTTTAAGAGTGCTAGTCATTATTCGGAAAGTCCTTCCTTCTTCATTGTATCTTCAAGTGCTGCGATAGCATCTGCTTCGTCATCACCGTCAGCTGAAATTGTAACGTCAGCGTTTTGGCCAACACCGAGTGACATAACACCCATGATTGACTTCAAGTTAACTGATTTGTCTTTGTAAGTTAATTGGACGTCTGAGTTAAATTTGCTTGCTGATTGTACCAATAAAGTAGCTGGGCGAGCATGAATACCTGTTTCTGCAATTACGTGAAAGTCGCGTTTTTCCATAATAAATCGATCTCCTTCTATATATACATAAAAATTTTAAACTGAAACTGAGTTAGTTATTTGCTAACCTTTTATCAGCCTTTGACAAAAGGATAGCAATTTATAGCTTGTAAAGCAAGCCCTTTCATAAAACTAAACGAATTTAATTGGTATCGTTTTCATTATGCTCAAATCGGTAAACCACTTTTCCTTCACGTCCAGCTTCGCCAATTATTAGCTTACGGTCGGGGAAATCCATTAGTACTGGCTGAAAGGCCATGAATTCATCGGGAGTCACTACTAGTTCACTAATCGTGCCATCCCTCAATTGGTCTAACAGATTTAAATAATCTTTAATTATAATCACTCCCTACTACTCTATAGCTTTATAAAGTATAAATTTTTGTTATATCCATTTTGATATAGATTCAATTTTAACATTTATCACACTAAAAAATAACCACTTCTAAAAAAACATTTACCATTAATAAAACAAAAATCCTTTATTTATCAAGGCTTTAGAAGATAAGGTCAAACTTCTTGCACATTTGGTCAGAGTGAGTATAATATAGTCATGGTCAAAGTTGGTCAAACATTTTTTGACCATCTGCGAACTTTTTAATTTGAAAGGAGACAGCTTATGCTTTGTCAAAATTGTCAAAAGAATGAAGCGACTATTCATCTATATGTAAATATCAATGGACAGCGTGAAAAAATTGACCTTTGTCAAAATTGCTATCAACTTTTAAAGAATCAAAACACTAATTTTAATACAGACGGAGGTGCTCGTATGGCACAAGATCCATTTGGATTTGGTAACCTTGATGATATTTTCCGTGCTATGCAAGAAGGCAACGTTAACCAGTCTCAAGGAAACTTTAATCAGAGCCAGCAGGTTCCACCTACTCAACCAGGTGGCAATGGTGGCAACAATTCAGGTTCCCTACTTGGTCAATACGGATTAAACCTTACTGATCTTGCACGACAAGGCAAAATTGATCCAGTCATTGGACGCGATAAAGAAATTGAACGCGTTATCGAAATCCTTAATAGAAGAACAAAAAATAATCCGGTCCTCATTGGAGAAGCCGGTGTTGGTAAAACTGCTGTAGTTGAAGGATTAGCTCAACGTATTGTTGAAGGATCCGTTCCGCAAAAGTTAACTAACAAGCAAATCGTGCGTTTGGATGTTGTTTCCTTAGTTCAAGGTACTGGTATCCGTGGTCAATTTGAACAACGGATGCAACAACTAATGAAAGAAGTTCAAAGCAATAAAGATATGATCGTCTTTATTGATGAAATTCACGAAATTGTTGGAGCTGGGAACGCTGAAGGCGGAATGGATGCCGGAAACGTTTTGAAGCCTGCCCTTGCGCGTGGTGATTTCCAACTTGTGGGAGCAACAACTTTAAAAGAATACCGTGATATTGAAAAGGATGCTGCCTTAGCAAGACGTCTTCAACCTGTTCAAGTTGATGAACCTAGTGAAGAAGAAGCAATTCAGATTCTGAAAGGAATTCAAAAGAAATACGAAGACTATCATCACGTTCATTACACTGATGCAGCTATTGAAGCAGCTGTTAAATTATCAAAACGTTATATTCAAGATCGTTTCTTACCTGATAAGGCTATCGATTTACTTGATGAAGCCGGTTCAAAGAAGAACTTAACGTTAAATGTTGTTGACCCTGCTTCCATTCAACGCAAAATTGATGCAGCTGAAAAGAGCAAACAAGAATCACTTGATGCTGAAGATTACGAAAAAGCAGCTTACTATCGTGACCGAGTTACTAAATTGGAGAAGAATCGTGATGAGGCAACTCAATCCGCTTCTGCTGTTGAAGTAACTGAAGAAGACATGCAAAAGATTATTGAAAACAAGACTGATATCCCTGTTGGTGAGTTACAACAAAAAGAACAGGAACAGTTACAGAGTCTTGCTCAGAATCTTGAAAGTCATGTGATTGGTCAAGATGATGCTGTCGATAAAGTTTCGCGTGCTATTCGTCGAAATCGAATCGGATTAAACGGTACTGGTCGTCCGATTGGTTCATTCCTCTTTGTTGGCCCTACCGGTGTTGGTAAAACTGAACTTGCTAAGCAATTAGCAAATGAACTCTTTGGTTCGTCAGATTCAATGATTCGTTTTGACATGAGTGAGTACATGGAGCCACATTCAATTTCTAAATTGATTGGTTCACCTCCAGGGTACGTTGGATATGAAGAAGCTGGTCAATTGACAGAACAAGTTCGTCGTCATCCATACAGTCTCATTTTGTTAGATGAAGTTGAAAAAGCTCATCCCGATGTTATGCACATGTTCTTGCAGATTCTGGATGATGGTCGCTTAACTGATTCTCAAGGTCGAACTGTTAGCTTTAAAGACACGATTATTATCATGACTTCTAATGCTGGAACTGGTGACGTGGAAGCTGATGTTGGTTTCGGCGCTGCATCACAAGGTAAAACCCATTCAGTACTTGATAAATTAGGTAACTACTTCAAGCCTGAATTCTTAAACCGGTTTGACGACATTATCGAATTTAGCGCCTTATCAAAAGATAATTTGATGAAGATTGTTGATTTGATGATTGACGACGTTAACAAGATGCTCAACACTCAAGAACTTCACGTTCACGTTACAAAACCGGTTGAAGAAAAATTAGTAGATTTCGGATATGATCCTAAGATGGGTGCTCGTCCACTCCGTCGTGTGATCCAAGAACAGATTGAAGATCGCATTGCTGATTTCTACCTCGATCATCCTGCTGACAAGCGCCTAACCGCTGAGCTACATGATGACCAAATTGAAATCAAGGCTGAAGCCCCTTCAATTACTACTAAAGAAACCAAAGAAAACAAATAATTTCTACAAAAAAAGAGTAACCTTTCTTCTAAACTGAAGTTAGGTTACTCCTTTTTTATTTTCCTAAATATCCGATATACATACCGATTAGTAAAATTACTAAAACAATCGTTGTAATCCATACATAGAGTTGGTCGTGTTCCTTAGCGAACGCATAAATCGAAACAACCACCCGTAAAACTGGGGTTAAAATTAAACAGAAGATTCCAAGCATCACAACTGCATAGGGCTTGAATGCTATAACTCCACTCGTAACAGTGCCGAAACGGTGTGGAAAAATACCATGGGGATAACCTGAACCACCTTGAATTAACCAAAGTGCAATACCCAATACAATAATAATAGCTGAGACAATAACACCGATTTGAAGGATTCTTCCAATCAGAAGTTCAACTTTTTCCATTTCTTCGTTTTCTTTTTGCATTAGATATTCACCCCAAATCCTTTAAGCACCATTTGAGCACCCATGTAAGCTAATACTGGAATAAAAATCAAGCGAATTACTTTAGCTGGTAAGCGTTGCATAATTCTTGTTCCAATTGTCGCACCGACTAAAATACCAATTGCTAATGGTCCAGCAATATTGGCTTGGATTGATCCATTAAAGAAATAAACCATCGCACTAGCTGCGGCAGTAACACCCATCATTAAATTACTTGTGGCACTTGATGGACGTAGCGGCATCTTCATAATCGTATCCATCGCTGTAACCTTGAATACTCCACTACCAATTCCTAACATTCCACTGGCAAGACCAGCACCAAGCATCATAGCAAAACCACCTGGAACTCGTTCAACTGAATAATCAACTTGTCGCTGTTCAACCTTGTCGTAGTAACTACCATTCAACTTTAATTTTTTGGCAATTGGATCATTCTTCTTAGCCATTTGATCTGCAGCTGTTCCACGCATTTTCTTAATCATGTTCCAAACTGAGAAAATTAAAAATGAACCGAACAATATGTACAAAATATCTGGATTAAATAGGCCAGCTAAAATTGCACCCACAATCGCTCCAATTGTAGTTCCCAGTTCCAAAAACATAGCGACTCGCAAATTAAGCAAGTCATCTTTTAAATATGCAATCGTTGCGCCTGAACTGGTTGCAATAACCGAAATGATACTTGCACCAATCGCATACTTAATATCCAATCCCATCATAACTGTCAAAACCGGCGTGATAATAATTCCCCCACCAATTCCTAAAATAGCTCCAAAAACTCCAGCCAAGATACCAACTGTCGCAAGGAGTAAAATTTGATTTACCATTACATCGCTCCCTATCCAAAATAAAAAAGGACCAGATTTTCATCTCATCCTTTTCATTATAACTAAGAACCTGTCTAAATTTCTTTAAAAATTACTTATCTTTTGTTTTTGAACCCTTTTGTTCATCCTGTTTAACTTCTGGTGCATCTGTCTTATATTTGTTCAAAGTAGACTTACCGTGATTCTGCTGAATTAAACTAGTTGGATTCTTCTTTTCAGCTTCTTTGAGTTCTTCCAAAGCATTGGCTTTTTTATAATCATAATCGGCCTTATTAACTTTCTTGAACCAATCTAAATCTGAAAAGCGTAACAAATCGCCATTGATAATCTTATCTGAATTAGTTAACGAGTTATTAACATAATCTTGAATCTTAGCAATTTCTTTCTTTTGTGCTTCTGTTTCGTCAGTAATTTGTTCACCAGTAGCAGTATAGTACAAATCACCGCCATACTTGGTGTACTTCTTAGAAACAAAACCGCCGTCCCGGAATGCCACAATTTGATTAAAGTCCTTAGCAGTCATATCCTGCCCAAACTCAAAGGTTCCTTTAGTTTTAACACCTAGGATATTCATCAAAGTTGGCATAACATCAATTTCACCACCATAATTATGATTAATACCACCCTTTAAGCCAGGAGCATGAATCATAAATGGAACCTTTTGGAACATAGCTAAATTGTAGTTTGTAACTCCTTTGATCCCTAAAATCTTCGCAATCGCAGGTTTATGGTTATTTGAAATACCATAATGATCACCATACAACATCAAAACACTCTTCTTATCTAAGCCAGTCTTCTTAAGGTATTGCATTAATTCCCCAATTGACTGATCTAGATAATGTGCGGTTTGTACGTATGGATCAACAGTTGAATCACCAGTGTCCCATGGTTTAATCGACGTATTCTCTTTCGAAATCAAATAAGGATAATGATTAGAAACCGTAATTAATTTTGCATAGAACGGCTGTGGTAATTGTTCAATATACTGCATCGAATCACGTAAGAAGATCTTGTCCTTCATGCCATAGCCACTGACATACCCCGGCTTAATATCGTAATACTGCTTACTAAAGTAATAATCATAGCCAAATGATTTATATGCATTATCACGATTCCAAAAACTTGGTACATCACCATGGAATGCCGCAGTAGTATATCCTTTTTGTCCTAAAATTGCAGGAGCAGCTTGGAACGTATTGGTTGTTCCATCGGTAACCATTGCAGCCCCTTCTGGCAATCCATAAAGGGAGTTTTCCAACATCATTTCAGCATCAGCAGTTTTACCCTGACCAACCTGATTAAAGAAGTTGTCGAATGATAATGTGTTTTTGTCATGGTATAGTTTATTCAAGTTAGGTGTAATTTCTTTACCCTGCCACTTTTTGTCGATAACAAATTGTTGCAAACTTTCCAAATGAATGACAAAGACATTCTTTCCTTTTTCAACACCTTTGTATTGAATATCCGGACTAACCTTATTTTCATTCAAAAACTTACGGATTGGCTTAAGCTGTGAACTCTTAGCCTCTTTTTTCTTATTACTATTTTGATAAGTCTTAATCCCATCATAAAGTGTATATGACTGTAACCCCAAATATTTAACAATGTAGTTATTATCAAAGGTACGTGTTAATAATCCTGATCGATTACTGTAAGCCATCCCTAAGTTGGCACCTAAAACCGCAATTGATAATAATGACACTACACCAGCATTCAAAAGTTTGAACTTTGAAGTATCAATCTTAATAAACCGAGTCGCCAATAAAATGATCACAACCACAACGTCTAAAAAGACTAAAAAGTCGGTACCACGCATGATACCCATAAGACTTTTTCCAAGATTATCGGAAGCAGAACCTGATCCTTTAATTAAATTAAAGGTAATGAAGTCAGAGAATTCTCGATAATATAAAATATTAGAAAATAACCAGGTCGATAAAATAGCATCCATGATAATCATATACCAATACGACCATTTACCACGGAAATATAACCCAATTCCAAACAGTAAAATTGCAAAGCCAAGTGGACTGAGTACAAGAATCAGTTCCTGCATATTACCTTGGACTCCTAAATTAAACTTTGTCTGATAAGCAATTACAGACTTAATCCAAAACAGACCGGTAATTAATAAGAAGAATCCAAACTTAGTATTGAGACCAGCTCGGATATTTTGCCACAGTTGTTTCATTGTGTTCCCCCATCAAAACATCTTTCTATAACGTAAACTACATTAGTTTACCTAAATTTTGCAATATTAAACAGTTCTGCAACTAATTCTTAAGCAGTTTTTACGCTTTGATTATAGTTTAGCGGTCAATTTAATATCTGGATACTTATCTTGGAACCAACGTTCAGCAAATTGATTCTCAAATAAGAAGAGCGGTTGTTCAAATCTATCGCGAACTAGAATATTTCTTGACGAAGACATCTTTTCGTCCAATTGTTCTGGATCAATCCATCTTGCAGTCTTCTTACCCATTGGTTCCATGACTACTTCAGAATTGTATTCATTTTGCATTCTAAATTGGAAAACCTCAAATTGGAGTTGTCCGACTGCACCAAGAATATAGTCTCCTGTTGAATATGCGGTATAAAGCTGGACAGCTCCCTCTTGAACAAGCTGTTGGATTCCTTTATGGAATGACTTTTGCTTCATAACATTCTTAGCTGAAACACGCATAAATAGTTCAGGTGTAAATTGTGGTAACTTTTCAAATTGTAAACCATGCTTACCTGAGTAAATTGTATCTCCAATTTGGAAGTTTCCTGTATCGTACAACCCAACAATATCACCAGCAACAGCAGTTTCTACAGTTTCACGTGTGTCTGCCATAAACTGCGTTGAATTAGATAAACGCAATGCTTTACCTGTTCGATTCAAAGTAACATCCATGCCACGGTCAAACTCACCGGAACAAATTCTAAGGAAAGCAATTCGGTCACGGTGATTAGGATTCATATTAGCTTGAATTTTAAAGACAAATCCCGAGAATTGATCAGACACTGGTTCAATCTCTTCCCCTGCTTCATCTTTATGTTCTGAAGGTTTCGGTGCAAATTCAAGATACGCATCCAAGAATGTTTTGACACCAAAGTTAGTTAAAGCTGAACCGAAGAAAACTGGAGTTAAATCACCAGTTGCAATTTTGTCGGCATCAAATTGATTACCAGCTTCTTTCATCAATTGAACTTCCATAATGGCATCTTCAAAAACACTATCTTCTAATTCCGTTGTCTTTTCAACCGGTTCACCATTTTCGTCAAGTTTAATAAAGCTTGGTTCATCAGTATGTAATTCAATCCGGTTATTATATATATCGTATAAACCAGCTAAGCCTTTACCCATTCCGATTGGCCAGTTCATTGGATAAGCATCAATACCTAATACTTCTTCTAATTCGTTAACCAAATCAAGTGGTTCGCGTCCATCACGATCCAACTTATTGATAAATGTAAAAATTGGAATACCACGCATCTTACAAATTTGGAATAACTTTTTAGTCTGTGGTTCAATACCCTTTGCAGAATCAATCACCATGACAGCTGAATCCACCGCCATCAGTGTTCGATAAGTATCTTCAGAAAAGTCCTCATGTCCAGGAGTATCTAGAATATTGATCCGTTTACCCGCATAATCGAACTGCATAACAGAACTAGTAACGGAAATCCCACGTTTCTTTTCAATTTCCATCCAGTCAGATTTTGCAAAGTTACCTGTTTTACGAGCCTTAACAGTACCTGCTTCACGCACAACACCACCAAATAAAAGTAGTTGTTCTGTGATAGTTGTCTTACCAGCATCCGGATGGGAAATGATGGCAAAGGTTCTTCTTTTGTTAACTTCTGTTGCTAATTGTTTTTGGTCCATGTAATTACCTTTCGTTTGTAAAAATAGTTCCGTCAAAAAAATAAGATTGGAGCAAACCGAAGTTTAATTCCAATCTCACGTGATTATTTATTATCTTCGCCAGCTAGTCCAAGATCTTTTTTAATCTTAGTAGTTGAAATTCCTTCAGTTCTTGGCAAGTAAACAACCTTGCAATAGTCAGATAAGAAGTCGAATTGTCCCTTCCAATCATCACCCATTACAAAGATATCAATGTTATGTTCCTTAACATCGCTGATTTTTTGATCCCAACCTTCTTCAGGAATCACTTCGTCAACATATTTAATTGCTTCCAAAATATACTTACGATCTTCAAATGAGGTATAAGCTTTTTTGCCTTTTAAGGCGTTAAATTCATCAGTTGAAACACAAACGGTTAAATGATCACCAAGTGCTTTTGCACGTTTCAATAAACGGATATGACCCTTGTGTAATAGATCAAATGTTCCATAAGTAATTACTCGTGTCAATTGAATATCTCCTAAAAATTATTTAACCCTATGATATTACCATAAAACCACTAAATTCTCCAATTATTCCTTTGGATTGGAGTTCACTTTTTCTTGGATTGTGGTCCGATTTAAACGCCAGATGTGTAGTCCAAAATTAACCAGTACTTTTACAATTGCATACGTTGGAACTGCTAAAATCATCCCAAAGATTCCTGCAATTTTACCCGCTGCTAATAACAGCATAATAATCGTAAGCGGATGAATTTGTAGTGACTTACCAATAACGTTGGGATAAACCAAGTTTCCATCAACTTGTTGGACAATCAAAACCACAATAATCACGTACACGATTTGCATTGGTGACTTTGAAATAGCAACAAGTAATGATGGAAAAATTCCAAAGTATGGTCCAACGTATGGGATAATGTTACAAATTCCAGCAATTACGCCTAGCAACATTCCATAAGGCTGCCCAATAATCATATAACCAATAATAGTGAACGTTCCAACAAACAGGCATTCAATTACTTGTCCACCAATATATGAAGATAAGGTTTCGCTCATAGCTCCAAATAAATTAACAACATTCTCTCGATTTCTTTTAGGAATTGCTTTTGAAACAGTTGGCGTAAGTTTATAACCATCTTTCAACATATAGAACAAAATAACTGGTACTGTAATCACAATAATCGTTACATTAGTCAAGGTTGAAATAATCGTACCCAAGCTAGTAGTCATGCTACTCAGGAATTTCTCTGCATAACTCCCCAATTGGCTATTGATTTGTTTGATATATGGATCTAAATCAACATTTTTAAACCAGGAATTGTTTAGTAACTTAGGCATTTCATCTTGTAAACTGCTAACAATTTTAGGCAAGTTGCTAAGCAAATCTGTAATTTGTCCAATCAATCCTGGTACAAAGGATCCAATTGTAAAGGCAATCAATCCTAAGAATCCCAAAAAGACAATCACCACTGCAAACGTTCTTGAAATTTTGAAGTTTTTAATCTTAACTCGCATCAACAATTTTACCAGTGGATTTAACATGTAGTATAAGAACATTGCTAATATCAGCGGTATAAATACAGTGCTAATGAATGTTCCAATCGGACTGAACAAAAAGTTTATTTTGGTACATACATATATAAGAGTTGCAGCAATCAACAGCTCTACTGACCAGAACATCAGCGGTGATTTGCGTAACTTTTCAAACATTTAATTCCTCCTGAGTTTAAAGAAAACGAGCCAGAAAGCTCTGGCCCGTTTACTGAGTATTATTGCGTTTTGCCAGTTCTAGGTACCGGTTATACCAAATATTGATAAACTCTGTCGAGAAAGGTCCTTTTTTTTGATCAATCCAATCCGTTACTTCGCGTACGCTTTGCAATGCGATTTCAATTGTATCTTTCGGATAATTCCATCTACGACTAAATTCTTCAAATTCATCAACGTCTAATAGACGCCGGTCCCCATTCGGAAACACCTTTACATCTAAATCATAATCTACATATTTAAGAGCTTCACGATCTAGTACATATGGTGATGCAATATTGCAATAGTGTGAAATACCATTGTTTCGAATCATTGTAACAACGTTAAACCATTCTTTTTTATTAAAGAATACTAAAGCTGGTTCTCGTGTCATCCATCTTCTTCCATCATCCTCAATAACTAAAGTATGATCATTACATCCGATGAACTCATCCGCACTATTTTTTAAAACCATCGTATCACACCACGTTCGGTGCAAACTGCCATCATGCTTATAGCTTTTTATCGCAACATACTCACCCTCGCGCGGTCCACTCGAATGTCGAGACATAGCTAAAGCCTACTTTCCATTGAAAGTTTTTATATTCAATGGTTATTATACCAAAACCAACATGAAAAGTTTGTAATTTATTATTTATTTAAATTCTCCATTTATTAATCTGTTATAAAGATTCATAGTTTCAATTTTTAACTTCATTTTGTCATTACTAAAATTACTCATCATAATTACAGCTTGCTTGCCATCGTTAGAAACTACCGATGCAACTTCTCCACCATATCCACGACCATGACCAGTAATATAATCACCACGATGATACATACCCCCAGCATATTGTGAACCGGTTGCCAAGTCAGCTAGTTCATGATTAGTCTTAGCTGAAACAACCCTATTTTGTAATACTCCAGAAGTTAATTTGTACAAATCGCCTGCGCTCATAACTAGATTTCCAGTTCCTAACTCACCAAATTGATTAGCACTCTTCTCATTGATTGGCATAGAATAATCTGGAAAAACTTTCTTAGATTCGCCCTGAGTATAGTTAGTAGAAAAGTAAGGAATAGCATCCGGCGCAAATACGAAACCAGATCCTTTAAACTTAAACAAATTCTGTATATAGGTATTGTACAACTGATAATATGTACGATTAGTTACTTTCATTAGGATTCCGGCTAAAATGTTGTAGTTTACTTCTTGATAGCTCCACCTACCAAGTTCACCGTCATTTACTAAATGTTGGATCTTCCAGTCAACAATATCCTGTGGACTCATAGGTCTTGGAATTTGATTTGCTAATTTTAACCCACTAGTCATATTTAACAAATTAGAAATCTTGATATTCTTAGAGTTACTAATTTGTGGATAATATTTGCTTAATGAGTCACTCAATTTTATTTTATGGTCTTGCACAAGTTTCATCACCATTTGAGCTGTTACCATTTTTTGAATTGATAAAATCTGATATTGTGATTTACTTGTGTTAACTGCCTTTAGTTTGTAATTAGCATAACCGTATCCATGTTGATAAATTATATTATTATTACTAGCAATTAGCACTGTGCCAATAAAATGATTTTGTTTTAGTTCTAATGAAATTTTTTTCTCAATGACTTTTTCTTTTTTTGTTAAGGGTTTTTGTTTCAAATCATATTTCAGTGGTTGTCGATCCGTCAACTCAACAGTTTTAGAAACCTTCTTGGGCTTTATCTTTCCACTCTTACTGTCGCTAATATGATTTGTGTCACCAATTGATAATGGCTTAAAGACCATTATTCCAACGGTTCCAACACAAAAAATAAAAATAATACCTAATACAGCAATTAACCCCTTATATCCCTTTTTCAATACTAATCCCCCGGATCATATATTACTATTCATTAATTTTAGTTTGTAAGAAACGATCAATGACATCAATCTGAAATCCCTTATTGAACAAAGCTTGCTTTGTTTTAAGCTTTCTCTTTTTTAAATCCCAGCGTCGGTTTCGATTCCATATCTTATCGCCCATCACCTGGATCTTTTCTAACTCATCTTCAGTACTACTTTCAGGCAATTTTTCGATAACACTACTTATTATATCCGAATTAAAGCCTTTTGCTAGTAAATTTTGCCGAATTTTTTGTTGCATTCCTCTTTGTGATTCACGTTGATAGTGACGGATTAATTTTTCGGATACTCTTAGTGCGAGCTCTTCTTCATTGTTACTAGCCATTTGTGCTAGAGCATCAGCAATTAAATTATCAGAGATGCCCTTTTGTTTCAGTTTCTGTGTGATTATTTTAGGACCTTTATCTGAGGTGTTCATCATCGTTCGTACAAAGCTATCCGCGTACGTAGCATCATTAATCAGATTTTGTTGAATTAAACGTTGAACTACTTCATCTTGAACATCAACTGAATATTCCAAGTCTCGTAGCTTATGACGCACTTCTAGTTCAGTCCTTAACTGGCCCGTTAAATAGTCCAGTGAACGAGAATAAGCTCTTGCAATTCCTTCATAAGCCTCAATATCTGCTTTGAATTTTGTATCAACTTCCGTTCCTCTACCCAGTTGAAAATGGATTAAAGTCTCTTCACTAACTGGAAATGCATACTGTTCATCTAAGAAAATATTATATCGTCCAGCACGCTTCTGAGCCTGAATCATAGTTATCTTTGGAACTTTTTGATCTGCCATTTAATAAAACATCCCTTTTTTGATATACTTAGTAAAATTAATTATGAAAGAAGTGTGCATATGCCAACCGCAAAAGTTGTTTTTGCTACAATCACTGGTAATAATGAAGACTGTGCCGATATCATTACAGAAGCACTTGAAGATCTCGGCGTTGAAGTCGATCAATCTGAAATCTCACAAACCGACGCCGCAGAGTTTAAAGACTATGATATTAATGTCGTAGTGCCCTACACTTACGATGAAGGTAATCTACCAGAAGAAGGACTAGATTTCTTTGCCGACTTACAAGAGCTTGACCTATCTGGAAAAGTGTTTGGGGTTGCCGGTTCTGGTGACGTATTCTATGAAGAATTCTACTGTGTTGCTGTTGATAAATTTAACCAAGCCTTTCAAAGGACCGGTGCAACTCAGGGTGCTGAAAACGTCAAAATCAATTTAGCACCAGAATCAGAAGAAGACCTAGACAAACTTGATAGCTTCGCCAGTGAATTATTAAATAGCTTCAATAAATAAGCAAACGAATCTCGTTTAACTATGAGATTCGTTTTTTGTTTGGAACCATTTTTGAATAGCTGACAAAATATATTCAGCAGCGTGTCCGTCGCCGTAAGGATTCTTAGCTTGCGCCATCTGATCATAAACAGCTTTATTATCGAGTAGTGTAGTCATTGTTTCAGTAACAACTTCTGAATCTGTTCCGACTAGTTTCAATGTCCCAGCTTTAATACCTTCCGGACGTTCCGTCGTATCTCTTAGTACTAAAACTGGCTTACCTAATGATGGTGCCTCTTCTTGAACGCCACCGGAATCAGTCATAATCAAATAGCTCTTAGCCGCCAGATTATGAAAATCAACTACATCTAGTGGATCTGTTAAATGAATACGAGAGTCGTCTTTAAAGATTTCATGGGCTAAATCTTGAACAACTGGATTCAAATGAACTGGGAAAATTGCTTCAACATCATCGTGTTGGTCAACCACTTTACGAATGGCCTTAAAAACCCGTTCCATGGGTTCTCCCTGATTTTCTCGGCGATGCATGGTGACTAATACAACCCTACTCCTTGGATCAATCTGATCCATCAAATCATGATGGTAACTTTTACTAACAGTTGTCTTCAAAGCATCAATTGCTGTATTGCCAGTTACATAGATATTGTTTTCAGCGTGATTTTGTTTCAGTAAATTAGACTTGCTAACCTCTGTAGGCGCAAAATAAATATCACTGAGCACATCTGTCATTTGGCGATTCATTTCTTCAGGAAATGGTGAATACTTATTCCAAGTACGAAGTCCTGCTTCAACGTGACCAATAGCTATCTGATGATAAAAAGCACTTAAACTTGCAGCAAATGTGGTAGTCGTATCACCATGAACTAAGATTAAATCAGGTTCCTCTTGTTCTAAAATTGGATCTAAACCACTTAACACGCGATTAGTAATCTGACTAAGCGTTTGTGACTTAGCCATAATGTTTAAATCAAAATCAGGTTTGATTTCAAAAATATTCATGACTTGGTCTAACATTTCGCGATGCTGTCCAGTTACGACAGTGATTGATTCAAATTGATCACTCTTTTCAAGAGCTTTAACCACTGGCGCCATTTTAATTGCTTCTGGTCGTGTACCGAAAATACTCATCACTCTAATTTTACGCATTTATTTGCTCCTCGCTTTTTACAATAGTATAAATTATACCGCATTTGGCTTAATCTGCTAACCTTTGATTCTTTCCTGGCACACCTGTAATATGCTAATATGGTGCTACTAAAACAGAACGGAGGTCTTTTTACTATGACATTCAACTTAAATAAAAATTTAGAAAAATACGCTGATTTAATCACTCATGTTGGTGTTAATATCCAACCAGGCCAATCAGTTATTCTATACGCTTCAATCACTCAAAAAAAGTTAGCCAATCTGATTACAGCTTCAGCTTATAAGCTAGGTGCTGCGGAAGTGTTACTCGAGTGGGATGACTCATTTACTACCAAGCAGTTTTTACAAAATGCACCGCTAGATAAACTAAAAGATACGCCCAATTATATTAAACAAAAATGGCAAGAACTAGCTAATCAACGTTATTCAAGAATAAGTCTAATTTCTGACGATCCAAATGCCTTATCAGAGGTACCAACTGAACGCGTAGCCGCCTTCCAATCTGCACAAGGCACAGCTAGACGACCAATTATGCAAGTTACTACCAATAATGATATTAGCTGGTTAGTGGTAGCTGCCGCTGATACTGATTGGGCTAAACGTGTCTTTCCAAACCTTCACGGAGAAGAAGCCGTTAATTGTTTATGGGAACAAATCTTTAAAACAACTCTAGTAGATCAAGATGACCCAATCAAAGCATGGCAAGATAAAGTTCAAGACTTAAGTCAACACGCTGACTGGTTAAACAAACAACGCTTTGATGCTTTAAAGTATAGTGCACCTGGAACAGACCTTACAGTGGGATTACCAGTCGGACATATCTGGGAAGCTGCTGATTCAAAAGACTCAAGTGGTAATACTTTTGTCGCTAATATCCCAACTGAGGAAGTATTTACTGCTCCCGACAATCGTCGTATTAATGGCGTTGTTTCATCCACTAGGCCACTTGGTTACAACGGAACTATTATTGAAAATATGAAAATAACCTTTGAAAATGGTCGTGTTACAGATGCAACCGCTGAAACTGGATCTGATGTTCTACAACACCTATTAGAAACAGATTCTGGTGCTAAATCATTAGGTGAGGTTTCATTAGTTCCCGATAACTCACCTATTTCTCAATCTAACATTGTTTTCTTTAATACTTTATTCGATGAAAATGCATCAGACCACATGGCGTTTGGTGAAGCATATCCGTTTACCATTGAAGGTGGAACTAAATGGGATGCGGAGACCCTAATGAACCATGGGATGAATGTTAGTCAGACACACGTTGATTTCATGATTGGGTCCAACAAAATGAATATTGATGGTATTAAATCTGATGGGTCTATTATTCCAATTTTTAGAAATGGTAACTGGGCTAAATAGCTAATCATAACTTTACATGAATCTATTTTAATGGGAAAATGATTCATGTTGTTAAGTCTCCGTGGCTCAACTGGATAGAGCAATCGCCTCCTAAGCGATAGGTTGTGAGTTCGATTCTCACCGGGGACATATAGATAGTATCTAAAGCAGTGATCATTTCACAAAAGTTCAAGTAGCTTGAAATCTAAAGTAATTATTCCAAACAGTTACCTACTGGATCTTCCTAGTCGTCGAGAAAGTAATAAGAAATTACCTAGATTTAGACAATCATATAAATTAGGAAGACATCGAGCTTTGTCAGATTTATATATTAGCTATATACAAAAGTATTCAATAAGAAATTTAAAAAGTCATAAATATTATAATAATCAGGCTGCTCTAACAAAAATAATACAATTTTTATACAAAAATATAGACTCCAGTTACGACTTAATTGCTATTATTTCTACTGAATATCCTGGTACCAGTAAACAAAGAAATGAAGATTTACATGATACTATCTTTAAAATAAAGAATACCAATAATGGTATTAATCTGGTCAAGTCAACTATTTATACTAGACATGTAACTTCCAAAACCAGTTTGAAAACATTCTTCAATAACTCTAATCCTGTTTACATTAGAAGGAACCCCTTAATAATAGTGACCACTGGAAAATGATTTTTATTTGTAAAATAAACTAACTAAGCTATAGGAGTAGATAACTCGACGGGGTTGTCTACTCCATTTTTTAGTTTAAAGTGGATGTGAAGTAAAGGCCG
>NZ_JQCQ01000028.1 GCF_001437605.1 Pediococcus argentinicus
TTCCACCCACAATTAAGTTACGCTATGCAAAAGATATTCTTTACTTACTTTTCGTAAGTTGTTATACTTATCAACATAGTAAAAAATATCGGAGGGTCTATCACATGAAATCAGATTATCTTAATTTATTAAAGCAACGCCGTACAATCTACAACTTAGGAAAGAACGTTTCACAATCTCCTGACGAAATCATTGATTTAGTTGAACAAGTGATTAAAGAATCACCTACAGCATTCAATGGTCAATCAACACGTGCCGTATTCTTATTTGGCAAGAACCACGATCGTTTGTGGAAAATTGTTGAAGAACGTTTAAAGAGCGAAGTTCCTTCAGAAGAAGCCTATCAAAATACTGTGAATAAGATTGAAAACAGCTTCCGTGCTGGATTTGGAACAATCTTATTCTACAAGGACGAAGACGTTGTTAAAGGATTACAAGAAGCTGCTCCATTATATGCTGACAACTTCCCTAACTGGTCTGAACAAACTCAAGGTAACATTAACCTTGGAACATGGATCACATTAGCTGAAAATGGAATTGGAGCATCACTACAACATTACAATCCACTAATCGATGAACTAGTTCGTAAAGAATTTGATATTCCAGAAAACTGGACACTTCGTTCTCAAATGCCATTTGGTTCAATTGAAGCACCTGCTGGTGAAAAAGAATATATGTCAGATGAAGATCGTTTTAAAGTATTTAAATAATAAATAAAGCAGCCCTGTGGGCTGCTTTTTATTATCTAATCACTTTGTTGTCGATTGTCAGGTTGCTAATCTTCCAACCATCTTCATCTAATTCAGCTTGTCCAAAGATTACACCAATATGTTCTTCATACGCATCTAACACGTTAGCTGGTGCAATGAATGGTTCATGGATTGAAGTAAAGTTAGTCTGAAACTCAGCCACATAGTCACTATCCACATCACTTGTGAAATCAGTAGTCATAAACATGTTAACTGAGAATTGTTCAAAGTAATCTTCCAACATTTCCTCAACATCAGAACGACCACTAGCAACTTGACCATCAATTTCAAGTTCAACATCATCTGTTAGAAAATTATTTAATGGTTTGGGATCAAACTTGTGATGCTCAATCTCTTTTAATAAACGTGAAACAACCTGACTAATCTCTTGATTTGTAAAGACTTGCTCGATTCGTTTTACTTGTTGAGTATTCGGAGTGCTATTTTGTTCGTTATTTTGATTAATATTTTTAATATTTTTATTGTTATTTTCATTAATTGGTAACATCATTTTAATTCCTTCTTTCATGATACGTAGGTACCAAACTAAAGTTCATTAGTATTATATTAGTTAGGTACTTAAATATCAACCCGAAATTAAAATTTATTTTTTAAGAATTATAGGATCCTCAATATTATTGTTATCAATTACCATATGGGCGCTAGTTATTGGCTTATCAATTTCTAGATATCTATGATAAACAGGTATGTATCTTTCTCGATATTTCTGTAAAATACCTAACCCAAATTTTGGCACGTCCCTCTGCTTACCACGTTTTAGTATTTCTGTACCACTAACATCTAGAAAAACTTTATAATCAAAATACTGATTCAACTCATTTTTAAATAACAACATTCCTTCCACCAAAACGATTGTTTTACTATCAATATCCAAAAAAAGAATCGCTCATAAGGAGCAATCCTCTTTAAAAATTATTTGTAACTACTTAAATCATCTGGATTCAAGAATTGCCATTTGTGAGAATAGAATTTGTTATCCATCTTGTAGTTAGGTTTTGGTTGTTTGTCCTTGATGAATGGTTGGATATGTTTATCAACATCTAACCATCCAGTCCAGCCTAAATGAATTGTATCTTGCATGAAGTATGGTTTTGCACCATCTTGTGACAAGTCAACAATGTTGTTGAATCCTTGTGATTGAAGTTGGTACTTAATCTTCATGCTAAAGCCATCTAACATAGATTGTGATAATCCAGTATATTTAGCCCATTTCTCATTAACAGGTGGAATGATGAACATAACATTAGTATGATCCTCAGCAAATTGATTCAATACCATTTGGAAGTCAGCAAATTCAGGTGACTCTGTGTAATTGAAGTCTTTTTCAAAGTTCTTAAACTTGTTAATTTTCTTTGAAAGACGACGCTTATAGAAATCATTTTTGATACCAAAATCATTGTTTGTAGTATCTTCTTTACCTTGACGAATTGCTTCTTTTTCAATGGCTTTGGAATCATCTTTAGCGGGAAGATCTTTAGCTTGTTTCTCAACTTTTTCATCGTTATTTGATAAACGAATACTTGAGAAGAGACGATCTTCTTGACGAGCCATGTGATATAAGTTCTTTAAGTAGAATCGATCAAACTTAGTAATCTTCTTACCATCAGCCACACGCTGTAAGGCTGACGCTACTTGGTCATTAGCATGACCAGAAGGCATTGACAATAATCGTTTTGCAGCGACTTGTTCAGTATACGTTCCCTTTTGTGTTAACAAGAAATTAGCCGCTTGTAACGTTGAAAAGTAAAATGAAAATGCCTTTGGATCAGTACCTTTTTTAACAAACCATTGTGGTGAAATAACCACGATTGCTTTGCGATTAGTCAATTCTTTGTTAATCGATTGCATCTGGAAATAATGCGTTAACGATTGAGTACCAGGAGCACCCATCAAAAATGGTTGGTAGTTACGATCATATTTAGTTGCCAGCACTGAAGGATGTGTTACATCAAAACGAGAAAACTCTGAAGAACCAAAGAAAGGCACATACTCTTTATGTGATAATGCGGCCTTCTTAATGGCTTCACCCTTTAATACATTAGGTGACAGCGATGTAGCTGCTTGTCGTTCGGTCGTCTTATTGATGCGATTTATTTTGAATGGGGAAAATAAAAGTCCTAACAATACTATTGCCGCTACAACTAGCGGTCCAAATATCATCCAAAGCTTTTTTTTCACGACTACTTCATGCTCTCAGCTTTAGCAATAATTTTGTTTGGTGTATCCCATTCTGTACGTTCAAATTCTGAAACAGGTACATCAATACCCAATTGTCCTTGTAATTGTAGTAATAATTGAACAGTTCCCATTGAGTCAAGTAAACCTGAGTCAAAAAGGTTATCGTCCATTGCGTCACTAACATCTGTTCCTGTTAAGTCTTGTAGAATTGATAATACAGTTTCTTTTGTATCCATAATATTTATCCCCTTTTATTTTAAAAATTTAAATTATCTTGCAAATAGTAGTTTGTCTAGGAATCCTGAGAAAATCAGGAATGTAAAACAAACAAAGTTAAATGTCATAAAAATCGCAAAGGCTTCTGTAAACTTATTGTGTGGAATCCGACCTGGATGTTTCTTCTTAACTGCAATCCACCAATCATTTGCTACTAAAGCAAAACCATGAATGAATCCGTAAAGAATGTAGTACCATGTCAAACCATGCCAGAATCCCATTAATCCCATATTTAAAATATAAGTAACATTTGCAGTTGTTTTAGGACTCTTGAAGACTTTCTTCTTCATGAAGAAGAATACCAGTCTCATATAGATGAAATCACGGAACCAGAATGACAAAGTAATGTGCCACCGATTCCAGAACTCTTTAATATTGTGAGCCAAGAATGGCTTCTTAAAGTTCATTGGGGTTTCGATGCCCATAAAGTAACTAGTACCAACAGCAAACAAACTGTAACCCGCAAAATCAAAGAATAAATACATACTATAAATATATGTTACTCCGACTAGTGCCCACGAAAGTCCTGGGGTAGCCATTGCAGTTTTCTCAAATCTTGGTAACAAGAATGTTCCAAAGAAGTAGGACAACATAAACTTATAAACAAATCCTAAGAATATATAGTGAACACCTTTTTGTAACATACCGAGGTATTTATCACGATCCGGAACCTTTTCGTAATCGTTTCTAAAACGACGATAACGGTCAATAGGACCTGATGAAATACTTGGAAAGAACGCCATGAATTGTAAGAAGAACCATGGATTGTAATCTTTTAAGGTTCCATCACGTAATTCCATCACAGTTTGTACAGCCTTGAAAGTTAGATAACTAATACCTAAGAATCCAATAATGGCATTTCCACCATGAGCTAGTAGTGGTGTCATCTTAACAACCACTAGCGGTGCAATCGCCAACAGAACCGCTAAAACGAATACCCAAGTATCGTTCTTCTGTTTGCGATATCGATCATAGAGCGTTACTAGAATCATTTCAAAAACTAAATATCCTATTAACGCTAATCCTTGGTGCCACTTGGGACCTCCAAATGTCATTAACAAGAAGAAGAATGAAACTAAAGTTTCATACCAATGAAACTTTCTACCTGCTAATAACCCAATTACAATTGGAAGAAGAGCCACAAATAACATTAAGAAATAAGACGGATTTTCGTATGGGGTTAAAGAAACCATTAACTGTTAGCCTCACTAATAACTTTTTTAATATCAATCTTTCCGTTAGCAGTCTGCGGTAAACTGTCGACAAAAATAAATCGATTTGGAATCATGTATTCCATCATGTTGTCCTTTAATTCTTCTTTGATAGCTACCGTTAACTTAATTGGTGTTTCAAAGTCGTTTTCTTCAGGAACAACATAAGCCATTAATTGAGCAACCTTGTGGTCTTTATCATATTTTGGAACGGAAATTCCTTGTTTAATAAGACTGTTGTTACTCAAATGATGGTTAACTTCTTCAAGCTCAATTCGGTAACCATGCAACTTGATCTGGAAGTCTGTACGGCCACGGTAGAAAATCATTTCTGATTCATCCATGACTGCTAAATCACCAGAACGGTAAGCACGTTTGCCATCACGCTCAAAGAAAGCTTTTTCTGTTTTTTCAGGGTTATTTAGATAACCTTTTGAAACACTAGGACCTGAGATAATCAGTTCACCTTCAGTACCATTTTCAACTGCTTCATCGTTTTCGTCTGAGATATAAATCAAAGTGTCTTCTTTAGCTTTTCCGATTGGTAAACGATCGTATTTTGCTAGAATATCTTCATTAATATCAACAGCTGTAACAGCAACAGTTGCTTCAGTAGGACCGTAAGTATTGAAAATCATTGCATCTGGGAAACGTTTCTTTAAGTTTTGTGCTGTGGTATGTGTTAATTCTTCACCACAGAATAAGAAACGAGTCAAACCGGGCATATGTTCAGCATCAAATGTTGGTTGCAACAAGCAGATATCCATAAATGATGGAGTAGAAACCCAAACATTTAAACCAAGTTTTGGTAACATTTCAAACAATTCTTTAAAATTATCTGTTACTTGCTTAGGTACAGCCTTCAAAGTTCCACCCATTACCAATGTTGGATAAAGATCCATAACTGATAAATCAAATGAGTATGGTGGTTGTGAAAGACTTACTGGATGTTCTGGAAGTGCAAAGTCATTAACTTCCCAGTTTACAAAACTAAGTAAGTTATCATGGCTAATTTGGACTCCCTTTGGCATTCCGGTTGTACCAGAAGTGAAGATAATATAGTAGTTATCATCACCACTAACAAAATGATCAGCACTAATTGCACCTTTTGTATGCAAGGCATCTTGTAAATCTGAGCCTTCTAATATAGGTAAATCACCTAATGAGATAGGAAGATCTTCAACTGCGATACATGCAGCGGGTTTAGCAATTTGTTGAATCATTTCTAGACGTTCTGCAGGTGAGTGTTGATCAACTGGAATATATGCGTGACCACTTTTAACGACACCCAAAAATGTCGCAATCACTTCGAATGTTTGAGCACCATAAACCATGATTGGTGCACCTTCTTCGAGGTCCATTGCAACTATTTTACTTGCTAAGTTATCTGAAAGTTCTTTTAAATCAGCGTACGTATTTGTTTGACCTAAATAATCGTAGGCAACACGGCTAGGTTCAGCAGTCGCTACTTGGTCGATTGTTTTTATAACATCAGTTATATTAGACATGTTTAATTCCCCCTGGATTAAAATTCGTTGTAAATGAACGTACCGCCACTCATTCCGCTATAGCCATATAGATAGACTAGCACGAGCATTACTGCAAAGTAGAATACTGTGCGGACGATAAATTTAACTGAATCCCTTGCCCAGAGGTTCTTGAAAAAATTAACCATCTTAATCCCCCCAACTAAGATTTTGTTAAGTAAAAATTGATGTAATTAAATTGTAACATATAAGGTTAACTATACCACCAGTTAACCCAAATTATAAGGAGTTAATTTTTTCTTAAAGATTAAGTCCCATTTTTATAACAAATTAATTACTGTGGTACTCAGATTTTAAAATACTGTAATAGACTTTATCAATTAACTCGCCTTTAATCACAGCTCCTTGACGCAGTACTCCTTCTTTTTGCATCCCAATCTTTTGCATTACACGACCAGACTTAGTGTTTTTAGCATTATATGTTGCAAAAATGCGATTTAGTCCCAATTCATCAAATCCAACTTGTAGTAATTCACGAGCTGCTTCAGGCATAATACCTTGTCCCCAGAATGAACGATTTAACACATAGCCGATTTCAGCAGATTTAGTAGATTCATCAATCCGCATATCAATGGTACCAATCATTTTATGTAGATGTTTATCTTCAATTGCCCATTTTCCCGTTGGATTAGCCATAAAATAACCTAAAACAGAATCACGGCATTCTTCCACATCTTTGTGAACATCAAAAGTAACAAAATGAGCAACTTCTGGATCACTCATGTATTCAAACATATCATTTACATCATCCAAATTCACTGGACGGAGAATTAATCTTTCCGTCTCTAAATGTTGAAATAATAATATCTGTTCTTTTAAAGTCATAAGCATTACCTCCGAATTTTTAACCGTTGCCATACTAATGATGCAACTATTGATTTCAGCGTATCTCCAATAATAAATACGCTACAAAGCATGATTGCTTTTGGTAAGTTTACACCTGTTGTAAAATGCATTCCAATCGCTCCAATAAAATTAAGTCCCAGAGCCGTTACTAAAAATGTTTTAAATATCGTTATCCATAACTCATCTGTATCATTGGACCACCAAGCTAGTATTAAACTACATAGCAAGTAACCGATTAAATATCCAGCAGTAGGACCAACGAATAATCCGGCTCCACCGCGCATTCCGGTTAAAACTGGCACTCCTAATAAAACTAAAATCAAAAAACTACCTATTGTATAAAATACCCACTGTAATGGAAGTAAAAGTGAAATTAATACGATTCCAAAGCTTTGAACTGCTAGTGGAACTGGTAAAAATCCCAAATTGATTGGTGGTATAAAAGCCATTGCAATTAAAAACGCGAGCAAAAGAGCTGCTCGCGTTATCATATTTGTTGTTTGATTACGCATCCCAATCCCCATCTCTATTCGAATTGGAGATATTATATCATGCGTTTTTACGTAAAATCGGAATCAGACGGAAATATACTAAAACTATAACAATTCCAACAATAATTCCCTTAATTAAATTAAATGGAACTACTCCGAACAACACCATCTTCAAAGTAGAGATACTGATTTGGAAACTAGCTAACTTCATATAAAGTGGTAATAATATGAACAAATTAGCAAGACTCATAATCAGAGTCATCAGCAAGGTTCCAATAATAATACCCATAGCTAGCTTACGATCACGCTTTTTATGATCAAGGCTTTCACTACCACGCATCCAATAGTAAATAGGTAGAACATACAAAGCTGCAGCCATCCAATTAGCTATAACTCCTAAGATGCCAACCGGATTAGCATCCTTAAAAATAATATCTAATAAACCAGCCACACCAGCCGTTGCCATTCCCCACCATGGTCCAAATAGCACCGTTCCAATTAATATTGGAACATTTGCAAAGTCGACCTTCAAAAACGGAAATCCTGGTAACACCGGAAAACCAATAAATAACAGTACAAATGATACTGCGGCTAGCATTGCCACAATAATCACCTTATTCAATCTAGAAACACCCATAACATTACCCTCCTATGATTAGGGGAGCACCCTCTTGGATTTTATTTAAACAAAAAAGCCAATGCGCGGGGGCATCGGCTTAAGCTTAATCTTTTATTGACTAGGTTAATTGCTTAAATAAATTCATTCTTCTATTTCATCTAGACTTTAACTATCGGTCTCGGAATTACACCGAGTCAGCCGTCCGTAGACGGGTCATGGACTATACCACCGGTCGGGAATTACACCCTGCCCCTTGAAGATGAACCTCTTAAATTGTTAAGTATTTCAGCATCATAATATAAGTTCCATCATTGTTAGTCAACTATTTGCATTTCTTAACTTTAAAGCTACGTTTATGACCTTTTTCCAGGGAAAGGAATAAATGCTTGTTTTCGTCCACGCCTTCTACTTCTCCTAAATCAAATTCATATCCCGTAGAAATTTCATTAACTTGGTCCATTCTTTCCTGCAAAAATTTGCGCAATTCTTTAAAGACGCCAGAAGTTTCCTGGACTTCTTTAACAGCTCCAGATAAAGTATATCCTGCCTCAATTCTGGATTGAATCATACCTACAGTCAAAAGCTCAAAATAGGTAAACTTGCGTTGGCCTGATTCAGATAAAGTGGAATTGATGTATCCCTTTTTCTCCCAATATCTAATTTGACGAGTTGATACACCAGTTGCGGTAGCCACGTCACCAATGCTCAAAAGCAGTGCGTCCTGGTCAATAAGATTTTTGACCTTTCTAAATCTATCAGTTGGGGTTTCCATTAATGCTCCTCACAATCTATTTACTTTTTAACGAGTTAACTTATTTAACAGTAATTGTATCTTTTTTCACATCTTTGTCAAATAAGTTGACAAACATTTTTTAGAAGACTATATTAATCAAGTTAAATTTTTTTGAAAAGAGATGTCGAATATGGAACCTGCAGTAGATGCACATGGTAAATCATACAGTCGTGGACTGATGGTTGCTGTCCTACTTATTGGTACTTTCTGTACCGTTTTGAACCAAACTATTTTGACGACCGCCTTTCCTACATTAATGAAGGCCTTCGATATTAACACCTCAACTGTTCAATGGTTAACCACTGGATTCTTGATGGTAAACGGAATTATGATTCCAATCAGTGCTTGGCTAACAAGTCGTATTCCAACTAAGAGATTATACCTATCAGCAATGTTGGTATTCTTAATTGGAACAATCACTTGTTACACAGCTCCCAACTTTTCCTTCCTATTAGCTGGACGTTTGATTCAAGCTGTCGGAGTTGGTATTTCAATGCCATTACTACAAACTTTGATGCTTTCAATCTTCCCTGCCAACTCTCGTGGTGCTGCCATGGGACTTGCTGGATTAGTTATCGGTGTGGCTCCTGCTCTTGGACCAACACTTTCTGGATGGGTCATTGATAACTATCAATGGAGAACATTATTCGGAATGATCATCCCAATCGTTGTTGTCGTTCTAATCGCCGGCTTCTGGTTTATGAAAGATGTTTTGGAAACTAGCAAGACTAAACTTGATTGGCTTTCAGCTCTTCTTTCAACCGTTGGATTTGGTAGTTTACTCTACGGATTCTCTGAAGTTGGAGACAAAGGATGGGGTAGCACCATTGTTATCTCTACTTTAGTCGTTGGTATAATTGTCGTTATTCTATTTGGATGGCGCCAACTTTCCATCGAGAAACCATTCTTGGATCTTCGAGTTTTGAAAATTCCTGCATTCTCAATCTCAGCCGTTTTGAGTTCTGTTTCAATGATGGCCATGGTTGGTGTTGAAATGGTTATGCCACTATATATTCAAATTGTACGTGGTGAAACAGCCTTCCATTCTGGATTAACTCTTTTACCGGGTGCTTTGATGATGGCCGTCTTCAGTCCAATCACTGGTCGTCTATTTGACCGTATTGGTGCTCGTCGTTTAGCTATCACTGGTATGTTCTTATTAACCGCTGGTACAATTCCATTTGCCTTTATCACAAAGACAACTCCAATGTTATATCTAATCGTGCTCTATGCCGTTCGTATGGCTGGTGTTGCGATGACTATGATGCCTGTTACAACTTCAGGTATGAATGCTCTACCATTTAACATGATGGGTCACGGAACTGCTGTTAATAATACAATGCGTCAGGTTGCTAGTTCAGTTGGTACTGCTATCTTAGTAAGTATCTTGACTAATGTTACTAGGAACGAAATGCCTGCAAAACACATTTTGTCACAGACGCCATTGGCTTACCGTGATCAAGCACTCAACGCTACTGTTTCTGGTTACCACGCTACTTTCTGGGTTGCTATCCTATTCTGTTTTGTAGGTTTAGTAGTTTCATTCTTTGTAAGTAGCCGTGCCGGTCACGACGTTAAAGTATCATCAAATAACGGAGGTGCTGCAAAATGATAATTTTCCTATTAATAATTGCTGCCATCTGTCTATTTCTTTCAATGACTTTGATTTCAAAGTTCTGGCCACGTTTGATTGTATCTTTGCTACTAGCAGCTACTGTAATTGGTAGTATGATTGCAATGGTTGCAAATGACCGTGAACACCTTGGCATGCACAAAGTTACAGAAACTTCTACTGAAGATGTTTACTCCGTCTCACCTTCAAAACAAATGTCGATGATTTTATACAAAAACATTGGCTCTAAAGGTACTGAACGAGTTTACATTTACAAGCATGACAAGTCTCAAAAGAAACCTGGCCATACTAATGTAAATGACACTTACAATAAAGTTAAAACAACAACTGGTGATCCACGTCTTGAATCTAAGACAACCCGTTGGGAATACAAGAACGGTGCTTATAAATTCTGGTTTGGTATTGCCGATAATAATGACAAGCTAATCCGTCGTGATAACACCTTCTATATTCCTAAGGACTGGCTCTCACTTTCAACAACTCAAGCTGCTAAACTTCAAAAATTAGCTAAAGAAAATCAAGCTAAGATGAAGACTGAAGGTAAGAAAGTTGTTAAAGCTGAAGTCGAAAAGACTGTTAAAGAAACTGTTATGGCAGCCATGAAGAAGGACCCAACCATGAGTCCTCAAGATCGTCAAAAACTTATGCAAGAAACTGGTAAGAAAGCAGCCAAAGAAGCTGCAGCTAAATACCAAGCCGAAGCAATGCAAAAGATGATTGATGAAGCTAAACAAAGTAAATAAATTGAGTGGAAAATAAGACGGTTTGATTCTGAGCATAGCATAGGAAACCGAATGATTCGTACTTGGAATCGTTGGGTTTTCGTAGCTAAGCACAGGAATCAGTCTTAATTTCCCGATTTACACTATGAAAAATAGCGCAAGACCGTTAAAGGTTTTGCGCTATTTTTGTGTCCTCAAGATTATTTAATTTTGAGTGGTTTCAGCTGAACTTCAATATCGTCCAACTTAGTTCCTGCCTCCAATAAAGCAGTTGCAGTGTACGATCCTTCAATTAGAGCTACATCGTATAAATGAATTTGCTTGTCTGTAAACTCAATTGCCATTTCAAGATTCATCTTGGCACTGCCCAAATCGTAAAATGCTAAAATTTCATCGGCACTATTATCATCAAATGCTTTTTGAATCTTTTCCATACTGGTTCCAACTTGATGGTCGTCGGTTCCGCCAGCTGTCGTGATTGGAACATCAGCTGCTACTTGAGAAATTAAATTCTTAACCCCTTCAGCAATTTGTTCAACGTGAGAAACAATTACAACACCGTATGCCATATATTAAGCCCCCACTTTCACTAAAGCTTTGAGTAAATATCCGGATGACATTGCACCGGGATCGATATGTCCAACCGAACGTTCACCCAGATAAGAAGCACGACCCTTGGTAGCAACCATATCTTTAGTCGATTCAACAAATTGATCAATATCAGCTTCACTAACTGCTTCATCACTATTTAATTTTTCAGCCATTGGTGACCAAACATCAATCATCGTCTTTTCATTGGTAGTAGCCTTACCACGTTTTTCAATCCCAGCTAAGGCCGCAGAAACAAGATCTTTCAGTTCCGTCGATCCCGCTGCTGTCTTACTCATTTCTAAAAAGGCCGTACCGTACAGCGGTCCCGAAGCTCCACCAACCTTGCTAATTAAATCCATTGCGACCTTCTTAAATAGATCGCTAACACTGGCAAAATCCGCATCACTGATATCTTCATGCACAGCTGTCATTCCACGAGCCATATTGTTGCCATGATCACCATCTCCAATTGGAGTATCAAGATCACTAAGATACTGCTTTTGAGCTTCAATTTCAGTATAAAAATCTTCTAACCAAGTCTTTGCTTGTTCAACTGTTAATGCCATTTTATTCTTCCTCTCTACCACGCAATTGTTTTGACTTCATGTTTCAAGCCATCAACCATACGGTCGTCTTCAATCTTGAATAAACTGAGTGAAATACCAGCCATGTCAAGTGATGTCATCAAATTACCTACTTTAGTAAATACAACTTCTAGTTTTTCATCAGCCAATTTATCTAAAACATCGTTCATGAAAATATACTGTTCCATTAATGGTGTTGCTCCCATTCCATTGACGATTACGGCATATTTTTCGCCTGGTTTAAAATTGAATTCAGCCTTTAACTTGCCAACTAGTTCTTCCACCAAAGCTTTTGATGGTTGAAGTTTTTCACGACGATATCCAGGTTCACCATGAATTCCCACACCATACTCAATTTCATCATCGGCTAGTGTAAATCCAGGCTTACCTACTTCGGGAACCGTTGCTCCACTTAAGGCAACTGCGATAGTTTTGATATTAGGTAGCACTTGTTTTGATAAGGCCTCTAAATCATCAAGTGAAGCGCCTAAGTCGGCAGCTGCACCGAGAATTTTATGCATAAATAAGGTGCCAGCAACACCACGACGTCCTTGAGTATACGTACTATTTTCAACCGCAATATCGTCATCAACAACGACAGACTTAACGGGAATATCTTCCATTTCAGCCATATCTTGCGCCATTTCAAAATTCATCACATCACCAGAATAGTTTTTAATAACTAAGAAAACTCCAGAACCAGTGTTAGAAGCCTTAATTGCTTCAAAAATTTGATCTGGTGTTGGTGATGTAAAAACTTCACCACAGACAGCCGCTGAAAGCATTCCTTTTCCAACAAATCCTGCGTGAGTTGGCTCGTGACCACTACCGCCACCACTTACAATTCCAACTTTGCCTTTCATGCTCTCTTTGTCTGCCCGTACTACTGCTTCAGTATTTGGAATCAATTCAACAATGTCACTATTACTCCGTACTAGTCCCTGCACCATTTCAGGAACTACGTTACCAGGGTCATTAATAATTTTCTTCATTTGTCTCATTCCTCCATTCTTTTTTTGGCTACCTCTTTATTATAGATGGTGGCGCTTTCAAAAACAAAACAAAAAGAATCCAGATTATTAGTCTGGATTCACTGCATCTTCAAGTTCCCATGTGATTGTACCAGAATACTTTCCAACTAAATCAATTTCATTGCCCACATTTCTAAACTGCAAGTTCAGACCAAATTTATCGTTCCAATCTTTTGATGCTTCAAATTCTTCCTCGGTATTTGTTTCACTAATAATCTTGGTGGATTGTGTAGTTATTGGAACATTTCCGCTTCCAGTCCCTGCAGAACGATCGCCATAATAAAGTATATTATTGAGATCTTTAGGACCTCCGAACCCTTCCGACAAACGCGCCTTAAGTTGCCAAGGCTGCCGATTAAAACGCGAATCTTGAATCACTAACCTGCCGTCCATTTTTTGAATCCCTGCATCTCCATCTCCAGAATTCAACGTAATATGTTCACCAAAATTAATATATTTAGGTACCGACGCCAATTTTAGTTTTTCATCACCAGCTGCTTCAGTTCTAATTCTTTGAACTTGTATGCTACCACTATTCATTTCATTACCTAGCTCAGGTGGTACGCTCTCCCAATTATCACCTTTAACACTTGAGATACGATCTATATTAGCTCGAGAGCCCTCTGGTTTTGCAGAATCAATGTTATTTCTCCAATATGACAAACTGGTATTTTTAATATCAAATTGACTGCTTTTCGTTGTTGTTCTAACAACTTTATGTTCTTCATCATAATTTTTAAGATCTATTAATTTCGGGCTATTTGCAACAAAGTTCGTATGTCCACCGTCTAATGCAATTGCCCCATAAATATTTTTAGTAGTAATCTTTAACTTGGCATCTTTTTCAACTGTCACCAAATTTTCTTCACCACTGTCAGCGTTAATTGGCGGCAATCCAGTTGTGTCATCTCTATTATCCAAACTTACATCAGCATTTTCTTTGATTAAAATCTCAGCACCTTTTCTTTTATTGCTTCCTGTAGTGCCAGATTGGTATCCATCAAATCTAAAAATATCATGTCCCCACCGAGCATTAAATGTTGCTTTCTCACCAATTATAATTTTTTTGTAATGCCCAAAGATTAGTTCGTAATTATTATCACCAGAGCTACTATCTGTTGTCTTAAAATCAACCGTTGCTCCATCGCCCACTTCAAAAGTTCTGTTAGCACCGGTCGAGCCATCTGGACTGCTTGCATCAAAAGCAATCATTGACCATGGTCCACCATATTCTTCACCAACATAATTAGTACCTGGAGCAATATCTAAAGACCCAACTTCGGCATTTTCCAATTTAGTTTGTAAATTCATTTTTCCAGCAAAATTAACCTGACATTTTAATGCACTCGTTAGCAACTGAACAGATCCTTTTTGAGTAGTAATATTTTTGAAATTCAAAGTATATTTTCCCTGACCATTACTATCTACCGTTACAAATCCATGTCCACTTTCATTATTATCCAATGTGGCGTTCTCAATAGTAAAAACTGGCTTCTGATCTGCTGGAGTCTTGGAATCAATATTTAAACGAACTTCTTGATTTCCAATTGCAATCTTATGATTTTGGCCATCAATTTTTAGAGATCGATTAATCTTATCAAAATTCTTTTCTTTAGCCCTTTGAATATCTTCTGTAACTTTAATCAAAGAGACTTCTGGATTTGCAATAGCAGCTTTTAGTTCTTCGTAGTTCGCAGCTTCTACTGTATTACCTTTAATATCTTTTGATTCACTTTCATCCGACTCTTTTTCTTCAGGACTTGATTCTTTCATAGCTTCAACACTCTCCATTGATGCGCTGCTTGAAGCATCTTCAGTACTATTACGGTTCGAAAAATTCAATTCAGAAATTTCTTTTTCATCTTCAATATCCTCTACATCAGAACTTTGATCCGATTCCTTTGCCTCAGAACTAACATCTGGATTAGTCTTTTTAGCCAATTCCATGTTTCCTCGCAGTGTGGTCTCAGAAGTTTCAAATTTCCATGAATCAAAAGCATTTTTGTCATCACTTTCAAAAAGATATTGTTGTTCAGGACCACCTATCACTTCTAATTTTTCTAATCGTATAGTTTGATGATTACTCTTAGCATATGGCAAGGATATGTTTAACAAACTTAACTGATGTTGGTTTCCTTCCACCTTAAGAGATTCTGTACGTGGGGTTAGTTTCAACTTTGTTTTACCACTAATATTATTCATTAATCTGATCATGTGAACATTAGCATTATTATATGCTTCTACAAACTCAGACCATTTTTCAACTTCAGCTACAGAAGGATCCTTTTTCTCAGATTCAATCTGTTTTTCACTTGAACTATCTTTATTATCTTCGTTGGCACTTTCATCCGTGCTTTTTTCTATGCTGCTTTCAGCAACATTGTCTGCTGTAGCTGCTATCACAGTTTGCGGTCCGATTGATCCTATTAACATAATGATAATAATTAGTAAGTTTTTCATCTTCTTCACCCTATTTTTTAAATCTATACGTTATATGTAAAAGGACTGTGGAACAAAAATTTATTTTGTCACAGCCCTTGATTAGCTTTCAGTGTGCTTTTTTCTTCTTATCCAAATAATTAATCCAGTTATTACTAATAATTCAAGCCCAATTAAGAGTAACAACAAGTTATTAAACTCACCTGTTTGAGGTAGTTTGCCTGATTTTAAATCAGACCACCAATCGCTAGGATTGCCTGATAAATTCTGTTCAGAAGAGTCAGAATTATTTTGGTTTTCGTTACCATTACCTTGGTGGTCAGTATTACCATCACCATTGTCATCATAAACTTCAACAGTACTATCTGTGCCGATTGATTCAGCCGCGAAGCTATTAGTGGAAACGCCCACTGCCATTAGGAATCCTATAACAAACAATATAATTATTTTTCTCATAGGAATCCTCCTAGAATCCAATCGAATTCGTTAATGTCCATAATATTTTGGTTTCATACGTTCCCACGCCGACAGATTTATTTTGTTTAGGAATAACCATGTTAGCAGCCTCGACCTTTAAACTATACTCAGTTTGCGGGTCATTCGGCTTAGGAGCATGCTTCCAAATATCTGTATTCATTCCACTAAGCTGAATTGGATTCGATATTTTATCAAATTTGATATTCAATCTTGCATTAACTATTTCTGTTTTTTGTTTATGATGTAGTAACTCAGCTAACTTAGCACTAACCACCCAACCAGATTGACTCCGTTCCGTAGCAGTTCGCTCATCTTTAACTGTTAAATGTGAATTGTGACCTTGTAAACTTGGTCGAACAGCATTAGAAACCACCTCTGTTTGCATTCGATTATGCAAGGATGACAATGGAACTCGTTCAAAGCTTAATTGCGGAACACTCTTCAATCTAAGTGGTGTGGTGTTTTCATTATTAATCTTAAAATCACCTTGAGTGGTTATACTGTTTGCCTGAATGGAAGTTGGAATAAGAATACTTATAATACTCACTAAGGCCAATAATGCTTTGGAAGGAGCCATGTTTAAAACCTCGCTTCCTAATTGACTTTTAGCGTTTTCGTCTTCCTAAGAAGAATGCTAAGCCGGCACCCACAATAGCTACAACAACTGCAATCGTAATGTATAACCATGTATAATTTGGTTTCTTCCAGTTAGAAAGTCCATTATTTAGTTTTGTATCATTACTAGCGATTGTAAAGTTCTTCGTAAACTTCCAAACCTTATCTTTTCGCTTAGCCGTCAAGTGTAGTGTATACTCGCCTGCTTTAAAGCCCTCATTGTCTAACGGCACTTGAAAATTAAAATTGGTGTTCGGCGCCATTTGCATCTTCTGTTTTGAGTTCTTATACAAGACTTTATCAGAATTAACTTTTGTCACTTTTGCATCAACGTTTAAATTTCCAAAAGCTACAGGTTCAACATTTTTAAGGTTTGCCAGTATAACTGGTTGAGTGTTAACCACCTTTGGTTTCACATCACCTAATTCTAGTTTTGGGGTTGCAGTTCCTTTTCCATGCAAGCTCACACCAAGCAGCATCGCAAATTTATTCTGCAACACCATTCCTTTTTTAGAATTAGGTTCAACTTTGTCTAAAGGTGTGACGTAGAATCCTCCTAGAATATTGCCACGAAAACCTTTTTCAGGTACCGACAGTTTAAAAGTTAACGTCTTCTTTTCTTTTGCTGACAAATTGACTGTTTGGACACCACTTACTAATTCACTAAAGGTATATTGAGCACTTTTATCCTTTGACAGATTGCGTTTACTATACTCAATAACACCATTATCATTCGTAAAAGCGTCATTCGGACTAATTTTAAAAGTCTTAGTTTTATTAGTGAGGTTATGTACCACCACTTTTAAATCCTGCTTTGAGCCCGACTTAACGTCTAAATCAAAGTAAGTTGCTTTTTTATCACGTTGATTATCTGGCTGCTTGGCTTGAATTGTAAACCCCGCACCATCAGCAGAAACCGAACGCTGTGCACTGTTCCAAAAAGCCAATCCCGACACCAAAAGTACTATCAAACTAATTAACTTATGTTTCACTGTCGCTTACCTTCTTTCATAAAACTTATTTTAAAGTTGTGCTAATATCTGTACCTAATGTCCAAGTTATCTCAGCAGTTGCATCTGTAGTGTCATGATCTAAGTGAGAATTTCTAAGTAAATGAAGCTTAGTATCACTCCCTAGCTTAAGAGTTCTATTAGCTGGATTATCTCCACTCCCATCATAGCTTAAGACTGTCCCTTCAGTACCCAACCCAATGGTTGTTCCTGGAGTTATATCAGGTCCATCTCCAGTTAACTTACCTAGACTTATTCCACTTGTGCTCAATTCTTGAGTCTTATTAGTTTTAAAGTTAGACATTGCTGCTTTTAAGGTCCAGTTTGGCTTCTTGTCGTCCGGATGAGTATCTGTAATCTTCAATGTATTGTTTACAGCTTCGGCTTGAGTTGCACGACTTCTGGTAGACGCAATTAATTGCGTCTCGGTTTCCTCTGATAAAATATCTGTAAGTGCTAAACTTTCAAAACTCATATTTGGAGCTTGATCAAGAGTCAACGCATGTGTATTTTTATGGATTGTAAAGTCAGCTTGCGTTTGACCTGTACTAACTTCTTCTGCATGTCCCACTACTGGAGCCAATCCAGATATTGCAACCGTACCTAATGCTAGTGCTGTAAATAATTTTACTTTCAGAGTCATAACTATTTCCTCCCATTATTGTGTGGTAGTTGTTTAAATTGTGATTCTTACTAGTGAAAGAAAATGTCAACATGTTGATTCAGAATTAAGTTCTGATTTTTAAGATAGTTCCGGTTACTATCTTCCTTTCAAAAATAACTTATCATAACTATTAGGTTTTTCAAAACAATAACGTTATCGTTTTAGTGTACTTACAAAAAATAAGATACTTATTTATTAATGTTTATAAGGCATTTCATCGTTTATGAAGATAGATTGATTTTTTTATGAATACAGAACAAGCTGTTATAATTAAGAAAAAGTTTGAAAGGACAGTACATATGAATCGTGACAATCGACTAACTATCAAGGTGATGGCCTTTGTTGTAGCTATTTTCATAATTATTGGCGGTGGAGTTTTTTTAATTGAGAATAATTATCAAACCCATCGTTTTTCTTATCCACATTTAAAAGTTAAAAAGTGGCAAGCTGATACAAAACCATTGATTTCGAAACAAGAGTTTCAACATGACTTACAGCAGGTCAGCCGTAGCAATGGTTCAAATATCTCTTTTGACCAAATTCAAAGTATTGTTATCCCTGGTCTACGCGGTGCCTGGTCAATCAATCACAAAACTCAACAACCTGTTTTAGGTCGGGATTGGGTTCCTCAAGGATTGGCACAAAATGACAAATACTTCTTCGTCAGTGCTTACGACGGCAAACACAAACTTGATTCAGTTATCTTTGTGATTTCAAAATCAACTGAAAAATATGTCAGAACTATTATTTTGCCAAGTAAATCACACGTTGGTGGTATCACTTATGACTATCAAAACAAACATTTGTGGGTATCAAACGACCATCAAAAATTCGCCGGGTTGTTAATGTTTAACGATCACGAAATAGATAGCCATAATGCTTCAGCACAAAAAAAGCCGATCAAAGGAAAATCATTTAATCTCCCATGGGCGGCTAAAACTTCTGGTTTAAATTATTTCAACTATCAATTAGTGGTTGTTAAATATGGAAAGGATCGTAATAGTCGTTCAGTTATCACCATGCCATTTAACAAGCAAGGTTTGCCAAAGCAGCCTTCAATTGCCGAACTTAAGAAAATCATGAATCATCATTCATCTAAACAAACAATCCAAGGGCTAATTGATGATGACTTGATTCAATCAATGGCTCCTGGTTACGACCGCATGCAAGGTCTAGCAACTACTACTCGTGGATTAAGCATCTTCTCCCAATCAAACGGAGATGCCAATTCAAATATCTTAGTAAAAGTACCAAATCAAAACTCCGGTACTCAATTCGACTTCTTTGCTCCAGCCGGTGGCGTCAAAACGTTCCAAGTTCCACCTGCTGTTGAACAAATCAGTGTAAATAATCCACATGATAATCGACTAGCTCTGTTATTTGAAAGTGGCGCTAATAAATATCGTAAACAGCGTTCTATGTATGTTGGACCCTATTCGATGATTACAGATCGAATTGTGATATTGCCGATTAGGGAAAGATAAATAAATGACGATCTCAAAAAGAGGTCGTCATTTTAAATTTACTTACCTTTACTCACGTATTTTTAAGTGTTCCTAATTTAGAAAGAAGTATGTTTATGTTAAAATACAGTAAAGGTAATACAATTGCATTACATAAATTCAATTTGAGGAGGTGTCTCAATATGGCAACTAAAACTGTTCGCTTGCGTGACGATGAACTTGCTCTCGTTACCGAATACTTATCCGTAACTCATCAGACTTTTAGTGATTATTTCCACAACGTAATCATTCCCCAAATGGAAGATGATTTAGATTTAAAGGCATATGAAGAATTCAAAAAAACAGATGACAATAAAACTGTTTCTAATGCTGATATTATGAAAGAGTTTGGCCAATGAGATATAAAGTTATTTATAGCAACTCTACAAAGCGCCAACTTCGAAAACTAGATCCTCATATTGCAAAAATAATTGTACGATGGATTAATGACCACATTAACGAATCAATCAATCCTTATTTTCATGGTAAAGCTTTAAGCGCAAATTTAAATGGGCTTTGGCGTTACCGAATTATGGACTATAGAGTTATTTGTATGATTAAGGATGACACTGTCACAGTTGAAGTGCTTTTTATAAAACATCGTAAAGACGTTTATAAAAGTTCTAGTCTCTCCAAAATAGTTTCTCTTCATGACGTAACTTTGTAACGACTAATTTACTCTTTTTAATATTTTGAAATAGCAGTCCATAGTACAGGAGCTCAATAATGTAGTTTTGCGATACTATTTCAGTAATTGAGTAATCAAAAGTACGTTCATTCGGATCACCTGCATATTTTAATACTGCAAGTTTTGGCTGATATTCAACTTTAATAGTATTTCTACAAATAACAATTGTAGAAATACTATTTTCTTTTGCATATCTCAATAGCTTCCTTTGCTTATCATCTAAATTATGAGTAATAATTATTATAACTAAGTTTTCATACGACCTGTGCAAAAGTTCTTGGCCAATTGTATCTACGTTTTGAAATAATGACGACGACTTGCCCATTGCATTTATCTTTTGTGACAAATTAACAGCCGAAGAATAGTTAATATCTTCGCCTAAGATTAACACTTCATCTGTCGGCTCCAAATAAGCTATTGCTTCTTTAAAAGATTCTATTGCATTTAAACCATCACTTCTTTGAAATGAATTTACCATACGAGCATTTATCTTACTGACCACATCGTCTAAATTATCACTCTTTTCCAAATCTAAGTGATTATTATCATTATCTTTAAGCGATAGCATTAAAGCTATCTTAAACTCCTTAAATCCGCCTTCTGGAAAAAAACGTTTAGCAAAACGTACTATTGTCGAATTACTAACACCAGATTCTTGTGACATTTGTTCTATTGTTTGTCTTACTGCTGTATTAGCTTGGTTTAGAATGTAGTTTCCTAAGACCAATTCCTTCGAAGTAAATGATCCCATTTCTTGTTTAATCGTAAGTAAAATATTCATTTTATTTTCCTTTTGTTGAAAAAAGCATTCAAAAACAAATGAATTTAGCATTTAATTTTGAGCACTTTTTATTTTTAATATTAGATTTATAAAATTATCTTAAATAACTATTAATTGCAAATGCCGCATGCTTACGCTGATTGGCAGCGATAAGTTTATCTA